>JAEENG010000115.1 GCA_016283615.1 Treponema sp.
GGATTTCGTCAGCAACTACAGAGAAGCCCTTTCCTGCTTCACCGGCGTGTGCAGCTTCGATTGCGGCGTTCATGGCAAGAAGGTTTGTCTGTTCGGCGATTGCACTGATTGCAGTATTTGCTTCTTTAAGCATAGATGACTGCTGTTCAATCTGAACAATACGTTCGTTAACGTCCTGCTGCTTGATAAAACCAGTGTGGGCGTTTTCATTGAGTTCCTGAAATGACTCAGCCATTCGGTCAACTGACTTGTTAACCGAAGCAATGTTTCCAATCATCTCTTCTACAGCGGCAGATGCCTGTGTAACACCCGCACTCTGGTTTTCAATCATGTGTTCAAGTGACTGAATGTTTGAAGCGATTTCGTTTACAGCACCGGCTGTTTCTTCTACACCGGCACTCTGATTCATTACCTGGTTTGTAACTTCATCAATGCTTGTAAGAATCTGTGTAATTGAAGAAGCTGTATCTTCAGTACTTGCATTCATGTTCTGACCGGCAATTGCAAGTTCTTCTTTTGATGATTTTACGTCAGCGATAATCGACTGAAGTTTGGCGGTAAAGTTGTTGAATCCCTGAACTACACTTCCGATTTCGTTGTTTGATTTAACTTCGATACGCTGGGTAAGGTCGGCGTTTCCTGCAGAAATTCCGGTAATTGCGTTTTCTACAATTTTGAGCGGCTTTAAGCTTGCTGCAATTGCAAGTCCGATTACCAGTACAAAGATTGCTACGGCAAGTCCGCCGCAGGCAAGAAGTACCTTTCTGATTTCCATGGAAATATTTGTCATCTGTGCTTCAGGAACTGTAAGGGCAAGTCCCCATGGACAACCTTCAATTCCACGGTAGAAAATATAATCTCTTCCGCCGTTAAGACCTCTGATTACCGCATTGCCCTGGTTGTGGTTGGCAATTTCCTGGGCAACTGCTGCCATATCTTCAAAACCTTCCGACAGGCCGGTAATAAAGTTTTTATTCATAATGAATTCTTCACGAGGGTGAGCGATAACTGTACCATCGCTTGCAAGCATCCAGCCGTACCCGCCTTCACCAAATTTGATTGCTGTGATGGCGCTTACTTTGTCAAGGTTCATAACACCTGCAAAAAGGCCGACTATCTGTCCGTTCTGTTCAACAGCTCGTGTGATATGAATTACAGGATTTCCTGTTGTTTTGGAAATTACCGGGTCGTCAATGTATCTTGAATTTCCATCCTCAAGAATTGCCGTAAAGTACGGACGTGTATGAATATCTGTTCGGGTACCTGTTGTAGTATAAGCCAGTCCGTCTGGACCACAGAACATTACATAGTCAAAGCCGCTTTCGGCATCAACTGTTTCATTTTCAAGCCAGCGTCCTATCTGTTCAACAGAACCCCATCCGGCAATATCAGCATGAACATAACGTGACAAAGCATTCATGCGTGATTCAAGTTCGTTTTCTACCGCAAGTGTATATGCTGTACACATATTGGTATAGTCTTCCGTATCATCCCGGATGAGCGAGCGTCTAGACAATTTTCCGATTAAAACCGACTGGAATGTGTTGATACACAAAATTAAAAATCCCAGGGAAAGAACCAGAACAAAGACTAAACTTCTCTTCTTCTTTTGATTTGCCATAAAAATCCTCACTTTAAAATGTCTGTCAAAGGCATTAATCTACATATATATACTTATAATTTTAACCAATAAGTGAGGAGAATTCGACAATTTTTTTTATTTAAACATAAATTTATATAACATCATTATATTTCGAAATTTAACGGCAGATCTGGTCTGTAGCACGGCAAATCTATGATGCGGACTTTAAAAATGTTCCAGTTGTATTTCTGAATGATTTTGTCGTAATTTGGACCTTTGATTCCACGGCGGGCAATTTCGTTGATTTCGTGATAAGTAAAGCCGAGATTGTCTTCGTCGGTTTTGCCGCACATTCCGTCACTCGGCGCCTTGTGTGTCAAATCGTGTGGAAGTCCGAGATAGTCGCCGATTTGAACGACTTCTTCTGTGGTAAGTTTATTGATTGGAGCAAAGTCTCCTGCCGAGTCTCCGTAAAAAGTTGAGTAGCCGACCAGGTCTTCGCTCAGGTTGCAGGTGTTTACAACGCGGCAGTTACCGATCATTGCGCCTACACCGTACAGGGTTGTCATGCGCAGTCGCGCAGGTGTATTTGTCCTGAATCCCGGTGTAAAGACATCGTCTGCTGCCTTTGAGCCTGACGCTTCCGGTTCAGCGATTCCGGCTTCAATAAAGGCCTTCTGCAATCCTTTGTAAGCCTTATTGATATTTACGGTAAAATGTTGAATTCCAAGGTGTTCAACAAGTTTCTGTGAGTCAGAAATATCCTTTTGCCTGCCGTTTGGCATCATTACCCCAACGACACGGTCTTTTCCAAGAGCCTTGACCAGAAGGGCACTTACAGTTGAACTGTCTTTTCCTCCCGATACACCGATTACAACTTTAGTCTTGTCGTTTCCGTTGTTTTTAATCCAGGTGCGAATCCATTCAACAAGTTCTTCCGTAATTTTTTTAACATCAAAAGAATATTCCATTTTTTTTACCTCATACAAAAAGCCGGTCAAAAGACCGGCCTGCAAATTATTTAGTTAAGTCGAGGAGAGCTTCTTTTGGAACAAAGCCAACGCTTGTCTTTTTAAGTTCTCCGTCTTTAAAGAACATAACTGTCGGAATACTTACGATTCCATATTTCTGAGCGAGTTCGCCCTCATCATCAACGTTTACTTTACCAACCTTGATTTCCGGATGTTCTTCTGCGATTTCTGCCACAACAGGAGCAAGCATTTTGCATGGTCCACACCAGCTTGCCCAAAAGTCTACGAGTACGCCTTTGTCACTTTTTAAAACTTCCTGTTCGAAGTTTGCCTCTGTCAATGTAATTTCCATATCTGGGTCTCCTTAAATTGAATTTGAAAGACTCTTTTTCTTCCGTCACAAAAAATTTACTAAAAAATTTCAAAACTGCAAAGCAAAATTCCAGATAAAACAAAAATTCTATAAATTTTATTTATGTTTCTATTGACAGTAACATCGGTTTGTTATATGTTACTATTCATAGTAACATTATCGGAGGAATTATGAGCTCTACGATTAATTTTTTATATAAGTCAGTACCAAACGTAAGATATACGCCATATCTCCTGGCAAAAAAAATCGGGGCCACAGCCATTCTTGAATCAGCCAGTTTTGCTAAAGGCCGTGAGCGTTATTCAATTTTAATGACGGAAGAAGCATTTAAAACAGTGCAGGACAACGAAGGAATCGCATTTATCGTTGAAGGCAAACGCATTCCATTCAACACAGAAGGCGTAGAAAGCCGCGATGCACTCGGAAACTTAAAGGAACCGGACATTCTGGACGCACTTTTGTACGTTGCACAGCAGCATAAAGATTCAACTTCAGGAAAGCTTGCAGAAATTCCTCTGCCTGCCTCGGGACTTGGTTACCTGAGTTACGAATTTGCCAAACACTGCGACAATATTCACTTTTTTGAACAGGAAGACAGCCTTAAAATTCCGGAAAGCCTTTTTGTTGCAGGCCACATCTACATCGTTTTTGACCACTTTACAGAAGAAATCCATGTATTCGGTCTGAATTACAACGAACACCGCATCGATCTTGAAGAAGCTTTTGACAAACTCCTACGCCGCATGAACGATATGGATTTTTCTTATGTTGAAGAAGATAACCGTCCGTTTGAATACAAAATGGTTACCGACATTGAAAAGTCAAAAGAAGAATACATCCAGAAAGTTACCGCCCTCAAACGCCACATTGTTGCAGGCGATATCATTCAGGCAGTTCCGAGCCGCCGTGTTCAGATTGAATGCAAGGCGACCGCCCTTCAGGTTTACGGAAAACTCAGAAAGGTTAACCCTTCACCATATCTTTTCTATATCGACTTTGGTGAATTCCAGTTTACCGGCGCATCTCCGGAAAGCCTCGTACGCGTACGAAAAGGAACCGCTACAATTCACCCGATTGCCGGCACTATCCGCCGTGGCGCAAGCGACGAAGAAGACGAGCAGTTAAAGGAAACATTGAGTTCAAATCCAAAAGAACGCGCAGAACATCTGATGCTCGTTGACCTTGCACGCAACGACCTCGGACGTGTCTGCCAGACAGGCAGTGTAACCGTTCCGCAGTTTATGGAATGCGAACTTTTCAGCCACGTAATCCACCTTGTTTCAAGCACAGAAGGAAAGGTATGCGAGGGAATCAAACCGATTCAGGTTTTGCGTGCCGCATTCCCGGCCGGAACTGTAAGCGGTGCTCCAAAAATCAGCGCCATGCAGATTTTGAGCGGTCTTGAAAAAACAAAGCGCAAATTCTATGCGGGTGCAGTCGGTTATGTTCAGAACAGCGGCGACCTGGATTTTTGTATTTCAATCCGCTGTACGATTAAAAAAGATGGAATTTTCAGTTTGCAGGCCGGTGGCGGCATCGTTTACGACTCTGACCCTGAACGCGAATATCAGGAAACCTGCGAAAAACTCGGTGCTTTGATCGACACTTTGACAAAGTAAGCGCCACTGGAGGACTTTTATGATTTTAGTTATCGATAATTATGATTCATTTACTTTTAACGTAATTCAATACCTTGCAACTGTTACTGACGAAGAAATCAAGGTTGTCCGCAACGACCAGTACACAGTTGAACAGCTTGCCCAGATGAACCCGTCCCGCTTAATCGTAAGTCCGGGCCCTGGTGCACCACATCAGGCAGGCATTTGTGAACAGGCAATCAAATACTTTGCAGGCAAAATTCCTATTCTTGGAATCTGTCTCGGTCACCAGGCAATCGGCGAAGCTTTTGGGGCACGCATTGTTCAGGCAAAGTACATCCGTCACGGAATTGTTGAAGATATCCGCCTCGATGGCAAGGGACTTTTCCGCCTCATTGGAATGAACGCCAAATTTACCCGTTATCACAGCCTTGTAATTGACGAATCCACACTCCCACCTGAATTTGAAGTTACTGCCCGTGCAAAGGACGGTGACATCATGGGTATCCGCCATAAAACTCTCCCGATTGAAGGAATTCAGTTCCACCCGGAAAGCATCGCAAGCGAAAACGGCAAAGCACTTTTAACAGGCTTTATCAAATACCAGAGGGAAAATATTCACCACTCACAGTATTTGAATCAGCTCATTGCCGGAAAAGACCTGTCTGAAGAACAGGCTGCCCTGTTTATGGAAAACCTGACTGACGGCACAATGGACGAACGCGTAATGTCTGCAATCCTCGTTGCAATGGCTTCCAAGGGGCTCGCAGTAAGCGAAATGATCGGCTGTGCAAAGGCTCTTTTGAGCAAAAAGAAGGCCGTTCCTGTAAGCAGCGAAGGTCTTGCAGAAATCGTAGGTACAGGCGGCGACGGAAAGGGTTCATTCAACATTTCTTCTTTCTCGGCTCTGATTGCTGCCAGCTGCGGACAAAAAGTTGCAAAACACGGTAACCGCGCTGTTTCATCAAAATCAGGTGCCGCAGACTTTTTTGAAGGACTGGGTTACAACATCAACCTCACTCCGGAGCAGAGTGCGCAGATGATCAATAAAACCGGTTTTGGCTTTTTGATGGCTCCTCTTTATCACTCGGCTATGCGCTTTGCAGGCCCTGTCCGCAAAGCCCTCGGAATCAAAACAATATTCAACGTAATGGGACCTCTGTTGAATCCGGCAGGCGCCCAGTATGAAGTTCTCGGAGTTTATACAAAAGACCTTTTACAGGATTATGCGAGAGCCGCAAAAGCGCTCGGCGCAAAACGCGTAATGGTTGTAAACTCAGAAGACGGTTACGATGAAATCTCTCCATGCGCAGTGACAAACGCCTACGTAATTGATGAAAACGGCAAGGAAAGCCAGTTTGTCATTAATCCGGCAAAGTTTGGAATTACCGACGCAGACGAAAACGAACTTTTTGGCGGTAACGGCCCGGAAAATGCCGCACTCGCAATGGAAGTTCTCAACGGAAAGGGCCGCAGAACAATCCGTTACGCTGTCGGCTTAAACGCCGGAGCAGTTTTGTATCTTTGCGGAAAAGCGCGTTCAATGAAAGAACGCTATGACATGGCACTTTCTGCGCTCGACTCAGGCAA
>JAEENG010000116.1 GCA_016283615.1 Treponema sp.
CAGGATAAGTGTCGGAAGAGTCGGTTTCGGCATCAGGACCGCGTAAATAATACACAAACTGAATTATGTTTCCGCCCATGCGGTCGTCTGCAAAAACGTATTTTACATCGTCTTTTAACGGAGCCTTGTCCGGTGTGCTTACCTTTACAGAGCCGCCCCTGGCCTCCGGCCCGTTTTCCCAGGAACCGTAGATTTTTTTTACGATTGAATAAACTTCGTCGTGCTTTACATCGCCTCCGACAAAGAGAGCAGTGTTTTGCGGAACGTAGTATTCTTTTTGAATCTGGCGCAGCTGTTCAATTGTGGCATTTTTGATTGTAGAAAGGGCGCCGCTTGAGTCGAGTCTCCACGGAGTTTCCGGAAAGAGGGTTTTAAAAAGTCCTGCCGCAAAGATACGGCCGCTTTCGCTCTGCCCCCCTGAAATTTCTGCGAGAACTACGTTTTTTTCTTTTTCAAATTCATCCCTATCCATTAGGGGAGTTCTGATTGCATAAGACCAGTATTCAAGGCCGTCATAGACAAGGGAAGACGGAACGGTAAAAAAGTAATTTACACGGTCAATGCCCGTAGTACCGTTCCAGTCGGAAACGCCCATTTTGTTGAGTGCTTCTGTGCAGGCCTTTTGATTTCTGTACTTTTCATTCCCCTTGAACATCATGTGTTCATAAAGATGGAAAAGTCCGCAGTTTTCTTTTGTCTGGGTTACAGCACCGCCCCGGATTGCGATTTCGATGTACGCAAGCGGAGCGCTGTCGTTTTCCATTACAAAAAGTTCAAGGCCGTTTTCCAGCTTGTAGCGGAAGAGACCTTCAACTGGAGTCGCCTGTGCAAAGGTAAAATGCACAAGCGCACACAAAAACAATAATTCAACAAAAAAACGTTTTTTCATTTTGTTCCTGTTAAATTCTACTGGTTAATCGCAGAAACTACAGCCTTAATACCTGCACGTCCTACGTTGCTTGATTTACCGACGCCCCACTTCTGCGAACCGTCTTCTTTTGTAATCTGAACGTAAGCAACTGCGCTTGTATCACTTCCCTGTCCAACTGAGTGTTCGTGGAAGGCTGTAATATTGAATTTTGGAACTTCTGTCTGGGCAAGTGCGTTGACAAAGCTGTCCAGAGGTCCGTTTCCGGCGCCACCGATAGAAATCTGATTGCCGTTGTATTTGATTATACCACGGGTTGCAACGTTTTCTTCTTCGTTTTTGCCTTCGATATGAGTAGAAGCAAGGTCAACAACTTCCAGCGGTGCTTTAACGTCGAGCCACTGTTTTGTAAAGAAGTTGAGGATTTCTTCCGGCTGCAATTCGCGCTGAGCTTTATCACTTTCGCTCTTAATCAGGTCGCCGATTGCAGGCTGCATTGCCTTTGGAATTGCGTAACCAAAGTTGTGTTCAAGAATAAAGCTTGCACCGCCCTTTCCGCTCTGACTGTTGATACGGATAATGCCTTCGTACTGGCGGCCGATATCGTGGGGGTCAATCAGAAGGTAAGGAACATCCCAGATTGCGTTCTTGTCCATCTTAACGCGGGCTGCAAGACCTTTTGCAATAGCGTCCTGGTGACCGCCTGACAAAGCAGTGTAAGCAAGGCCGCCTGCATACGGTGAGCGCGGATTGATGTCCATCTTTGTAAATTCCATATATTTGTCTGCAATATCAGGCAGGTTATGGAAGTCCAGTTCAGGGTCAACACCTTCTGAGAACATATTCAGGGCTACAGTTACAATGTCGAGGTTACCTGTGCGTTCGCCGTTTCCAAAGAGACAGCCTTCGACGCGGTCGGCACCTGCCAGCAGGCCCAGTTCACATGAAGCAACGCCTGTTCCGCGGTCATTGTGACAGTGAGTTGAAATAATAACCTTGTCGCGGTTGGAAATATGTTTTGCAAAATATTCAATTGCATCTGCGTAAACGTTAGGAGTGTAGCACTCTACAGTTGTCGGAAGGTTGAATATGATTTTGTTTTTGTCAGAATATCCCCATTCCTTTCCAACGGCTTCACAGATTTCGATGGCATAGTCGATTTCTGTCATAGAAAAGCTTTCAGGGCTGTATTCAAGGCGGATTCTGTCGCGTTCTTCCTGACTCAAATCCTTCATGCATTCCTTGATTACTTTTACACCGTCAACAGCGATTTTAATTATTTCTTCTTTTGTCTTGTTGAATGTATATTTGCGCTGAGCCGGGCTTGTTGAATTATAAATGTGGAAAATTACATTTGGAGCACCTTTGATACATTCCATTGTACGGCGTACGAGTTTTTCGCGGGCCTGGCACAATACCTGGATTGTTACATCGTCCGGAATGCGTTTTTCATCAATCAGACGGCGGATAAATTCATATTCAGTATCACTTGCAGAAGGGAATCCGATTTCTACCTCCTTAAAGCCGAGTTTTACAAGAAGATCAAAGAAAGCCAGTTTAGTTTCGATACCCATCGGGTCAATAAGAGCCTGATTTCCGTCACGAAGGTCAACCGAACACCAGATCGGTGCCTTTGTGATTCGTTTTGATGGCCAGTCACGGCTTTCCATCACAGGCTGTGGAATTGGTCTGTACTTTGATGCATTCATTTTTTTAATCCTCCAAAATAAAAAAAAAGAACCCGTCGCCTAGGGCAACAGGTTCTTGTTATATACGCAAATTAATATACACTACCCGCTTGCTTTAGGCCGAAAAGAGAACTTTAGCTAGAAGTAGTAGTGCTTTATTCATATTTGTAGTATGCAACTTTGCCAATTTTTGGTCAATAGCATTGATTTTCATTTTTCTGTTATCAATTTAGCAAACAGCGGCTCCAGGGCTTTGTCAAAGGCCTGGGTGCTTTTCTTCATTTCGCCCAGGAATTCGTTGTCGACGATTGAACTCAAAACGGCGTTCATTTCACGGGCGTTGCGGAATGTAATCATGCGGAACTCATCGTCGTAGTCTTTCATGCGGCTTGTAAGTGCCGAGTTGTACATTTCGTTGCTGATTAAAAGAACGTCAGCCTTGATGTCTTCCCAGATATCGTCTGTAAACTCTTCAACTTTGCGCGAGTACAGGTATTCGAGCAGATAAATTGAATAAGCAACCTTGTATGTGTCATACATTTTCTGACACTCATCATAATACTGGTGAACCTGCTTCCATGTTTTAATCGAAGTATCCTTTATGCGTAAAAAGAGTTCTTCAAGTTTAGCTTCCGGAATAACCTGGCCGCCAACGTTAACCCATTTTCTGTAAAGAACGAGTTCCTTAATTGCGGCAAAGTCAGAAGATTCAAGAGATTTTTTCTTATTTTTTTTGCACCAGTCCATCAAAACTGATACGGCAAAGTATTTTACAACCTTGCGGTATTCTTTGTAGGCTTTAACAGGCTTAAAGATTAGGGCGCCAAACTTTTTCTGGCTGATCGGGTCGTTCAATGTGATTGTTGAATCAGGATTCTGGTGCAGATAATCTTTTGCAACCTGATACAATTCGTCCGCATTTGTAATTGCGGACAAAGCCCTTCCGTCTTTTTTGGAAACAAGATAATCAGCTGTCAGAATAATAATGCGCTGCAAACCTTCAACAACTTCCTGAATTGTATCTGGTGCGAGCGGGTCAGTTTCAATGTGCTGAACCTTTACCTTGCGCTTGTCACGCTTCTGGAATTTTGATTTATTGCGCGCAATTGCGTACATATTATAGAGGAACCAGTACGCCGGAATAATGTGAATCGGGCGGCATGGTCCGTCGTAGGCAACAAGTGCAAACGGATATTGAATATTAAGCTCGTTCTGGTAAGAGCCCTTGGAAATCAGCGAAAAACTTGCAAAACGGCTGTTGAATTTAAAGTCAGAACCGAGTCCCGGCCAGAAGCCGCGGCCTGCAAGCATTTCGCCGTCAGGTGAGCGCGAGTTGTGGTTTGAACCGATTGTTGCCCCGGAAGCGATATTGCTCTGACCGCATACAGTCGACGCAATAAGGAACGAAGAGTTATGGTGCTGCTCATGGAACGGGAAGATAAGGTTGTTCAAAAGTTCACAGCAGCTGACGGTTGAGTTGTCGCCGAGGACAGAGTTTAAAAGGCGTGCGCCATACTTTAGCTGACAGTTGCGGCCGATTACAAAGCGGACAGCAACCGCCTGATAGAATACTTTTGAACCATAACCGAGAATACCGTTTACAAGTTCAACACCTTCTCCAACCTGGCTTGGCTCAAGAGCGCTGGAAAGAATTGTGATGTTCTTAAGTTTAAATGCGCCCTTGATATAACAGTTTGAACCGATTTTGGCATCTTTTAACAGTGTTGTATTTTTAATAACGGCATCGCTTTCGATAATACCGTAAGTGTCGAGTTTTTTGGTATTTCCGCGCTCTGTCATTTCCATAAAGCGCTGCTGCAAAAGTTCGTCGTCCTTGTAGCGTGACCAGATAAAAGCGTCCGCAGGAATCATTTCTTCAAACGGAAGAACTGCGCGTTTGTCATTTTCGTTACCAACGCCGATCCAGATTCGGTCTGATTCTTCTTCACCTTCCTTCAAAAAGCCGTTACCGAATTTTGAATGGTTTGTGCACGAAATTTCCTGGATATTGAATAAGATAACGCGTTCAGCGGTGCGGTAATTGCAGAAATACTTGACGTTACGGACAACACAATCGTCGCCGAGAACAACGTCCTGCAGGTAAGAATTGTAAACGCCTGCCATAAGTTCAAGGTCGTGATACTTGAGAAGAACGGAAGTTGTGCGTCCAAAAATTACAAAACCTGAAAAATCGTTGTTGAGTACGAGGTTCGGGTCAAAAGCATCCTTTTCTTCAGGAACGAGGATGTTCTGCCAGGTGTCGTCACGGTTTGTGTTTGTTTTTTTGAGAATATTGATTTCGCTGACGCTAAGGTGTCGTTTGCCCTTTGCGCATTCAGCGGGAAAGTCTATTTTAACAGTTTTAACTAACGGTGTAACTTTTGTCATGGTTTTGTTCATTCTACAATCAAAATTCAACTGCGGTCAAGAATAAAACTGACTTGTATGATATAATCGTTTTTATGAAGAAAATTGTTCCGGCCCTTGTGCTTGCCATGGCGCCCCTTTTTTGTTTTGCCTTTGGCGCTGATGATATAAAAGTTTTTACCTTACAGAACGGACTTACTCTCTGCACATTGCAGGATACGACTACCGCGACAGTCCGCCTCGAACTGAATATAAATGCAGGAACGCTCTGCCAGAACGCCGGCAACGCGGGATTTTTTGGCCTGTATGCGGGACTTATGGGACTTGATCTGAGTACAGACTGCGTAAGTACGACAGTTACCGTTGCTCCTTCCCAGACAGAAAGCGCGGTTATCGGATTTACAAAATATTTTAAAGACATAAATCTTACAGACCGCGAGCTCAATCAGGCTGTTTCACAGATACGCGCAGGAATAAATGAATTTGCATATTCGGCGGCAGGCTTTATAAACAGCACGATTGATACAAAGATTTTTCCGCAAAGCCCGTGGAAGCAGGAAAGCGGCGTAAATCCTCAGGTTTTTAATTCAAAAAACACAGAACAAATCCGTTCGATTCTCGCAGATATCGGTTCAACTTATTACACGCCGAAAAACGCTGTTTTATACATCAGCGGCAATATCACTCCAAACTCGGCCCTGATGCTTGCAGAAAAATATCTTGGCCGGATTGAATCCAGATCTCCGCTTCCATCATCTTCTTCAATTCAGGAATATGAAAAATTCATCAGGTCACAAAACTTTGCATCAAGCGGAAAGTATGTTCTGATTGACGAAGAACTTTCGTCAGATATCACTCAGGTTGTAATTCAATACACAAACTTTAACCAGGATGAGGCCGACCTGATTGCAAAGGTTTTTAACAGTCCGTCTTCTGAATTTAAGCGTCTGCTCTTAAAACAGCGTAACCTTTCTATCCGCGGCGCAGATTATATCGACGCTTCGAGCGCCCAGCAAAAAACATCGAGCCGTCTTATAATTCAGGCAATTTGTGAAAAAACAAAGGTGAGCCCGGCAACTCAGGGCGATTTGTTTCTGATGATGAGCCGCGACAGCGAAACACCGCGCATAAGTCAGGAAGAAGTTGACAGCGCAGTTTCAAAAACAAGGGCCGATTTTAATTCAATAGTCGACAACAGCGCAAAATTAATGGAACAGTACGCAGCCTTTAACCGGACAAACAAGGACAGCAGCCGTACTTTATTTGACATGGCAGACAGCGGACAAAAACCGCTGGCCGCAGACTTGAATCAAAGCTATCTCGACAAAAAGCCGTTTTTGTTTGTGCTCACCAACACTCAGACTTACCAGAAGTATTCAAAAGAATTCAACAAAAGCGGATACAAACTTCTGACAAAAAAAACTGGTCCGTGGTACACGCAAAAACTCTACACAAAAATCCAGAACGACCCGAAGGCTTCTGCAAATATCAAAAACGGACAGGAAGACATCAGAAACTCTGCACAAAGGTTTATCCAGTCTAACCAGGCCCAGTTCAATTCGTTTACTCTAGTAAACCAGATTCCTGTGGTAACAAAGCAGATTGAAAATTCAAAAACCTTCTGCATTGCCCTTTCAATAGACGGCGGTGAACTTTTATTTGCCGGCCACAACCCGGGCCTTGCCGAGCTTTTGACCAACGCCCTTGCAGTAAATATCCGCCGCTACACTGATGAACAGATTGAATCGGGAGAAATTGTTTCCAACGTGGAAGTTACAGCCCGTACAAAGGCCGATTCTTCACTTTTAATCGTTACAACAAACGTAGAAAGCGCAGTCCCAACACTCCGGGCCGTAAGCGACGCAGTAATTTTTGGAGACATAAGCCCGGCCCTCGCCGACGGTATAAGCTACGACCTGAGAACCCAGTGGCGGATTAAAACCGGCGCCCCGGACTTTCAGTTAATCTGCGCAGGCGCAAAAGCAATTTTTAACAAAGAAATTGCAAAACTCTTTGAAGACAAAAAAGACCGTCCGCAAAAGATGAACTACACGGATATCGCTGCCGCCTACCCGCTGATTCTGGACAGTTCAAGATTTTCTCTCGTCGTAACCGGCGGTATCGATAAAGTTCCTTCCCTCGAGCAGGAATTGAACAACACCTTTGGCCAGCTGACTTCGGTTAAGCAGACTCAGTCGATTAAAGAAAAAATCATTGCAGAAAGTCTTCCAAAAAAGACAATCCGCACACAAATTACCCACCAGTTCTTTACGGATATTTCTGCGGACAAGGCAGGCCCGAGACCTGCAGTTTTGATTCCGACGACAGACTTTTCTGACCCGATGGTTTATTTTTTAAACACCCCGGATTTGAATTCAACTGACTCGGCACTCTTTAACGCACTTTTGTATGAACTTGGCGCTCGCGTGCAGGCCGGCTGCGAATTGAATCAGGAAGTTAAGGTTAAACCTGCAGAAACTTCTTTTCCGTACGCAATTTTTACAATGACAAAAATCAAACATTCAAATAAAAACGACGCAGTTTACGCACAGTGCGTCCGCGAACTTGCAACCGACCTTGAAGCCCTGCTTTCCAAAAACACAGACGGCGTTATTGAACTTGAAAAGGATGACCTTTTAATGAATATGGAAAACCGCTGGGTTGTGAGGGAACTTTCAAAAACTTCGGACGCGGCAGGCAGCGCAGAACTAATCGCTTCGGGCGCAAGAAATTCGATTCCTGACCTTTACTTAAAACAGTATCAGGCAGTGAGCAGTGCAAAGGCAGAAGATTATTATCTGATTTTCATGTCTTACTTTGATCAGGCGCCGGCATTCAAAATGCTTTCGCAGGATACAAAGCGCTAACACTCAAACACAAAGTCAACTTTTTTATCAAACTCATCGCAGGGGATTTTTTGAACAATCTGTTCGCTAAAACAAAAACCTACCGTGCATAATTTTGCCCCGCTCAGGCTCAGCCGTTCGATATACCGGTCGTAATAACCTTTTCCGCGGCCAAGCCTTTCACCGCTTTTTGTAAAAGCAAGCCCCGGAACAATCATCAGAACATTTTTGCCCGCCAGGTCTTCCGGATTTAAGATATTTTTGAGCATGGAAGGAGCCGGTTCAAGAATGCCGAAGGCGCCGGAAACCAGATTGTCTTTTATTGAAGTCCCATCGCCTGAAAGCAGATAGAATTCCATCTGTGTGCCGGAAAGCACTTTTGGAATGCAGACCTTTTTCTTCTGTTTTATTGAATTATTCAATATTTCCAGGCAATCAGCCTCGTTTTTCATATTCATATAGACAAATACGTATTCACTTGAATTGAATTGTTCTGTGGCGCAGATTTTTTTGCAGGCCGCATCACAGCGTTTTTTTAAAACATCCTGCGGCGGAAGATTTTTGAGCGCGGCCTTTATTTTAGAACGGAGCGATTTTTTTAATTCAATATTTGTCATATCGTTGATTATAGCATACAATCAGTTTATGGATATAAATATTTTTCTGGTAATAACAGCCGCCGTTTTAATGCTCATAGGTCTTACCGGTACAGTCATTCCTGTTTTGCCTGGAGTTCCCCTTGCATGGTGCGGACTTCTCGTAGCGCATTTTTCACAAACTACAGCAACACCTGTCTGGGTTTTAGTTGTTACCGGAATAATCGCACTGATTATCACCGTGCTCGACGCAATCCTGCAGCCGTATCTGACAAAGCGTAACGGCGGAAGCAGATACGCTGTCTGGGGAGCGACAATCGGTCTTATAGTTTCTCTTTTTATGGGACCTCTTTTTGTAATAATCGCACCGTTTCTCGGAGCCTTTATCGGCGAAATGATTCATGACTCGTCGGACACAGAGCGTGCCTTAAAAGCCGCCTTTGGTTCCTTCCTGGGCTTTTTGCTCGGGACCGGAATCAAAATGATTTGTGTATTTGTTTTTATCTGGATTCTGGTTTTTGAAATCATCAGATAATTTAAAAAATTAGAAATTTTTTGCAAAAATTCAATCGGGCATTATTGACACTTAAGCGCATTTTTTATATTATCTATTTACATTCTTACGAATGAGTGGTTCCTTAGCTCAGTCGGTAGAGCAACGGACTGTTAATCCGTGTGTCGCTGGTTCAAGCCCAGCAGGAGCCGTTTTCAACCTCTGCAATCGCAGAGGTTTTTTTTGCCCGCAGAGATTTGCTCCGATACTTGAAAAACACTTTCAATTCAATGATAATTAGTTTGTGATTGATAATAAACAAAACATCCAGAACATTTTTCTTTTTGCGCTTTTTGCAATTCTGTTTGTACTTGCGCTTTTTATGCTAAAGCCGTTTATGACAGTTTTATTGTGGACTGTTCTTTTATATGTACTTTTGCGTCCGCTTTACCGCAAATGTCTTTCAAAAATTTCTGAAGAAAAAAAGTTTTACCAGGCAAAAAGACACCTGCTTGCAATCGGTTTTTCTGTCGGAACCCTTATTTTAATCATCGGCCCCCTTATTTTTCTTTTTATTCTTCTTGCCCAGCAATCCGTTGATTTTTTACAGACGGCCGAAGCATGGCTGCGCTCAGACTCAAACACTTTATTCAATAAAGAAAACGCCCAGAAACTTTTTACATACCTTAAGGGCTTTGGGCTCAACATGCCCGAAGCAAACATGGACGCAGTAAAGCAGTCCCTTATTGAATTTTTACACAGTTACAGTGACAGACTCTTTTCTTTTGGAAGAACCGTCATCAACAAGACAGGCTCCTTTATCATATCTCTGGTAATGACTGTTTTTGCTCTGTACTTTTTCTTTCTGGACGGCTCATATCTTACAGCCCTTACAAAACACGCAATTCCAATCAAAACAAGCCACATGAACATTTTGACCGGAAAGTTTGCAGAAATCGTAAAGAATCTCTTTCAGGGCTACATTCTCGTTGCAATTTATCAGGGTATTGTTGCCCTCCTCATCATGCTGATTTTTAAAGTTCCAAGCGCAGTTGTGCTTTCGGTTGCCCTCATGCTCGCATCCTTTATTCCTTTAATCGGGTCCGCTGCAGTATGGCTTCCGGTCGGAATCGTGCTCTGCGTAAGCCGCTCTGTATTGTCTGGAATTCTATTTATGTTTTTAAGCGCAATAACTGTCGGACTTCTGGACAATATACTCCGTCCGGTTTTCTTACGGGACAGAATCCATGTTCACCCGCTGGTTATCTTCTTTGCCATTCTCGGCGGAATCCAGCTTTTTGGACTAAACGGGCTTATTTTGGGTCCGATGATTATAATTCTTCTTTTTACAGTTTTAGACTTAATGGTAACTCAGGAAAACTGGACAGACTCAAATGAACAGAATAATTCAACTCTTTAAAAAAGAACTCATGCTCAGCGTTTCTCTCGCTGCGGCAATTATTGCACTTTTTATCACGCCTCCTGACCGGGACTTTCTAAATTCAATCGACTGGAAAACTCTCGCTACCCTTTTTATGCTTTTGACCGTTCTTGAAGGCTTTAAAAAAGAAAACATCTTTGCACCTCTTTTACGAAAATCAAAACTCATAAAAAGCCAGGTCGTACTTACAGTCTTTTTTGTATTCAGCGTGTTCTGCACTTCGATGTTTGTAACAAACGACGTATCGCTGATTATCTTTGTTCCGCTCACATTGATTTTGTTCAGGGCTGGCAGCAAGGAAAAATACATTCTACCTGTTTTGACTTTTGAAAACATAGCGGCGATCCGCGGTTCCCTTTTAATGCCTTTTGGAAGCCCGCAGAACTTATTTTTGTTTACACAGAGCGGAATCCCTGCCACAGATTTTATTCTTATGATGCTCCCGCTATGGATTGGAAGCATTTTCCTTCTTTTGATTTTTATTCTCTTTTTATACAGAAAAAACCTTCACGAGCCGATTGAATTTGATTCATCAAAGGTAAATCTGGAGGTTGATAAATCGCGCGCAAAATACCGTCTTTTGTACATCGCGCTTTTTGTCCTTGTAATCATAACTATTGTAAGCCGCACAAAATTCTGGCCGTATGTTACCATGACTGTTGCACTGAGTCTTTTGATTTTTGACAGAAAAATTCTGCGCCAGACTGATTATGTTCTTCTGCTTACATTTTTCTGTTTCTTTGTTTTTTCTTCTTCAATCTGCAAAAACCCGTCAGTTTCAAAATTTTTGAGTGCTTCTGTGGGCGGCCACGAATACATCTGGAGTATACTGCTCAGCCAGGTGATTTCGAACGTGCCTGCAAGCATCGTTTTGTGGCCTTTTACACAGAATCTGCGCGCACTTTTGTACGGTCTCGACAGTGCAGGACTCTGTTCAATCATCGGAAGCCTTGCAAGTGTCATCAATCTCCGCCTTTATAACCGCGAGTATCCGGGCCGTTCAATTCAATTTATAAAAACCTTTACCTGGATAAGCCTTATATTTTTTGCCATTATCGTAATTCCTCAGTATATTTTTATCAAAAGTTTTTAACTAAAAAAATCAATATAATCCCACAGCAAAAAAAAGAGCGCCCCAGGAGGCAGGGCGCTCAGCTACATCTAATTCTTTGCAGTGATTATCTGCAAAGACCCATCAAAATCAGAACGAATACTTAGCTCCCGCATTTGAAGAAACGCTGGATTTTGAAGCAGAAGCACTTTCAAGACTGTAAGAATAACTTACAGAGAATGGTTTTGAAGAAGTTGTGCTGCTCTTGCATCCGCCTGAAGAGCTGTCTGAGTTTCCGCTCAAATACAAAGTTCCGTCAGAATCCTTAAAGCTGTACTTAATCCCACTTGTGAAT
>JAEENG010000117.1 GCA_016283615.1 Treponema sp.
TTTGGGCTCGAAAAGAAAAAAAGACACCTCATTATTTTAACTATGATTTAATGAAATCAATAAATGGTGGAACCCAGATGCGTGATGTATGGAGTTTGCCAGCTATTGCAAAATGGGAAAAATCCTGCGGAAAGCATCCTACTCAAAAACCTCTTCCACTACTTGCCCGAATCATTTTAGCCTCTACTCGAGAAAATGACTGGATATTAGATCCTTTTTCTGGCTCTTCCACTACAGGAATTGCAGCTAATCTTTTGGGAAGAAGATATTTAGGGTTAGAACAAAGTTCTGATTTTCTTGAATTATCAAAACAACGACGATTAGAACTTGATGATATTTCCATCAAAGAAAAATACAAGGAAAAGATTTATAAATATTCAGATGTACCGCTTCAGGATATTCTGGAAGTTCATGAATCTGAACCTTATTATGGAATTGATTTGCCAATAGAATAAAAATATGGAGTTATAAAAATGGCTAATTTAAATGATTACAGACTACTTTCCCAAAAGTCACTGCGATATTTTGATCTTATAACAAACTTTAAATTTTATCAAAAAAAAACGCAAACTGATTAAGTCTGCGTTTTTTTTGAATATTTTTTTCCGGCGCATTGACGCGCCATAAAATCCGGTCTTATCTTGCGTATTCAATAATTCGGGTTTCGCGAATCATTGTAATCTTTATGCGGCCCGGATAACGGAGGTCAGTTTCGATCTGTTTGGCAATTTTCTGTGCCAGATCCTTAACTTCTCCGTCAGGGATTTTTTCGTTATTAACAAGCACGCGCAGTTCGCGGCCTGCCTGAATTGCATATGCCTTTTCAACACCGGTAAACTTCTCTGCAATCTCTTCGAGGTTTTCAAGACGTTTAACATAGTTGTCTACAGTTTCTTTACGTGCACCAGGGCGTGCTGCGGAAATAGCATCGGCAATCTGAACGATAATGGCTTCGAGAGTTTCTGTCTCGCAATCTCCGTGGTGTGCGGCAATTGCATTGATAACTCTAGGATCTTCTCCCATTTTACGTGCCATTTCTGCACCAACTTCTGCGTGGTTCTGGTCACTGTCGTTTTCAGCTCCCTTACCAATATCGTGAAGAAGTGCTGCGCGTTTGGAAAGCTCTTTGTTTGCTCCGATTTCGGCAGCAATAAGGCTTGCGATTTCTGCAACTTCCTTAGAGTGAACCAGAACGTTCTGACCGTAACTTGTGCGGTAGTAAAGGCGTCCAAGTGCCCTTACACCGTCCTGACTCATATTGTGGATTCCGAGTTCAAAGAGAACACGTTCACCTTCTTCGTAAATACGCTGCTGAATTTCTCTTGTAACCTTCTGAACGATTTCTTCGATACGTGCCGGATGAATACGGCCGTCTGTAACAAGGCGTTCAAGAGACTGCTTTGCGATCTCCTTGCGGACCGGATCAAAACAGCTGATAACTACTGCTTCCGGAGTATCATCGATGATGATATCAACACCGGTAAGAGTTTCGAGGGTACGGATGTTGCGGCCTTCACGACCGATGATACGTCCCTTCATTTCGTCGCTTGGAAGAGAAACTGTAGCAACTGTTACATCGCTTGTTGTTTCTGTAGCCAGACGCTGAATAGTAGTAACAAGAATTTCCTGTGCTTTCTTTTCTGCGGTAAGCTGGGCTTCCTGCTCGATTTTGTTCAACAATGCCTGTGCGTCATGACGGGCATCGTTTTCAAGATTTTTGATGATAAGATTCTTTGCTTCCTGAGCTGAAAGGCCGGAAATGCGTTCAAGTTCGCGACGGTAAGTCTCTTCCTGAACTGCAAGCTGCTGTTCGCGTTTAGCCATAGCCTGTTCGCGTTCAACAAACTCCTGTTCCTTTTTGTCCATCTCTGCATTGCGTTTATCAACAATTTCTTCTTTTTTTGTAATTCGGGCTTCGTAAACTTGAATTTCTTTACGACGGTCCCGGTTTTCCCGTTCCTGTTGATTGCGTTCACGAATGAGTTGATCTTTTGCTTCCAGCAAATATTCTTTTTTCTGGGCTTCTGCTTCTTTTAAGGCGTCCTGTTTAACACGTTCAGCTTTCTGCTCTGCCGAAGATAATTGAAATATGGCAAATAGCCAGCGAATAATCCATCCAAGAACTATACCAGCAACGGGAAGAATTACGAACCAGACTGGTTTCATAAAAACATCTCCTTGCATCTATTTTAAGATTGGATTTTGTAAGCCAGATAAGCCACCAACAAATCCGACGCAAAAACCGCCCCCAAAATATCACTTTATATAATACAGCAAGAAGTATGTAATGTCAAACAAAGATTTATAATGTAGAGAAATAGATAACTTTTAAAAGTCGATTGAACCGAGGTATCTCTGCTGAAAATCCGGAACAGCCGCAAGATTTATCTGGATACTGTGTTTTGCAAGGTCAACCACTTTCTGACGGAGAGCCTTTGAAAAAAGCAGGGCCGCCGCACCGGCGAGAGCCGCGTTTCCGAGATTGACACAGCGGTTTTCGAGGGCTTTTGGAATCAGCCCGATTGCGCATGCGTCAGAAATATTTATATGTGAACCGAATCCGCCTGCCAGACAGAATACCGGAACCGACGGAGAGCGTTCGAGCATGTATGCAAGTCCGGTTTTTACGGCTGATTTTGCAAGCTGCATGTTTCTTATATCCTGCTGGGAAAGGTATACTGCCGGTGTCAGCTGGATACAGATTGAACCGTCCCCTAGTTTTGAAACAGAGCGCTGGAATACGCCGTTTTTGTCGATAAATTTATTCTGGAGGAGTGTTGCACCTGCGCTGATAAGACCGGAACCGCAGATTCCACGGGCATTTTTTTCGCCGATAACGTGACATACGAGATCGCCGTTGTATTCAATTTTATCGATTGCACCTTCTACGGAAGGCATACCGCAGCTGATGTTGGCCGCTTCAAAAGCCGGGCCCGCTGCAGCCGAAGTACACAAAATTCTTGCAGGCTTGCCTTCCTGCTGCGGTACATAGAGTACGATTTCTGTATTTGTGCCGATGTCGGCAAGAAGAAGCGGCGCTTTGAGAGGAGCTTCCCAGGTGTGTGACTGGGAGAGAGCTGACGTCGGAGCAGGAAATCCTGCAGAAAGCATTGCGCAGACTGTGTCGGCTCCGATAAAGGCTCCGATACAGGGCGGAAAGTAAACCGGAGTTGACTCGTCAACAACGCTTGATTCGTAAAGATTTATCATGTCGGCAGTCGGAGAATCCAGAGGCTGGCAGACTGAACTTACACTTCCGCTTCTGACCTTGTGCCATTCGGTAGTAAAGCCAAAAAGAGAAGCAGGATTAAAAGGAGCGGCAGCAAGACCGTCTACAGGAACTGCGCAGACAAAACTGAGCATTGTTGTGTTTCCGGTAATTACGATACGGCTGATGTTAAGCTGGGTTCCGCGCTCTGCCTTGCTTGAAGCAAGCGCCAGGGCCTTTGTAAACATTTTTTCCAGCTGGCCGATGATTGAATAATGCAGAGCCGACGGGCCTGATTCAACAACCTGTGCGGAACCGGTCAAAGGAGGACGGGTCGCATAGGAAATACGGCGGATAATATCATATCCATATTTTACCTGGTTGTTTTGTTCTGCGACGGTTGCGATGCATTTACGGGTAGACAGTGACCAGACCGAGACTGCAACGGTTGTAGTTCCAACGTCTACGGCAAGTCCTACGTCTGCAAGAGACTTTTGTTCTTCGTAATCATCCGGGATTTGAGGCATCACACCTTCAGTTTGAATCTGCATATTTTTACCAAAAAGTTTTAAGTTATTCTAATAGAATACTATGGTTTTACCGAAACCGCAACGAGATTTTTCAAAAATCTCCAGTTTTAATCCAGTCTGATTTTAAGCTTGATTTGAATTATATTATCGCTTGAAGAACCGCGCGGCATGTGGCGCCAGGCGGCCCCGACCTGAGGTGCAAAGCCTAGCCTTCCATGACCAAAATCGTAGGCAAGGCCAAAGGCAAATCCGTTACCCCACTTTGTGCTTGTAACGTCTTCGTCAGTTCCAAGATCCACAAAATCGGTACGGCGTCCAAGACAGTAATCAACCGAGCACAAAAGCCCTGCCAGCCCCGGATAAAAATCGAATCCCACTTCTGCAGCATAATCCCAGAGATAAATATGATTTGAACCCTTCCAGCGCGCGTCAAAAACAGAATCCACACCTGCGCTCAAAATAACCTGAGGAGCAAGAGTAATTCCATAATCAGCATTTGCGCAGATAATAACCTGGCTTGATTCATCAAAACTTCTGATAGTGTTCTTGAGTGTTTTGCTTCCGTAAAAAATAAAGCCGGACCCCAGTCCAAATTCAACAGAAGTGGAAGCAAAGGCGGATGTAAACATAAAAACCGAAACTAATACACAAAAAATCTTCTTCATGGTTCTATTATCGGCAGAACGGCTGCCATTTACATAAAAAATGATTTATCCTATAATCAAAAACATCCGGGGTGCCTGCTGCAAGGACAAACGCGCCTTCTCACGGCTGAGATTACACCCGATGACATTCGTATGATTGTCAAAACCTGATCCGGATAATGCCGGCGGAGGAAGATATGTCAAAACGTATTCATATTTTCATTTTAGTTGTTTTATCAATTTTTATCGTATCTGGCTGTACAAAAAAACAGTCTGTCAACACAAACTCCTTTAACGAAGTAACTGTATTCACTTACGACAGTTTCTGCGGCGAATGGGGTCCTGGCACTGAACTTGCAAAGCTTGCAAAGGAAAAAGCAGGACTTACAGTTAAGTTCGTTGACTGCGGTGACGGCGTTCAGCTTTTGAGTTCTTTGATTCTCGACAAAGAAAAAAAAGTTTGTGACGTTGCTATCGGTCTGGACAACAACCTCGTTCAGAAAGCCCTGGACGAAGGTCTGTTCCAGAAATACAAGCCTCATGACGCTTCAAAAGTAATTCCTTCAAACCTCATCAAGGCCCTGGACAGCGACTGGCGTCTGACTCCCTTTGATTACAGCCACTTTGCCTTCATTTATGACACTGAATCAAAAATCAAGGAACCGACATGCCTTGAAGACCTTAAAGATCCGATTTACGAAAAACGAATCATCCTCATGGATCCGAGAACTTCAACACCAGGCCTGGGCTTCTTTAACTGGACTGTTGCTGTTTACGGCGACAAGACAGAAGACTACTGGAAAGCAATCAAGCCGAACATTCTTACTATGGCTCCGGGCTGGAGCGCAGGTTACGGTCTGTTTACTTCAGGAGAAGCTCCTCTTGTTATCAGTTACACAACAAGCCCTGCTTCTCATGTTGAATATGAAAACTCATTCCGCTACAAGGCCCTTGAGTTTACGGACGGACACCCTATGCAGGTAGAAGGTGCCGGAATTTCTGCAAACACACACAACCTTGAAAATGCACAGAAATTCATGGACTTCTTAATCACTGAAGATGCTCAGTTTATCCTGACACTGACTCAGTGGATGTACCCTGCAAACAAAAACACAAAGCTTCCGGAATGCTACAAAAAAGCAGCAATCATTCCACAGAAGACTTTGTTTACAAACGCAGAAGCAGCAGAAAAAAAGCTTGATTCAGTAATGAATCTCCTTAAATAACATAAGCACGGAGGGCTGCCGTTTATGGCAGCCTGTGTTTTTTATGTTGAATGTAATCATTTTTACCATATTCCAGGCAGTTCTCTCTACGCTCGCAGCCGCGTTAATCGGTCTTGCGTCGGCTTACTTTGCAGCAAAAAAAGATTTTGCAGGACGACGCTTTCTCCTTTCTTTTTCTGCCGTACCTTTGTGTCTTCCGTCGCTGATTGTCGCCCTGGGATATGTTTCTTTTTTTGGAATGAACGGCCGCCTGAATCAGTTTTTGATGACTTTGTTGAACTCAGAACGTCCGCCTTTAACCTTTCTGTACTCAGCCGCCGGAATTATCATTGCACAGGGTTTTTACAACTACCCTCTCGTAATGAAAATCGTAAGCGAAGCGTGGGAACACTTAACACAGGACCAGGAAGAAGCGGCCCGTCTTTTAGGCGCCGGTGAATTCAAGATTTTTTACTCGATAACGTTCATAAGACTTGTGCCGGCTCTTGTTTCGGCCTGTCTTCCGATTTTTTTGTTCTGCTTTTTCAGTTTTACAATGATTTTGATTTTTGCGGGTGTGGGCTACAGCACCCTGGAAGTTGAATTATTCAAGATTGTCCGCGGAACACTTAATTTTAAGGACGGCTTTTTAATCGCCGGAACCGAAACCTTTATTGCACTTTTTATCATTTTTTTATACAGCAAACTGGAAAAGAAAACTTCCGCCCTCAAAGGAATTTCTTTTGATACAGATAAATTAAAACGAACCAGAATACAAGGCAAAAAAGAACACTTTCTCTTTGGCGCCCTCATTTTAATCATCACAATATTTTTTATCGCACCGCTGGCAGGAATTGCAATCAACGCGTTTACTTCAAGGGCAACAAAAAGCCTGAGCCTAAACACGATTTTATTCCTTTTTAAATCACAGCGCTTTGTAAATTCAATCGGGTGGACATTTTTAACCGCAGGATGCACAGCCGTTTTGTGTTCGATTACGGGCTTTCTGTACGGTTCTTTCCTGCGTCTTTACGACAAAAATCAGAAAAGAACAATTCTCCAGGTAATTCCTCTCGGACCGATGGCAATTTCTTCCATCATGACGGGATTCTTTATAAAACTCATAATCCAGCAGGGCAGCTGGTTTACCCTGACAATTGCCCAGACCATTTTAATGTGGCCTGTGGCATTCCGTCAGATTTATGCGGCACTGCAGAAAATTCCTCAGCCGGTCATCGATGCTTCGCTTTTGCTGAGCCGTGGAAAATTTGACACTCTCACACGGGTAATGCTGCCTTCAATCAAACATGCGGTTGTGAGCGGGGCTTTGTGCTGTTTTGCAATGAGCGCCGGAGATTCAACACTTCCGCTGGTTTTATCGATTCCGGAATTTGACACCTTAGCCTTGTACACTTACCGTCTTGCAGGACGCTACCGCTTTAACGAAGCCTGTGCGGCAGGACTGATTCTTGCCGTTTTGTGCGCAGTAGTTTTTTCTTTGAGCAGAAAGAAAGGGGATAAAAATGTTTTTTAACGCAAATAATTTATACAAAAAAATGAGCACTGTTACCGTTGATTTAAGTTTATCCGCAGAAGAAGGAACAATGACTGCAATTGTCGGCCCTTCCGGAAGCGGCAAAACTACGGTTTTACGCATGATTGCCGGGCTGGAAAAGTCAGATTCAAAAGATGAATCAAGCCCTTTTTCCATCACAATCGGCGGCACCGACGTTACAAAACTTCCTGTAAGCCGCCGTCAGATTGGAATGGTTTTTCAGAACGGGGCTCTTTTTAACCACCTTTCTGTAGAAGACAATGTTGCCTACGGTCCTGTCTGCCACGGTGTAAAACGGAGCGAAGCCCGCAGGGCCGCCCAAGAATTACTGGACAAAATGAATCTTAAGGGTTTTGGAAAGCGCTCCGTCGAAACACTTTCCGGAGGCGAAGCCCAGCGCGTAAGCCTTGCCCGCACGCTGGCAATAAAGCCAAAGATTGTTTTGTTTGACGAGCCCCTTTCGGCAGTTGATGCACCGCTGAGAAAAAAGCTGGGCGAAGAGATAAGGGCGATTCAAAAATCAGAAAAGTTTACCGGAATTTTTGTAACACACGACATCAACGAAGCAAAGACAATTAGTGATTCCATCGTGCTTATAAAAAACGGAAGGATTTTGTGGCAGGGACCGTCAAAAGACTTTGACGAATCCCTGATGAAGTTATTTTAGGAACAAAGCGCCTGCAGCACCAAAAACACCGCAGCTTGCAAGGGTCATAATTACCGCAGCCATCAGAACTCCGGCAAGAACCGAAAATACAGTCTGTTTTGCGTTCATATCAAGAAGGCTTGCGGCAAGAGTTCCTGTCCAGGCACCTGTTCCCGGGAGCGGGATACCGACAAAGAGCATGAGTGCCACAAACAATCCGCGGCCCGCAGACTGCTGGAGTTTTTCTCCGCCGCGCTTACCCTTTGTCAGAAAGAAAGTACAGATTTTTCCGATGAACTTTTTGTCCTGTCCCCACTCAAGAAACCTGCGTGCAAACAGGTAGATGAAAGGAACCGGAACCATATTTCCGGCCATTGCAACAGCGTTGATAAGAATAATGTATTTAAGGCTTAAGCCTGCATCCCCGGAAAAACCGGCAGCGGTGAGCATTCCCACACCCACAGGAATTGCGCCCCTTAATTCAATAAGGGGAACCATGGAAATCAAAAAAACAACCAGCAGAATTTTGAACATAACTATTCCTTATCCTGAATCTGAACCTGCTCTGCCCTGCGGAGTTTTGTCAGGTGATAAACCTGAACTGCAACCAGAACCACATTCAGCAGAATGTTTGCGTAACTGTGAATTAAAACGCCGTAAAATACATACAGGAGTGCGCCGATTCCGTCAAGAATGCGGATAATCTTAATATCCTTAAACAAAAAAGCGCTGATTACAAAAAGACTTGCAACGATTCCTAAAATTTCAATTAACATGGGCAAACTATATCACATCTTTTATTCTTAGTCATGCCACACAAAAAATCTGCAGGCAGTAACCTTTTCATGATAAATTTGTTATAATATAGATAAACCTGAACAGGTCAATATTTCAAAACAGAGGATCTTATGATTGAAGTAAACAATCTTTCCCGGTTATTCGGGACTTTTAAGGCTGTTGACGATATCAGCTTTTCCATTCCAACAGGACAAATTGTTGGTCTCTTAGGACCAAACGGTGCCGGAAAATCTACAACAATGCGTATGATTACCGGATTCTTAAAGCCAACAGGCGGTTCAATTAAAATCGACGGACTGGACATTGAAAAGGATTCCGTTGAGTGCAAGCGCAAAATCGGTTATATGCCGGAAAGCGCTCCCCTTTACAGTGAGATGATTGTAGAAGATTATCTCAAATACGTTGCACAGATGCAGGGTAAAGATCCTGAAGAAAAAGCACAAAAACTGTGCGAAGAATGCGGACTTAAAGAAGTAATGCACAAAAACATTTCTGACCTGAGCCGCGGTTACAGACAGCGCGTAGGCCTTGCCCACGCCCTGATGAACGACCCTGAAATTTTAATTCTTGATGAACCTACAAGCGGTCTCGACCCTAACCAGATTGGCGACGTTCGTGCCCTTATCAAGGAAATCGGTAAAACACGAACTGTAATCATTTCAACCCACATTCTGGGCGAAGTAGAAATGATTTGTGACCGCGTAATTATTATCTCCGGCGGCAAACTTGTTGCAGACAGTCCTACAAACCAGCTCCGCGAGCGCTACGGCAACGCAGCAAGCGTTTACGTTCAGGCAGGCGGCTGTTCCTACGAACAGCTCAGCGCCTGTCTTTCAAAGATTGACGGCGCAGCTTCGGTTACAGAAGAAGAAGGCGAAAGCGTAGCGGATTCAACAAGTGCCTGCGCTCTCGTTTCCGTTAAGGGTGAAAGCGAAATCCGACCTCAAATCACCAGGGCGGTTATTCAAAACGGCTGGAACCTTTACGAACTTGCAATCAAGCGCAACAGTCTGGAAGACATCTTCCACATCCTGACGGAGGAAAACTAATATGAAAACTCAAAATCCATCTTTTGTTATCGCAAAACGAGAACTTAAATCATATTTTTCAAGTCCTATCGCTTACATCGTAACGGGGCTCTTTGTTGCAGCTTCAGGAATTCTCTTTTTTAACACATTCTTCCTGGCAAACCGCGCAGAACTGAGAAACTTCTTTTCCCTTCTGCCAATAACACTTTCCTTCTTTATTCCTGCGCTCACAATGCGCATGTTTGCAGAAGAAAAACGCTCATCATCTCTGGAAACTTTGATGACCTTACCGGTTACAGCCTTTGACGTAACTCTCGGAAAGTATATTGCGGCCTTTATAAGCGGTGCAATTTTACTTTTACCTTCCCTCTTCTATGTAATTACCTGTTACATTTTTGGAAGTCCTGACTTTGGACCTCTCGCAGGCGGTTACCTGGGCTCACTCTTTTTAATTGCCTCATTCAGTGCAATCGGTCTTTACGCTTCAAGCAAAACAAAAAATCAGATCATTGCCTTCTTTGTCGCATTTGCAATCTGTATCATTCTGACTTTGCTCAGCCAGCTGGCAGTTTTTCTGCCTGCAGTCTTTGTAAGGCCTGTAACCTATCTTTCTTCACTGAGCCATTTTGATTCAATCTCCCGCGGAATTATCGATACCCGGGACCTTATTTACTTTGTTTCCCTTGCAGGGCTTTTCTTTGTGCTTACAGTACGCTCTCTGGACAAAAACGGAGCGTCACAGAAAAATGCCGTAAGCTTTGTTGAATACATCAAAAGCCCGGAAAGCGACACACTTCTTTTTGTAATTCTTCTCATTCTTGCAAACCTCGTTTTTTCCAACGCCTATGCAAGATTCGATTTGACCGGACCAAAATCATATTCACTTTCAAAATCAAGCGAACAGACTGTCAAAACCCTTGAACAGCCGCTTTCAATCAAAGTGTTTATGACAGATAACCTTCCGTCGCCATACAACACAATCGACCAGTACATCCGCGACATTCTTGTTGAATACAAGGGAGCCGCAAATTCAAACTTCAGCTGCGAATTCTTTGACATGGACAAGGAAGAAAACCAGAAAATCGCCCGGGGCTACGGAATCAGCCAGGTTCAGATTCAGGAACTTAAAAACAACGAAGTCGGCTTTAAGCAGGTCTGGATGGGAATCGCCGTTTCTTACGCTGACCGCACTGAAATCATCGACGGGCTCAATTCGGCAGACGGCCTCGAATACACACTGACTACAACAATCAACAGGATGATTTCTACAACGTCCGCTCTTTCGGGACTTAAGGGCAAAGTTAACCTTACACTCTACGCAACACAGAAACTTGCTGACTTTAACATCGCAGGATTTAAAAATCTTGAATCTACAGTTACAGCCGCATGCAAGGCAGTAAACAAAGACAATATGGACCGCATTGATTTTAATTCAATCGACCCTGCCCCGGAACAAATTCCTGAACTTGTACAAAAGTATGGAATTCAGTCCCTCAACTGGAATGACCCTAAAACAGGCAAGGGCATCGGCGCCCTGGGACTCGTCCTTGAATACGGGGAGTCGTTCCGCCTGATTCCTCTCCAGATGACACGCACCTTCTTTGGCCAGAACATAATTGCAGGAACAGACAACCTTGAAGATGAACTTACAGAAAACCTCAAGAGCCTTGTTTCCAAACCTGCGGTAATCGGTTACATCACAGGCCATGAAGAACTTGACCTTAACGATTCAAAACAGGGAGCAGGAATTCTCAATTCCCTGATTTCTGACCGTTATGAATTCAAATCAATCAACCTTGCAGAAACAGATATTCCGTCAGGGCTCAAGAGCATCGTAATCTGCGGTCCTAAAACAAAATACTCAGATGAAGAACTCTACAAAATCGACCAGTTCGTAATGCGCGGCGGAAACCTCATCGTATTTGCCGACAGCTTTAACGAAAAACTTCCTCAGGGCCAGGCCATTTACTACCAGGCTCCCACATACGACCCGATTGACAGCGGATTATCAAAACTCCTGGACAAATACGGAATCAAAATCGGCCAGGACTATGTAATGGACGAAAACTGCTACGTAAACAAGGACCAGCGTTCAGGTTCAACACCGCTCTACTTTGCACCACTTTTACAGAAAACAAATATGGACAGAAAGAATCCGGTAACAAAGAACCTCGGCTACGTAATCATGCTCCAGAACAGTTCAATCGATGTGAAAGGAGTTGATAATATTGAAGGTGCAAAAGCAACTGTTCTTGCAAAATCTTCACCTCAGTCATGGCTCATGCAGTCAAACATTACAACGATTCCACAGCTGATCCGTAAGCCGGCAGATAAATCCGTAATGAAAAGCGAAAACCTCGCAGTTGTGGTAGAAGGCAGATTTGAAAGCGCATTCGACAAAAACCCGGCACAGAAAGACGGTTCAACAGGTGCATTCAGTTTTACCGACCACCACGCAAAGGCAATTCAGAACGCAAAGATTTTTGTTGTGGGTTCAAGCAAAATCACAACAGGTCAGGTAATGGATGACAGCGGAAAACAGCCGATCGCAATGTTTGTCCGCAACGCCATCGACTACATGAACGGCGAAGAAGATTTGTGTGCAATGCGTACAAAGGGACTGAGCGTAAACACGCTGAAGGCAAAGTCCGGAATTACAGTTAACATTGCCAAGTACTTTAATGAATTTGGACTTATCGTTCTTGTGGCTCTGGCAGGATTGATTGCATTTGTAAAAATCAAGGCTAAACAGCTCAGGATCAGAAACAAATACAATCCGGACGACGCACGCGAACTTAAAAACTAGCGGAGGAAAAGGATATGAAAAACCGAAAAACTATTTTATTGACAGCAATTGCAGTTCTTGCAGTAATTTATGCCTTGCAGACAGTGCTTTCTTCGCGCTCACCTGTAAAACTCTTAAAACTCAAGGAAAAACCTGATGTAATTCTCATCGAAAAAGAAGGCAGACAGATAAAACTCGCTATGGAAGGCGGTTTGTGGTACCTGGGCGACAACAAACAGGCAGCCGACGACAAAAAGGCAGCTGAACTTGTTGACGCAGTTACAAGCATCAAGGTGCTTGCTTCTGTAAGCCACTCTTCATCCGAAGCCGAATTGAACCGCTACGGACTTGCTGACGGTCAAACAATCAGGGTTACCGCAAACAAGGGAGAAAAAACTCTCCGTTCAATTGTAATCGGAAAAGACGCATCCAGTGCAAGCCAGACCTTTATCCAGCTCGACGGCTCTTCAGAGACAGTTCTTGCAGGCGGAAGCATCCGTTCTGCCTTTACAGTTGACGAAGAAAGCTTAAAACTTAAGGTTGAAGAAAACGCACCTAATGGAGCAAACGCTGATGTTTCTGCAGGACAGGCACCGGCAGAAGAGCAGCCAAATGGTGCTGCAAACCTTTAGACCAGCACAGTCAGTTTTTCAGGAAGACACTCGTAATGAATACGGGTCGCTCTTCCTAAAAGCTCACCGTCGGTGTGGCACACTGTCGGATCTTCACTAAAGATATCAAGGGTTTTACAGTTTCTGATGTAAAACCCTTTTTTGTCTGCATGCTTTGCCAGAAGTAAAAATGGAAAAAGCAGGAAAGTGCGCCACTTTGGAATACCGTAAGCAACGCAGACAGAAAGCTGTCCGTCATCACCTTTTGCAAGCGGAGTCATCGGAACACCGCCGCCTTCCCACGGAAAGTTCATTGTGGCAATAAAAATCATATTGGAAAATTCTTTTAAAGGTTCACCGTCAAAACTCAGTTTTACGCGGTATGTATTCATCCTGAACAGGGTAACGACAGTTAAAAGGCCGTAACTCATTTTGCTCAGGTGGAGTTTATTCATTACTACCTTGATTTTTGAAGTATTGATTGAAGTGCCGACAATTGCGTCCATGCCGTAGCCGGAACTTATGCCGAAAAACCTGCGTTTAGAAAGGGCTTCAACGCAGCCAAGGTCGATAGCCTTATCCCCCGGTGAATTCAAAATCATGTCGAGGGCCTTTGCCGGATTGTGGCGCGGAATGTTTAAGCCGCGGCTAAAGTCGTTTCCGCTTCCGGTAGGAACAAGACCAAATTTGATTCTCTCAAAACTTGTGATTCCGTTGAGTACTTCGTGGAC
>JAEENG010000118.1 GCA_016283615.1 Treponema sp.
CTGGTACAAACTGGACGATTAGGCTTATTTGCCTGTGGCACAGCCACAGGCAAATAAGAGCGCTTATAAGGCATAAGGAATGTTTATCAGCAAATAAAGCTTGATTTTTTAATTCAATTTTGCTTTTTTTCCTTAATTTTATGATATAACAAAAAGTGGAGTTCTTTTATGTCTAATGCTCTTGAAGATGTTGAAAACAGAGTTCGTAATTTCTCTTTAGCAGAACAAATTCATCTTTTGAATTTCATTGCAGGCAACATAAACAAACGATCTTCCATTCTAAAAAGTCAATATTCCGAAGAAGAATCTTTGCAAAAAATACGCGAATCAAGTCTTACTGCTGTTTGGGAGACTGTAAAGGATGATACGTGGTGATATTTATATGCTTGACTTTGGCATACCCTTTGGTAGTGAACCTGGAAGACGAAGACCGGTAGTTATAATTCAGGCAGACAAAGATAATCTTAATAATCTTAACACAAAAATTGTAGTTCCACTTACATCAAATACCATAAACGCAGACATGCGGGGAAATGTTTTTCTTCCGAAAAGTAAAACAGGGCTCTCAAAAGATTCTGTTGCTCTGACTCATCAAATTGTGGTAGTAGATAAATTCCGTCTTGATGAAAAAATTTCAAAACTACCTAAAAACCTTCTTTCAAAAATTGAAGAAGAAATAGACTATGTAACAAAAGAATAGTTACACAAACACCGCACCAGATGAAGTGACCAAATGACACGCGTCGTTGCTGATAATGACACGCGTCGTGCCCGATGAAGCCAATCACATAAAACGTCTTCAAACAACAAAGCCCGGCACTTCAGTTACTGCCGGGCTTTGTTGTATACCAGATAATGTTATTTCTCTCTTACAATGTCAGGAACACTTTGTAAGCCTTGTATGCCTGTTCAATATCAAAGCAGTTTGTTACTTCCCAGGGAGCGTGCATGCTCAAAACTGCAACACCCGCATCCAGGACGTTCATTCCGTATTTGGCGGCAAGGTACGCGATTGTTCCGCCGCCTCCCTCGTCTACTTTTCCCAGCTCTGCCATCTGGTAGCGCACTTCTGCCTTATCGAGCACGTTTCTAAGTCGTGCGATAAATTCAGGATTGGCATCGCTTGCACCGCTTTTGCCGCGGCTTCCTGTGTACTTGTTGAATACAATTCCGCCGCCAAGGTATGAGGTGTTCAATTTATCAAAAAGATCTGCATTCATCGGGTCAAAAGCCGCATTTACGTCGCTTGAAAGCATATTTGAATTAGCAAGGCATCGTCGTACGGTAAGTTCGCTGTAAGGGCTCTCTGAGCGTTCTACGAGCTCTGCAACGGCATTTTCAAAGAAGTGGCTTGCCATTCCTGTTGCACCAACGCTTCCGATTTCTTCCTTATCAACACAAAGACAGCACTGTGTCTTTACACCCGCCTTGCTGTCAAAAAGTGCCATGGCAGAAGTGAATGCGCACGAACGGTCATCCTGGCCGTATCCCAAAATCATCGAGCGGTCCAGACCAAGGTCACGGGCGTTTCCTGCAGGAACAACTTCAAGTTCGCTTGAACCAAAGTCTTCCGGTTCAATTCCGTATTTATCCTTTAAGATTTTGAGGATGTTCTTTTTTGCAAGGTCTTTTGCCTTTGATTTTTCTTTTGAATCATCCTTGTCGTGTTTTACCGGAGATTCACCGCCAATGATAAGGTCAAGTTTTTCTCCCGGAATAAACTCCGCTGCCGGAGCCTTCATCTGTTTCTGCGCCAGATGAGGAAGAATATCTGAAATTACGAATACAGGGTCATCCGGATCTTCACCGATTTTTACATTGATGGTCTTGCCATCCTTAGTGCAGACAACTCCGTGAAGGGCCAGGGGCATTGTAACCCACTGATATTTTTTAATTCCGCCGTAATAATGTGTATTAAGGTAAACCAGAAATTCCTGTTCGTAGAGGGGATTCTGTTTAACATCAAGGCGCGGGCTGTCGATGTGGGCGCCAAGAATATTGATTCCGTTTGAAAGCTCTTCTGAACCAATCTGAAAGAAGGCAACTGCCTTGTTCATTTTGGAAACATAAACTTTGTCGCCTTTTTTGAGGCTTTTAACATCATTTATATCTTTGTAACCATGCTTTTTTGCCTGTTCGATTAAAAATGCATTGCATTCCCGTTCGGTTTTACCCAAATTCAAAAAGTTTTTATATTCTTGAATTAAATCCATTTTTTTCTCCTTATGGTTTATTTATGCAGAATTCAAAAAGTTTAAAGTAAAAAAGCCACAGACAAAAAATCTGTGGCATTGGAGATGGGGGGAATTGAACCCCCGTCCGAAAGTGTAATCCAAATACATCTACATGTTTAGTTATGCGAGGTAGTTGTCGGAAGCAGGTAGCAGCATAACAAGCGTCTGCTTCGTATCCGGCCTAAAAGTCCCGTAAAGCAGGTCAGAATACTTTACAGCAAGTCCCTGTTAGCGACAGAACATTACAAAGTTAGGAACAGCGCCCTGTAAGTTCCGGCCAGGCTGCTTACGCAGCGAGAGCTTCTGCAGAAGAAGCTTCAACAACTTCTTCTTCTTTTCTTGCGAAAATTGCAGTTATTTGTTTGTCAGTTTGGGGAACCTTCACTCCCACATGCAGTAAGTGCATTATTCACAGTCGTCGAAACCAGTGCACCCCCAGATTTTTCTATAATAAGATAATCAAGAATTCAATAAAGGTCAAGAAAAAAGGCTCTCTAGATTGATGAGAGCCTATTGTTAAACATCATTTATTTAATCTTTCTAAGGAAGCAGTCCTTAAAGCCGTATGACTGGAATCGTTCAATAATCATTCCGTATTCGTCGGCAGTAAGAGGTCCTACAAGCACCTGATATCCTTTTCCGTTTGAAAGAGGAACAAGTACAACAGGATATTTCGGTGTGTATTTTGCAAGCAGGCTTTCGATATTTACTTTCTGACCAAGACTTGCAATCTGAACATAGTATTTACCGCTTTCAAGATCTTTAAGTGACGGCCTGATAAAGTTTTCAAAATTAATGTCGGTCGAAGTAACGGATTCAACAGGAGCGATTTCAATAGCAGGAGCTGTTTCTGTTACAGAAGCTGCAATTTCAACAGGTGTTTCAACAGGAGTTTCAACCGGCACTTCTGCAGGAACTTCAGTTTCTTCCGGCGGATTCGGCTCAGAAGGAACCAGAACGATAGGCGCATATTCGTCAGCAGCCGGTTCTTCTTCTGCCGGCTCTTCTGCCGAAACTTCAGGTGCGCTTTCGCTTACAACCTCCTGAACCGGTGCCTTTCCTGCTTCGTTTGCAAGTTCTTCAAAATTATCAGGAATTACTACATCGTTTGGAGTTACTGTTGCAAGAGAAGGAGCTTCGGCTTCTACAAGTTCTTCCGGAACTGCTTCTTCAGGAATTTCTTCTTCTGCAACGAGTTCTGTTTTTTCTTCTTCTGCAGGAGCTTCTACAACAACTGCTTCTGCCGGAGTTTCTTCTATAGGCTCTGCTGATTCAACAGATTCGGCTGAAACTTCTGCGGCAACTTCTTCAGCAGGAGTTTCATTATCAAAACTGTCTGCATTCATTACAAGACCTTCAGAATCTGCTTCTGTAACTTCTACAGGCTCTGCTGCAACTTCATCTGCAGGAACTTCACCAGATTCAACAGAAGTTTCTTCTGCCACAGCTTCACTAGCTTCAGGAGCAGGTGTTTCTTCCGGTGCCTGTGCAGTTTCTTCTGTTAATGAACCGCTATTATAGTCAGTGTCGTCTTCGTCGGAAAGTGTGGCAGTTCCGCTTACGTTTTCGTCAAGGCTTCCTGTTCTTTTGGTAATTTTTACCTGAACATTGCTGTCCTTTCTGATTGCAAGGCGGTCAGCGGCTTCAGGGCTGAGGAGAATTGCAACTCCTTCGCTTGCGTCGATGGAACCTAGAATAAGGACATCACAGGCATTTCCGTTTGCTGGATTTGTCACTGTTACGCTGTCACCCGGCAGATAACCGATGGTTCTTGCAAAAAGTCCTTTTGGCATTTCACCGTCTTCTGCTACAACTGCGCGACCGTCAAGAGAAGGTCGGGCTGCCGCAAATAGAATTGCTACAGTAAATGTGGTCAAAATCAAAGAA
>JAEENG010000119.1 GCA_016283615.1 Treponema sp.
CAGTTAAATTCCGGATATGAGATGCGTCGCACGCAGGAGAGTGCTTCCCGAGTTTTTGACAAGCAAAAGCTCGCTGATACAATCCAACTAAATTCGGGTTTCAATATGCGTCGCACGCAGGAGCGTGCTTCCCGAGTTTTTGACAAGCAAAAACTCGCAGATACAATCCAACTGAATTCAGGTTTTGAAATGCGTCGCACGCAGGAGCGTGCTTCCCGAGTTTTTGACAAGCAAAAACTCGCTGATACAATCCAACTAAATTCGGGTTTCAATATGCCAATTCTTGGACTTGGTACCTGGACTCTAACCGGACAGGTTTGCGAGGATACCGTTTATGCCGCCCTTAAATCCGGTTATCGCCTTATTGATACTGCAAAATATTACGACAACGAAAGCGAGGTTGGTAAAGCCATCTCCCGTGCCATTTCTGATGGGATCTGTAAGCGGGAAGAAATTTTTATCACTACAAAACTCGTTCCCTGGAGTTCAAATCCTGATGCAGATATTGAAGATTCACTAAGGCAGTTAGGCCTTACCTATATCGACCTTTGTCTTTTGCATCAGCACGGCTCCAGCTCAGGAGACGATGCAGTTTACAAGGCTATGATTCGTGCAGCAAAAGACGGAAAAATCCGCTCAATCGGAATCTCAAATTTTTACACAGAAAAAACAGTAAGCCATTTTATAAATGATTTTGAAATTCCTCCAGCTGTCATACAAAACGAAAATCACCTCAAATATCAGAACAACTCTTTAAGAGACTGGGCTGCAAAAAAAGGAATCTACATAGAAAGCTATTATCCTTTCGGCGGTCGAGGTCACACAGCAGAGCATCTGAAAAATCCGCAGGTTCTTGAAATTGCAAAGAAACACAATAAAACAGCTGCACAAATAATTGTACGCTGGCATTTGCAGGCAGGATACATCGCAATACCGGGCAGCAGCAATCCTTCCCACATTGCAGAAAATTTTGACGTCTGGGATTTTCAGCTGACAGATTCTGAAATGAAAGAACTTACAAAACTGAATACTGGAAAACGGTACGAAAACTGGTAAACAAAAAGAGCATCTCGAAAAGTCTTACTACCGATTCCTAAACCCCTTCATCCCATTTTCCAGAAGCGTCGTTGCAAGCTCAATCATTTCTTCCATAGGAATCTTACGGCCGTCAGAAATCCACTGGCGGTAAAGCAGGACAATGCAGTTATTAAAAGTCAAAAGGATGTTGCGCACGCTCAGCTCTATTCCTTTCAGAGGACGAGATTCCACCGCCTGCTTTGTTACCCGGTTCTGCATTCTTTCGCGGATATAATCAAAACGGCTGTCGCAGGTAACTCGCTTAAAAAAATCATCCTGAGCTTCCATGTATTCAAAAAAGGCCCGCACAAGTTTTCCGGTTTCCTTGAGCTGATCAATTTCCGAAACAATCGCGCCGTATTCGCTGGAATGCTTAGCCTGGATCTCCGCAAGCACATCGTCCACGCAATTATAATGAAGATAAAAAGTATTGCGGTTGATTCTGGCCGCCTGGGTAATTGCCTTTACCGTAATTTTTTCATAAGGCATTTCGCAAACCATCTGCTTAAAAACCGTTTGAATTGCTTCCTTTGTGCGGATAATGCGGGGGTCGAGTTTTTCTTCAGCCATCTTTCCTCCGGAAAAGCCTCTTTAATAGACATATTTGCAACATCTGTCGTTTAAACGACATTATACCATAACCTGTTCTTAATAAAAAGACATGTGTCGCTTATAATTAAAATGTAAGAAGGAGGAAGTACTGATGAAACTAAAATCAGTTTTTACAATCCTGATGGCAGTAGTCTGCCTTTCAGGTTCGCTTTCCGCACAAAACAAAACTTCAAATTCAAAGGAGACTAAAATGGGAAAATCACTGGTAGTTTATTTTTCGCTTGCTGGCGAACAGTATAACGTTGGAAACATAAAAGAAGGAAATACTTCAATCATCGCAAAGTTTATTGCAGAAGAAACAGGCTCAAAACTTTTTGAACTTGAAACTCAAAAGCCTTATCCGACCGACAGTTACAGCCGCCTGACTCAGATTGCAAAAGACGAGCAGAACAAAAAAGCCCGCCCAGCCCTCAAAGCTGATATCGACATCACCGCATATGACAGTCGCATTGCGTTGCAATGCTTATCGAGTTTTACTCCGTAAAACTCGCATAACATACCTGCGAGTTTGCCATTGGCAAACTCGTTAAGTTCGCGAAAGCGAACGACGTGGGAAGACATGCCAATGCCCCTTTACACATTCTTAGAAGCCCATGACTAGAAAGGAAAAACAATCATCCCGTTCTGCACCCACGAAGGAAGCGGACTTAGCGGAACAGAAAGCAGAATCCGTTCAACCTGCAAAGGCGCTACTGTAGAAAAAGGCCTTGCCGTTCAGGGAAAGGTAGCACAGACTAACAGAAGTGCTGCTAAAAGGGCAGTTCAGGACTGGCTTGCAAAATTGGGAAAGTAGGAATGATTACAAAAAAA
>JAEENG010000120.1 GCA_016283615.1 Treponema sp.
CAACTTTACGGAAGACGGTGCCCTTGTTCCTGCAGATGACCGCACATGGCTTGCAATCAACGGACAGCCGGTTGCTTACTATCACATGGACACAACTGAACTTGGAAACGACCAGTACATAATTACCGGCCGCGTTCCGGCAATGTTGAACGGAGTACGTGTAAACCTTATTTTGAACTTTGACAATGAACATCCTTACGGATACATCGCCGGTGCCCAGACAGATTACAAGTCAAACGAAACAGAAACTGTTGCAAAAAATATCAACCGAATCAAATCCGGCGACAAAATCGACTTTATCTGTGACTATTATTCATATGACGGAACTTATCAGGACAGCTATTATCTGGGCGAACAGATGACAATCACCGACAAAATCCAGATAAGCAACGTAGATGTCGGCAAGGGCCGGGTAAAAGTTTCTTACCGGTTTACTGATATCTATAACAACGAATACTGGTCAGAAAGCCTCGAATTCTAATCTTGCTCAGGGAGCGGCTTTTTTGCCGCCCCTCTTTTTTCCTATGAATGTTTTAATCCTTGAACCACCAATCGTACAATTAAATACAGCCTATCCGAGCGGGGCATATCTTTCCGCATTTTTTAAGTCACTCGGCCACACTACAAAGTGGATTGATTTAAACATTCTTCTTTTTTATAAAATTTTCTCCAGAGAAGGTCTTACCAGACTTTTTGAATTAAGCACGGAAAATGCCCTCAAACTTGCCGGCAGCGCAGACAAAAAGGGCGACGGGATGACCGCCTTCAATTTAAGACGCTACATCAGCCAGAAATCCCTCTGGATACACTGGATTGAATTTATCACGGCGATTTTAAGACCTTCCACTGCCAGTAACATCTGCGGAACAGAAAATGCACACCGCTTTGTTTTTGGAGCCCATGTTCCGCGCGGAGCGCGCATGGAACGCTTTTTAGAAAACATAGACCACGACCTTTCTACTGACGATGCACGCTCTCTTGCAAGTTACGCTTTAGCAGACCTTGCAGACTTTATAAATATCGCTTTTGACAATAATTTTTCTCTTGTCCGGTACGCAGAGTCTCTGACAATCAGCGAATCCACTTTTGCCCAGGTCGAAAAGGGCGCCGACTCTCCGGTAATAAAGTATTTTTACGAGTCCCTCTTAAACGAACTTTTTGGAAGCCCGTCCTCACCCTACGATCTGGTCTTGGTTTCGATTCCGTTCCCGGGGACTTTTGCCTGCGCGCTTGCAACCGGACGTTTTTTTAAGAGTCACTTTGGAAAGCGCGTCTACGTCAGTTTTGGAGGCGGCTTTGTAAACACCGAGCTGCGCGACACTTCCGAGCCCGCCCTCGCAAAGTACTGCGACTCAATCTCTTACGACCGCGGCTATGGTTCATACAAAGCCCTTCTGGAACAGGTGGACCCGGACAAAAAAGAACTCGTCATTCCGGCCAGAGCGAGCAAATCCATTTACAAAATGCGGCAGTTTATCACGGGAGATGATGGGGAGGTAACAGTTATTGAACCGGCTCCAGAAAACCCTGATTCAGACGAATATAAAAATTCAATTGAATACGAAAAAAACGTAACTTCAACGCTTATACCCGACTTTTGTGACATCGACTATTCAATTTATCCGCGGCTCATCGACGACACCAACCCGATGCACAGGCTCTGGTCTGACGGAGCCTGGATTAAAGCATACATGGCGCACGGCTGTTACTGGCACAAATGTGCCTTCTGCGACGTTACCCTGGATTATGTTAAGGGATTTTGCCCGACAAATATAAAACGGCTGTACGAAGGCCTTCTGGAGCAGTGCCAGAAGCTGGGCATTTATGGAATCCACTTTGTTGACGAGGCAATGCCGCCTGCCATGATGGTACTTTTTGCCCGGGAAAACATTGCCCGGGGCTCACCGATTACATGGTGGGGAAACGTGCGCTTTGAAAAGTTTTTTACCCGGGACGTTGCAGACTACCTGTCTTACGGAGGACTTATAGGAGTATCTGCCGGGCTTGAGTCTGCAACCGGCAACGGATTGAACGCAATTCACAAGGGAACCGATCTTGAATCCATCGTAGGCGCCTGCTGTGCCTTTAAAGAGGCCGGAATCCTGGTTCACGCATATATGATTTACGGGTACTGGTGGGAAACTCCACAGGACCTGATTAATTCAATGGAAACACTCCGTCAGTTTTATGAAGCAGGTCTTCTGGACAGCTGTTTCTG
>JAEENG010000121.1 GCA_016283615.1 Treponema sp.
CACGCGAAGGCTGGTGGAAGGAAAACCTTGCACTCCAGCTGGACCGACCCAAAGCAAGCAGGGCCCTTCCACGTGTGCTGAGCATTGAACAGGTTGACGCACTGCTGGGCTGTATTGATGTTTCCAAGCCTCTGGGCGTAAGGGACAGAGCGTTATTTGAATTGATTTACAGCTGCGGTCTTCGTATCAGCGAGGCCGTTGAGTTAAAAATTGCAAATCTGCATCTTGCGGAGAGAGTTTTAATTGTCCACGGAAAAGGGGACAAGGAGAGAATGGTTCCGTTTGGAGAAGCGGCTCAGAAGCGTCTTGTGACCTATCTTGAGGAAGTAAGACCGCTTCTGGTGGGTGGCAGAGTTGTTGACGAGGTTTTTGTCAATTACGAAGGCAATCCGATTACCCGGAAGGGAATCTGGAAGAGATTCCAGGACTACAAAAAGCTGAGCGCAGTAAATGCAAAAGTTCATACTTTGCGGCATTCATTTGCAACTCATCTTTTGTCGGGTGGAATGGATCTGCGTTCAGTGCAGGAACTTCTCGGGCACTCTGATCTTGCGACTACAACAATTTATACCCATATCGAAGACAAACAGCTTCGTGAAGGGCATAAAAATTATTTTCCTGGCCATGGAGGTAGTGGAAATGAAAGCAACAGGTAAAACTAACTGCAAAAAAACTGTATTCAAAAGCATTTTGAACGTTTTTGTAATTTGTATGATTTTGTGCGGCTGTTCGGGAAGATCTTCAAAAACAATCATCCGTATGCAGAAAATCGAAGAAGGTGTTGATGCTCCGACTACCGAGGCAGAACTTAAAGAGGCCATCAAAAAATACCAGGACCGCGTTGCTGACATTCAGCTTGCAAACGCCCAGATCGGAATCTGGTACAAAATCCTTGGAACCCGTTATCTTGACGCAAAAATGTATGGAGAAGCATTAAAAACTTTCCAGACAGCAATTCAATATTATCCGACAAACCAGAACCTTTATTATTACGTTGGGGTCTGCGCAGGCTACATGGCTCACGCAAGCCTTGACTACAATGCTACAGGTTCAACAACCGAAAAATTCAATTATTTAAAACTTGCGGAGAGTGCGTACCTTCGTGCCATTGAACTTGAAGAACGCTATGTAAGGGCACTTTACGGACTTGGTGTTCTGTACGTTTTTGAACTCGATGACTGTGCAAAGGCAATTCCTTATCTTGAAAAAGCCCTGACAATCGAAACAAAAAACACAGACATTATGTTTGTACTTGCGCGTGCATATTATGTTCAGCAGAATTTTGACGGAGCCGTTGAAATCTATGACAGAATTATTTCTACAACCCGCTCTGAACAAAAGAAAAAGGAAGCCGAAGCAAACAAAAAAATTGTTTTAGACACCTCTTATGCAAACTGATATGAATGAACTTGTAAAGCGTCTGATGATTGCAGACGCTTCTTTTTTAACCTTTAAAGAAAAAACTGTTTTGGAAAAAAATCTTGACAGTCCCGACGCGCTTGCGATAATGTCAATTGATGATATCAGTTCCATGGTAAAACGTACTTTTGGAAAGGCCCACTGGGATGCAAAGTACAGTCTGGAGCAGGCGACTAAAAATTCAATCATTTTACAAAAACTTGGAATCTCCTTTGCTTTTTACGACAGCGAAGATTATCCTGCGATGTTTAAAGAAATGACTGACCCGCCGTTTGCAGTTTTTTACCGTGGAGACATAAACTGCCTCAAAAGCAGCTGCGTTTCTGTTGTCGGAACCCGTCGTGCCACAAATGACGGAAGAAAGGCCGCCTTTGACTTTGGAAAGGATGCCTCAGACAACGGCACTGTAATTGTTAGCGGTCTTGCTTTTGGAATCGACATTGCAAGCCACAAGGGAGCCCTGTGCGGAAAACTCGGCAAAACTGTTGCGGTTCTTCCGAGCGGAATTGACAGAATTACTCCGGGCGCCCACATAAAAGAGGCGGCAAAAATCATCGATAAAGGCGGCTGTGTTTTAAGCGAATACACGCCTTTGACCGAAGTGCAGGCTTTCCGTTACATCCAGCGGAACCGCCTTATTGCGGCGCTCAGTCCTGCAACGGTTGTAATTCAGGCGCCTGCCGGAAGCGGGGCAATGACAACTGCTTCTCTTGCACTGGATTACAACAGGTATGTTTTTTTTAGTCAGGTTTGTTTTGGAAAAGAAAGCGAACTCCTTTGCGATCTTGTTGAGGGCGAACTGAAGAAAACTGCACTGATTCAAAAAAATAAAGAAAAATTAATTGCAGGTAAATTGAATAATAGTCCAAAAAACTATATACAAGAAGGAGCACCTGTGATAAAGAATTATGCAGAGTATGTTGAATACATGCGTAACGGCTCAGAGCCGCTCAAAAAGGTAAATACGGACGGTCAGCTCGATTTGTTTAATGCTGACAGTCAGAAGGAATAAAATGGCAGCTACAAAGAAGAAGTCAAAGAAAGCAGAAAAAACTCTCGTAATTGTAGAGTCTCCTGCAAAAGCAAAAACAATTGAAAAATATCTCGGAAGCGGTTTTACAGTCAAAGCCAGTATGGGACATTTGATTGACCTTCCGAAAAGCCGCATGGCAATCAAAATTGAAGAACACTTTGAACCCGAATATATTACCGTCCGCGGACGCGCCAAGCTTTTAAAGGAATTGCAGAAAGACGCAAAAAAAAGCGATCACGTTCTGCTCGCATCCGACCCTGACCGTGAAGGGGAAGCAATCGCATGGCACCTGAACAATGCCCTCAAAGATAAAACAGAAGCAGATATCAAGCGCGTTGTATTTAACGAAATTACTCCAAACGCAATCAAAGAAGCAGTAAAAAATCCGCGCGACATTTACGAAAGCCTTGTAAACGCACAGAAAGCACGCCGCGTTCTTGACCGCCTTGTTGGTTACAACCTGAGCCCGCTTTTGTGGGAAAAGGTAAAGAACGGTCTTTCTGCAGGCCGCGTTCAGTCGGTTGCGCTCAGGCTTATCTGTCAGCGCGAGCAGGAAGTAGAAGACTTTATCCCTGAAGAATACTGGTCGCTCGAAGCTGACTTTGCAAAGGGCAAGTCACAGTTTACAGCCCAGCTTGTTCAGTACAAGGGCGAAAAACCTGACCTTAAAAACGAAGCTCAGGTAAAAAAGATTATCGAAGAAATCCAGAACTCTGAATGCAAGGTTACGGATATTAAAAATACAGATAAAACTGTAAAACCAAAGCCTCCTTTTACAACAAGTAAACTCCAGCAGGCTGCGGCAAACAGGCTGGGTTTTACTTCGCGCAAAACAATGCAGATTGCACAGCAGCTGTACGAAGGCGTGCAGATTGGTTCGAGCCGTGTCGGTTTGATTACATACATGCGTACCGACTCTGTTCGTATCGCGCAGAGTGCCCTTGATGACGTACGCGCATGGATTGGAAAAAACTATCCGGAGGATTTGCCAGAGAATCCGATTCATTATGCAGTCGGAAAAAGCGCACAGGACGCCCATGAATGTATCCGCCCGACTTATATTGAATACACACCGGATTCAATCAAAGACTCATTGAGCCGCGATCAGTTCAGGCTTTATTCAATTATCTGGGAAAGATTTTTTTCAAGCCAGATGAATAACGCAAAAACCCGTACAACAAGCGTGGACATTCAGGCAGGAGACGCTGTATTCCGTTTGAGCGCTTCCAAACTGATTGAAAAGGGCTTTTACAAAGTAATCAAACTCTTGTCTTCAAAAGAAGAAGTTACAGGAAGCCTCCCTGCTTTGAAAGAGGGCGAAATTCTCGACGGTGCACACAAGTTCTATCCGGAACAGCACTTTACACAGGGACCTGCCCGCTACACAGACGCAAGTATTGTAAAAATGCTTGAAGAAAAGGGAATCGGCCGTCCTTCAACATACGCTCCGATTATTTCGGTTCTCCTGGACCGCTATTACGTTACAAGAAGCAACAAACAGCTTGTTCCAACAGTGCTTGGAAAGATGATTTCCAAGATTCTCGTGGAAGCCTTCCCGGAAGTTATCAACGAGCATTTTACGGCAGAAATAGAAAACAAACTCGACGAAGTTGAACAGGACAAAATTGTCTGGAACAACATGATCGGCGAATTCTACGGACCGTTCAAAAAGCGCGTTGATGAAGTTGAAAAAACAACAGAAAGCGTAAAAGGCTTTCTGGATGAACAGACTGACATTGTCTGCGATAAATGCGGCAAAAAGATGGTTAAAAAACTCGGCCGCTTTGGATTTTTCCTTGCATGTTCGGGATTTCCGCAGTGCTACAACACAAAATCAATTCCTCTGGCAAAATGTCCTGTAAAAGGCTGCGACGGCGAAATCGTTGCCCGCAAGACAAAGGGACGCGGCAAGGAATTCTACGGCTGTACAAATTATCCAAAGTGCAGTTTTATTTCTCACTTTAAGCCGATTGACGCAACCTGTCCAAAATGCGGCTGGTTTATGGTCGAAAAATTCGACAAAAAGAACGGCAACTACAAGAGCTGTATCAACCCGGACTGCGATTACCTGCACTCACAGGATGATACTTCTGACATTGTACCGGCAGAAGAAGAGTAATTTTAAGAAGGCGTAGGATTTGACAGTAAAAGAAGCAGCGGAAGAATTTATTGTTTACATAAGCTCTGTTCGAAGCCTCTCTCAAAACACCGTCACAGCATACAAAAACGATCTTCTGGTCTTTGAAAGTATGCCGTCAATCGGGCCCGACAAGCCGGTTGAACTGGTTGCTGCCGATGACATACGCCTTTGCATCGGAGTCCTTTCCAGAAAAAAGTTTGAAGCCTCTTCAATCAACCGCTTTATTGCGTCGGTACGCGGTCTGTTCGGTTACTGCAAAAAATTCAATTACATTCAGATAAATCCGGCCCTGGAAATTAAAACTGTAAAGCTTCCAAAGCGGCTTCCTCATTTTTTGACCGGTGCCGAAGTAGACAAACTTTGTTCTGAGCCCCATAAAAATGAACTTTTATGGGAAAAACGTGACAGCGCAATTCTTGAATTTATGTATTCAAGCGGGTGCCGTGTGAGCGAAGTTGCTTCACTTAAGGTCTGTGACCTGTCGACCGATTTATCCTGCGCAATTGTTACCGGTAAGGGCAGCAAGGACAGAAAGGTTTATCTTGAAGACGATGCAAAAAAAGCCGTGCGCGAATATATTGCCGACCGGAATAAGCGCTTTGCCGACAATAAGGTTCATAATCCCAAAAATTTTCTTTTTGTAAACCAGAACGGAACTCCCATCACAGCCCGCGGAATCCGCTTTATAATTGCCAGGTACAGCGGCGCCGAGGGAACGGGCCACCACGTAAATCCGCACGCGCTGCGCCACACCTTTGCAACCGGAATGATTGCAGGCGGGGCAGACGTAAGACTTGTCCAGGAACTTCTCGGCCACTCAAGCATAAGCACCACCCAGCGCTACACCCATATTACAACCGACAAAATGATAGAAATGTACAACAAGGCCCATCCTCACGGCGGCAAGAAAGAATAGAACAATATCTGAACTTATTTTTTTTAGTTGCCCACGCAATTTATTTTTTGTATATTTTAAAAATGGAAAAGGTTGAAATTCGCAGTACAACAGTAATCGCAGTTAAAAAAGACGGCAGGGTTGCAATGGCCGGAGACGGACAGGTAACACTTGGAAACACAGTGTGCAAAGGTAACGCAAGAAAAGTCCGCAAAATCTACAACGGCCGTATTTTGACCGGTTTTGCCGGCAGCGTGGCTGATGCTTTTACACTTCTTGATAAATTTGAAGAAAAGGTTAAGGAATTTAACGGTGACTTAACCCGCAGTGCAGTTGAACTTGCAAAACTCTGGCGTACAGAACGCTCATACCAGAAACTGGAAGCAATGCTCATTGTTGCAGACAGTTCAAAAATTCTTTTAATAAGCGGTGACGGAAACGTAATTGAACCTGAAAACGATGTTCTTGCAATCGGTTCGGGGGGAAACTACGCTTATTCGGCAGCTCTGGCTTACCTTGACTGCAGCAGCCTGTCTGCAAAAGAAATTGCAGAACGCTCCCTTAAAATTGCAGGAAACATCTGTATTTATACAAACAACCACATTACTTCAGAAGAAATATAGGAATTAAAAAAAATGGCAATCGAAGGCTTAACACCTAAACAGATAGTAGAAAAACTTGACCAGTACATCATCGGTCAGGAAAAAGCAAAAAAGGCCGTGGCAGTTGCTCTGCGTAACCGCCTGCGCCGCATTCACCTTGCGGAAGATATCCGCGACGAAGTTGCGCCGAAAAATATTCTTATGATCGGACCGACCGGTGTCGGAAAAACAGAAATCGCACGCCGTCTTGCAAAACTTGTCAACGCTCCCTTTATCAAGGTCGAAGCAACCAAGTACACGGAAGTAGGTTATGTTGGCCGCGATGTTGAATCCATGATTCGTGATTTGATGGCTGTGGGCTACAATAATGTTAAGTACGAAATGGAAGATCAGCTCAAGGAAGTATGCATGCCGAAGGTAGAAGAAAAACTTCTGGATTTACTTCTTCCGGGCTCTGACAAAAAAACTGCCCCTCAGGAAAATAAAGCTTCCGGCGGTGACGTAATTATTCTTCCTCCGCCTGGTGCAGCTGCAGCGGGCTCTGAAAATTCAACAAGAGAAAAATTCCGGCAGATGCTCAGGGAAGGCAAGCTGGAAGACCGGGAAGTTGAACTTACTGTTAAGCGGACACCCCGGGGACCGAGCATGGAAATTATTGCCGGCGGAAGCATGGACGATTTACAGGCCGGAATGCAGGAACTTCAG
>JAEENG010000122.1 GCA_016283615.1 Treponema sp.
CGAACTTAAAAAGCGACGAATTAAAAGATTGAAGGTTGTTTTTTCTACCGAAACTGTAATTCCTCCAGAGTCTGCTGGTGCGCCAAAAAAACAAGTACCTGGAAGTACTGCTTTTGTTCCTTCGGTCGCAGGAATGATAATTGCTGCAGAGGTTATTAAAGATTTGACACAGTTTCATGTAACGGACTTGTTTAAGGATTAGTGGTTATATCATAATCTTCATATACGTCCATTTGCACGGTTTTTACCTCTTCAATAAATTTTGTATTCATCATACTGTCGCTGCCGGTGATAAACTTCCTAGATTACATGATCCAATGTCATTGACAGAATTTTAATCCTATACTTTCAACGGATTTTTTTAATTCTTCTGGATTTTCATGTTTTTCATTAACAGGAAATTCTTTTACATATCCGCCAAAAATCCATACATTATAAATATCGCCTTCGTTTCTGCCGAATGGATCATGTTCTTGTTGCTGAATATAATACCAGGGAGCTGTAATACCATCTATTGTTTCAGTTTCAACTGTTTTTGCAATTGCTGGTACAACCATTCCTTTAAAAACAATTTATTTTTCATTTCTTTCTCCTAAGCGCCCCGGTGCGGGCATTCACATAAGCAACTGCTTGTACCGCAGGCAGCTCGACCCGCTGTTGGCTACGAACCTTTGTTATGTGATTTTTATCCAAGAACTGCTTTTCGTAAAATATTATTTATTCTTGATTGATAGCCTTTCCCTGTTGCTTTTAATGCAGCAAGAACATCATTATCTATTCTGAGACTTATTGCAGTTTTCTTTACAGAAACTTTATAAATATCGTTTCCTTTTGGATGGACTTCGTACCAGGGTTTGAATTGTTTTAGCTGCTCATCTGTTTGTTTCGGGCAATCTTCTGTAGCAATTGGACGAGCATTTGCTATGATTCTTTTATCGTTTTCTGTAAGTGGATTTTTCAATAAATCATCTAATGTCATAGTTCTCATAGTATTCCTTCTCCTCTTTAGGCGTTGCTCTACGTGCAGAAATTATTCTTATATTGTCATTTCTACGTTCTGTGTAAACTACAAATAAAACTCTTTCTACAAGGCCAATTACATTATAACGTTCTTCTTTGTCAGAATGGTTTTCATCAATTTTTTCAATGCGTTTTGAGTCCAGAAAGACCCTGGCTGCATTTGAAAAACAACAAAAGTTTAATTTTTCTCTAAAAATACTATATCCATTAGATTGTTGATTTTCTCAGTTTTTCCTGTCTGATGGTATCCAAGTTTTTCATATAAATGTATATTACATTTTTCTTGTAAAATGGTGTCGAGGCACCAGTTATTACTTCCATAAAGCTTTTCCAATTCAATTATGGCTTGTTGGGCAAATCCATTACATCGAAATTCCTTCATAATCCATATTGGTGAGATGCGTTTTCTTGATTCATTTTTTTTATCGATAACTCGAACTCCTCCGACAATTATATTACCATTAATAATGAAATAGTATTTTGTCCAAGGTTGTTTATATTTTTCAATAACTCGTTCTAAACTTTCAGCTCCAGGATTTGTTTCAAAATCTTTATATTTTGACAATAAATCACTGAAAGCACAAATTTGCATTTTCCACAAATTTTTAAGTTCGTTTTCAGTAATTACTTGTTTTAATGATATTTCCATTTTTTTCCTATTTAGATAAGCGCCCCAGTGCGGGCGTCCACATAACAATGGGTTGTACCGCAGGCAACTTGACTGCCTGTCGGCTTTGAAGCTTTGTTATGACATTTTTACAACATTGCAACCTTAAGCTGTTTTCCAAATACTGATGCAACTTTTTGAAGGGTAGACAATCGGATATCTTCAGAATGGTTTTCCATTCGTGAAATAACGCTTTTCTTAGTTTCAAGTTTTTCTGCCAACTGTTCCTGTGTCATTCCGCTCTCTAGTCGCATTTCTTTTATCATCATACCGATTTTGAATTCTTCATAACCTGTATCAAAATCTTTTGCAAATTCTGGATCTTTTTCTTTACGCTGAGAAATATAATCATCTAAATCAAATGTTTTATTTGCCATTTTCTTTACTCCTTTTTAGAAAGTCTTTCATTCGTGCTTCACAAACTTCTATTTCAGATTTCGGTGTTTTCTGAGTTTTCTTCTGGAATCCGTTTGTAAGAATTACAATATCTCCATTGTGAAAGAATCCTAACAGTCGATAAATATTTCCACTTAACTCAATTCTGACTTCGTAGAAATCGGTATCGGATAATTTCTTAAAGTATGTTTTAGGAACTTTCTCAATTTCCTGAACAGCCTTAAGAACCCATGCTATTTTTTGAGCAACTTTTGGAGTTTGAGAATCTATAAATTCCGCAACTGGACATTTTCCGTCAGCTGTTGTATAGAAAGTTACTTTTCTGTACATAGTTTATGTTAGCATATATGCTAACATTTTGTCAAATTATATTATAATCGGCGTAAAGCCTCGCACTATTACACCTCTTCCACCAGCTATTATACACAAATCCCCCACTTTAACCATAATAATCTGCTGTGCTACAATAGTCTCAAGGAGAATTAACAATGAAAACCGCTGTTATTTATTATTCACTCGAAGGCAATACCAGATACCTTGCAGAAAAAATTGCTTCTGCCAAAGGTGCTGATTTAATTGAACTTGTACCTGTAGAAACATATCCAGACAAGGGATTTAAAAAGTTTCTCTGGGGCGGAAAGGCCGCTGTAATGAAAGATCAGCCGCAGCTTAAACCATACTCTTTTGATGCAGGTCTTTACGACACCGTTGTATTATGCAGTCCTGTATGGGCCGGAACTATGGCACCGCCGTTACGCACATTCCTGAACACACACAATCTTTCAGACAAAAAGATTGCAATTGCAGCAACAAGTGCCGGCGGCAACGCTGTAAAGTGCATAAAACAGCTCTTTGAACTGTCAAAATCATCTTCTTTAATCGCAGAACTGAGCATCATTGATCCAAAATCAAAACCTTCTGACAATAAAAATGCCGCAATCGATGATTTTATAAATTCAATCAACTAGCCTATTCTGCTTTTGTACTTTCTCGCTGATCCATGAGCTTTTTGTTGACCAGTGCAATTCTTTCATACAGTTCAAAATAATCGATAAAAAGCTCACCGGCTTCATTCTGTTCCGGCTGCAAAACCTTTTCTTTAAGAACATCATTAGCCTTCATCAAACCGATTTTCTTAATCTGCTGACCGTATTCGGCATTTAATTCGGCTGTCCAGCCCATTATATTCGGTTTTGCAAATGTATGAACCTTTTTAATCGTTACAATCTGCCAGAGTTTTTTGCCAAAATATTCTTCCAGGGCATTTCTGAACGGCCTGTCCTTATTGAATACCAGCTGAACTTTTAATTCACTCGAATTCTTATTCAAAAATTCAAATGAACACAAACTGTCTTTTGCAACAAAACTTTCTGCAGCAGAACTTGCCAGAAACTCTTCAACTTCCTTACGGCTAGACTTAAATGAATAAATATATTCATTTCCCCACAGAGATGCCGAAAGACTTTCGCGCCTTCTCTGGTTGGTTACGGCAAAAATATAGGCCTTTGTAATGCGCATACCGCGGGCTAAATCACGGTTAATTACATTGATAAAATCTTCTTCCCTAACCGGATCATAAAGCATCAGGGAGGCAATTTCTTCTTCTGATTCAAGGCCCAGGCTGAGCGTATTTGCAAATTCAAGGCGCGGCAAAGGATTAAAGCCCGCAGAATAAATTACAGGAAATCCCGATTTTTGAATTGCACGGTTAAACATCTCAACTGTGCTCAAATGACTTATAAACTGTGCCCCATCGGTCTTTACAAACTTAAAAATTGCACGGTAAACAACAGGAATATTCTGTTCCAGGCGCCTGTCTTTTGTCGAATTTATATCATTCTGTTCACTTTTGTAGACATCCTGGGATATTTTATCGGTATTTACGCAGACTTTATTGTTGCAGACACCGCATTTATGGTCACAGTCAGGCTTACAGACAGGGGTTAAAACTTCCTGTTCGTTTTTGTCCCATTCCCGCTTATAAAAACTTTTAGCCGGTCCAAGGCTTACGCTGTCCCACGGCAGAACTTCGTCCTTGCTACGCTCCCGCAGGATTTCTTTTTTAACATCGTATGGAGCTTCTGCAAAGGCTTCTTCCCAGAGGGGTATATTCTGTCTTAAATGGTCTTCCCAGGCGTCAAGACGGCAGCCTTTTTTATAGGCATTGTAAATTACCATTCCCGCACGCTCGTCTCCGCGGCTCATTAAGCCTTCGATAAAGCTTGTGGCAATATCGTGGGTTCCTACCCTGAACTTTCCTTTAGGAAGGTTTTCGCGGATGTATCTGAGTTTTCTGTCTGATTCTTCAGGGCTTATCTGGCGCACCCACTGATATGCGGTATGCGGTTTTGGAATAAAGGTTCCGACATTAACATGGCACTGAATCTTTGTGCGCTCCTGAATATCCTTTAAAAATTCAACTATAACCTTTTCTTCTGTCTTTTCTTCTGTCTCCGGAAAAGGAAGTCCAACCATAAAGTAGAACTTTGCCTTGTTCCAGCCGCGTTTTTTGGCCTCTTCAATCAGTTCAACAAGGTGGGCTGTGTACACCTCCTTGTTAAGGCGCAGCTGCCATGCTTCGTCCGGAGTTTCTATCGCAAAGGTTAAGCCGGATTTACGGACTTCACCCAGTTCTTCAAGAATCGGAAGCGTAAAACTGTTTACCTTAAGTGAAGGCAGCTGAAAACTTACGTTTTGAATTTTAAAAATTGAATTCAATTCGTTCAAAAGTCCGCCAACATCAGGATAATCTGCGCTGGAAAGACTTGTAAGACTGATTTCGCGGAAGCCGGCCTCATTTACAAGGCGCCTGCAGTAATCGATGATTTTCTTTTTTGAACGAGCCCTCTGCGGTCTGTAATAAACTCCAGCGTGGCAGAAACGGCAGCCGTTTGGACAGCCGCGCATAATTTCTACGACACCATGGTCCTGAACCGTTCTGATATTAGGAAGCGGGTAAAAAGTATCGAGCATAGGTTCACTCTCAAAACCCTCCCAGACCGCTCTAAACGCCTTTGTATGGCCCGTTTTCTCCATCGACATGCCGGATGTCCACACATTCGGACAGCGCGCAAATTCGGCCAGTAATTCGTCTCTGGTGGCTCCCGCCTGTTTCATCCGAGCAAGTTTTTCAACCAGCTCAAACATGCCGCCTTCTGCTTCGCCGATAAATACTGCATCAAAAAATGCGCTGAACGGAGCCGGGTTTGTTGCCCCTACACCGCCTGCAAAAACTATCGGATCATCCGGGCCCCTGTCCTTTTTTAAAAGCGGTACATTTCCAAGGTCAAGCACGCTCAAAACGCCGGTAATTCCAAGTTCATAACCCACACTAAAACCAATCATATCAACCTGGTTGAGAGGCATTCCGGTTTCGAGTGTGTACAAAGGTGTGTTCGTCTTTTTTAATAATTCTTCAAAATCCTGTTCCGGGCTGAATACGCGTTCACAACGGATGTTTGATTTTTTGTTGAGTCCCTGGTAAATGATTTTGATAGCCTGGTTACTCATACCGATTGTGTATGTGTCAGGAAAGGCCATCGCAAAATTGAACAAACCGTCATTTTCTGTGTGCGGTTTTACAATTGAACCGATTTCGCCGCCGGTATAGGTAGAGGGATTTTGAACTGAAATCAGGGCTGAACCAAAGCGTTCAATCGGGTTAATAAGATTCATAAGGCAGTTATACTAAAGTTCGTAACGATGACTGTTAATGCTCATAACAAGTCCGACGCAGAGCATGGCAGTCCACAAAGATGAGCCGCCGTAAGACAAAAACAACAGCGGAATACCTGTAATCGGCATAATTCCCATAACCATTCCGACGTTTACAATAAAGTGGAAGAAGAACATGGCAAGAATTCCGGAACCGATATAAAAACCAAAGTTTGTAGATGCATTACGGGTAATATAAATAATCCGGCTTAAAATGCCGAAATAAAGGGCGTAAACAATCATACAGCCGACAAAACCAAACTCTTCGGCAAGGATACTGAAGATAAAGTCAGTAGACTGCTGCGGAAGGAAGCGGTAATGCGACTGCGTTCCCTGCAAAAATCCGTGGCCAAACATATTCCCCGAACCGATTGCGATTTTTGACTGAATGATGTTCCAGCCGGCCCCTCGAGGGTCACTGTTCGGATCGATAAATACGATAAGGCGTTTAATCTGATAATCTTTTAATACCTTGCCAAAAACATTTGCAAGAATAAAGGCACCTGTCAGAATCGCAAAAAGATATGCAATCCAGTAAAAGTATTTGTTTCCGGGAAAGAAGTACTTGCCGAGAAAACCGATTACACAGATTGCGGCCGACGCTACAATTACAATCAGATTCAATTTTGCATTTGTGAGAATCGCAATTATGCGGTAAGTTGAATGGGCAATTTCGCTCTGATAAATCGGAAGAACCGCAAAGAAAACTGTGAGCGAGCCGCCGATTAAAATAAACATAATGAAACGCAGTGGAATTCCTGCGACAAAACACATTACAAGAAAAATCGGAAGATAAACACTGGAAGTACCAAGGTCAGGCTGAAGAAGAATCAATCCCATCGGTACAAGAAGAATTCCAAGACAGGTTATAAAACGTTTTGTCGGGTTTTCCTGCTGTGAGCGTTCAAGATAATTTGCAAGAAAGAGAATATAAATGATTTTGCAGAACTCTGACGGCTGGATACCAAAACCGCCGATACCAATCCATGAGCGCGCACCGTTTACATAGCGTCCGAAAATTCTTGTGTATAAGAGAATTACAACTAAAAAGATGAATGCGGGAGCTGCATAACGGGAAAGACGTCTGTAATCCATCAGTGTCATTATGACCATTAAGACAAGTCCGATTCCGGCCCATACAATCTGTTTGATATATTCGTTTGAAACGAGGACGCCTTCAGAGTTGATTCCCGAAGAATAAATGAACATTATGCCGAGTGTTACAAGAATCGTTACGCAGAGAATCAAAAAATAATCGAATGCTTTAAAAAATTTTGTATTCACCCTATTCCTGCCTTGTTCTTGATTTATTCAGATACTTGAATCCAAGTTCATCGATTGCCTGATCATAGGTCTGATTGGCTAGAATTCCCTGGAAAATAATGTTTGTTGCATACGGAGCCCACCATTCCCAGTCGTTTACCGCTTCTACGAGAACTACAACAACGTACTGTTCGTCAACCGGAGCATCATAAGGTCCGTAGGCTGCCATCCATGAGTGCCAGTGTCCCTTGGCAACACCGTTAACTTCGGCAGTACCAGTTTTACCTGCAAGCTTGAATCTCTTGTTGTTCATCGGGTAAATCGCTGTACCGTCAGTAATTACGTAACGCAGGTCGCGCTGAACTTCGCGCCAGATTGCCTGATCGATATTTGATTCATGAAGAATTCGAGGTTCAATTTCTTCGATTACTTCATTTGACTGACCGTCACGGATTTCCTTTAACAGATGAGGACGGTAGATTTTACCGCTGTTACAAACCATTGCAATCATGTTTGCAACATGCATTGGCGTAACAAGGGTATATCCCTGTCCGATGGACATATTCATTGTGTCCCCGCCCTTCCATTTTTCATGGTAGCGGCGTTCCTTCCACTGAGAGGTCGGAACAAATCCAACCGACTGAACAGGAAGGTCTATTTCAAGGCTCTGTCCAAAGCCAAACTCTTTTGAGTAAGAAGCAATCTGGTCTACACCGAGATTATCGCGTCCTGTAACCCAGTAATAAACGTCGCAGGACTGGGCAAGTGCGTTTTTAAGGTCAAGATATCCGTGTCCAGGATACTTGATATGACATTCAAAAACGCGGTTACCATAAACAATGCGTCCAGGGCACTCAATCTTTTTTTCTGAAGGAATTGCCTTTTCTGCAAGAAGTGCCGTAGTCATAATCGTTTTGAATGTAGAAGCCGGCGGATAAACTGCGTTAACTGCACGGTTCAACAGAGGGTTATTTGAACTTGTTGCAAGTTTTGTATATTCTGCCGCAGCATCATCTGAATTAAAAAGGTTCTGGTCGTAAAAAGGATAAGAAACCATGGCAACAACTTCGCCATTGGAAGGCTTTAAAACTACGGCTGCCCCTACACGGTTTCCCAGTGCTTTTTCTGTCAGTTCCTGGATACGGGCATCGATTGTAAGTACAAGGTTTTTACCCGGAACAGGTGGTTCAATAATAGGTGCTTCTGACAGAATATGTCCGCGGGCGTCAACTGTGCTGCTTTCGCGGCCTTCTTTTCCCTGGAGGTATTTGTCGTATTGTTTTTCTATACCTGTTTTTCCGACAATTGAGTTTGCCTTGTAACCCTGGTTGTACATAACGTTGATTTCTTCTTTTGTGATGTCACCAACGTAACCGATTACATGGCTGATTGAACCTGTTTCTACATAGTTACGGATCGGCTTGCTTCTCCAGCTTACACCGGGAAGATCCGTAATGTTTTCTGCAATATTAGAAATTACCTGGAACGGAACGTTTACGCGGATTTCCATTGCTGTGTAGGATTTACGGTAAGCGGCCGGACATTTTTTATCCACGTCTTTTTTTGAAATTCCAAGGTAACCGGCAAGTTTTGAGGCTACTGTATCATAATACCCCTCAGGAATTTCGGCCGGTGTCAAATCCACCGCAAATGAATCAGTATTAATAACCAGAGGAAGTGAGGCGTTACGGTCAAAGATTTCTCCGCGGTTTGCAGGAATCGTCTTTACACGGCTCGAAATTGTATGAGACTGGTTACGGTATTCTTTTCCTTCAACAATCTGGAGGGAAAAAAGCTTTAACCCATAACCGGTAAAGGTTATGGCAATTATAAAATATAAAATGAGAACCTTTAAGTTTTTGGTTAAGGCCGAAGGTCCCTTCTCATACAAATCTGACATCAGCTGACTTTCTCCGGCTTTAAGAGCAGTGAGTTTTTAAAGATATCAAGGAATCTAAAAACCAACGGAGTTAAAATCGCGTTAAAAAGAAGCTGGTACAAAAAGTTAAGCGACAAAATATTATATGTAAGGGAAATATTCAGGTAGAAGAACGAAATTATCCACAGAACAAAGGCTTTTAACAGGGTTCCGATAAGGCCCAGCAGGAACGGAAAAATAACTCCGCTGATGTTGAGTGTTTTTGTAAAAAAGCCTGCAACGTAGCCGACAATTGTTCTCAAAAGGCA
>JAEENG010000016.1 GCA_016283615.1 Treponema sp.
CGATGCTGACTGGGATTTTGCATGATGAAACAGGTTCATCATTGAGAAGGACGGTACAAAAGCCGCAGTGTCCCTTTCCGCAGCCGTTTTTGCACGAAATAAACTTTTTCTTTCTGAGAACGTGCAGGAGAGTTTCATCGCCGTTTTCGTCGAGGATTATTTTTTCACCGTTGAGTGTTACTGGAATTTTCATTTGGACGAGTCCTCCTTTGCTTCAGAAATCAGGTTAAACGCAGTATCCGTTTGAATCGGAAGCTCCGTTATTGTCTTGCCCACAGCCTGTGAAAGAGCAGAAGTGTATGCGGCAGGAAGAAGGGAAAGAACTACTTCTCCAATCTGTCTCGGCTCTGCATCAGACTGCATGAATTGAATTGAAATCGAGTCAGTTTCCAGAGTGTTGTTTTCGACTAGAAGTGACAGTACGTTTTGAATCGATTTTTTAATCGAAATTTCTGCGGCGCGGGGATTTAAAATCTTACCTGCGTCAATTATAAAACTTACTCCCCGGATTTTATCCTGCAGTGTTGAGCCGTCGAGTTCAAGTTCAACAACCATGGCGGCAAAGGCTGTGCTTACAAAAGGGTAGCCTGTAAAGGTGTCTTTTTTCCAGCCTTTTTTTGAATTAACCGTAAATGATTTTTTTATCGTTACCGGAAGTTTTGAATCCATCTTTCTGTTCAGAGCGGCGCATGCCTTTTGAATCAGCTGTGTTGTGATTGTAATCGTTGCGCTTGTTGTCTGCGGACTGTCTGGTTCAGTTGTGTTTAAAAATTCGCTGTCAAGAATTATATCTTCTTTTGCAATTCCAGTAGTTCTAGAGGCAATATCCTGCCAGATTTTCCATATATTCTGGGACGGAGGCAGCGCATGAATCAAAAGTTTTTTATCTTTTGTCAGCGTGATTTCCATGGTCCTGTTGCGGTTGATGAACGAACTTCCAAGATAACCTGAGCCCTCGTAACCGGCTGCAATTCCGATACCGCGCAGAGGAGGGGCAAAAGGAGAGTTATTGTCCTGAGCAAATTTGTATTTGCCTTCTACTTTGTTGGCAGTGTATTTTCTTAAAAAAATGCTTTTTCGGCAGATTGCGTCCAGGGCGCCCTGTGCCTTGTCCGTTTCGATAAAAAACGGAGGACGCTGTCTTTTTGGCGGGCACATGTTTTTTTGCCTAAGTTCAACCGGGTCTATGCCAGTAAGCTGTGCAATGTTATTGATCTGGTTTTCGATTGCAAAGAATGCTTTTCCTTCAATTACTGCAAAATCAATGGACGACGGAACTGAATGGCTTTTGTAAATGCTTGTATTTATATGAATTGACGGACAGCTGTACAGCCCGATGGAAGCAATTGTAAGGCGGTCCGCAATTTCTGTAGCAAAGGGGTTGTAGGAACCTGCATTAACATGGATGTTTATATCCATTGACTTGAGAATTCCGTCCTTGTTAACCAGGGTTTTATGATTTATTTTTACAAGAGATGAGTGCTCGGCAAATAATTTCTGCTCTTCCCGGCTTAATTCAAGCATGACAGGCTTTCTGCTTGCAATTGCCGCTACAGCGCACTGACAGACAAGAAGGGTGTTTATAAAAATAAGGTTTGAGTGTTTTGAAAGAACCTTTGTACGGGTTATAAATATTTTGTCTTCGGGATAGCCTGTAACGGAAGAAAGGTTTTCCCGCAGGTCCATGGTCCACTGGCTGGGAGTCCACACATAAAGTCCGTCGTCCCTGCACATACAAAGCGCACCGTTTGCTTCCTGGAAGGATGGGGAAGTAAGTTCGCTTTCCCAGGTTTCTTCCACTTCCACGTCGTCGTCTTTTCGTTCTGCTTCTTCACCGTATTCAACCGAGCGGTTTGCAAGTATATTGTTTTCGTCATCGTCGTCGTAATAAAAGTCTTCGTCGCCGTTTATTACAACGCTTTCTGCTCCTGCAACTGCCTGCTTCTGTGTCCCGGCGGTAATTATTGCAACTGCCTGACCTTTAAAATCGATGTCCCTGCCGCAAAAAATTGTAATGGGAGTTCCGTTGATTAACACGTACTTTCTTTTTGGAATGTCTGAACTGTCAATGTAACGGCAGCCGGAAGGAAGGTTTTTTGTGTCGATTCCGTGGATACGGCCCTTTGATATGGGAGTGCGCACAAGACTTGCATAAATCATTCCGTCAAGAGTCAGGTCGGAATAAAATTCATCTGAGAACTGTATATTCTTTTGAATTATGCTTTTTTTTCTAGCGCACATGATGATTGTGTCCTATTTTTTTGACCGTGTCTACAACTTTTTGTGCCATTTCAGGGCTCATGTCAGGCCACAGGGGCAGTGTAATTGTGTTCTGATAATGGCTTTCTGCGTTCGGGAGTGTTTTTGCGTTGTACTGCGGGTAACGCTTTGCCCAGTAAGAAAAATTGTAAATTGTTATAAAGTGCATGCTTATACCGATGCCTTCGTCCTGCAGGGCTTTTGCAAATTCGTCACGGGTACAGTTCAACTTATCCGGATTTATCTGAATCAGATACAGATGCCAGGCGTTTCCTTCCCCGTCCGGCGGAAGAGGCAGGTAGTCTTCGTTTTTAAATGAATCATTGT
>JAEENG010000123.1 GCA_016283615.1 Treponema sp.
GGAAGAAGATGCCCGCAAACGCGATGAACTTGCCGCAAAAGTGATTGAATGCAACAACAAACGCCGTGAGCTCGGTTCCGAAGCATGGAACATCGGAATAAAAACTGCAGAACAGAGCATCGAACACTTTGAAGGAAAACTCTGCGTAATCATTGATGATCAGATTAACCGCGGCGTTTCCGGAATTCTTGCAGGAAGACTCGTTTCAAAATTCAATGTGCCTTCGATGGCAGTAACAATCGTCGGAGACACAGCAATCGGTTCAATGAGAAGCTGCCGCGGATTCAGTGTTACAGGATTCCTTGATAAAATGTCCGACATTTTTATTAACCACGGAGGACATGATCTGGCAGCCGGCTTTAGTTTTGAAAAAACAAAACTCGACGACTTTAAGGCAAGACTCGAAACCCTTTACAAAACAATTAAACTTACCGACGACGAAAGCGAAACAATCGACATCGATGCAGAACTTCCGGCAAATTATTTAACACCTGGCGTTCTGGATGTTATAGACAGGTTTGAGCCTTACGGTGAGTGCAACCCGGAACTCAATTTCTTAACTAAAAACATTAAGATTTATGACGCCCTTTTAATGGGTAAGCCGGAGCCGGTTCACTTAAAGCTCGTACTCGACTGCGGAAAGACAAAATGGCCTGCAATTTACTTTAATCAGGCAGAGCGCCTCCACAGGGATTTTGACAAGGGTGACAGTCTTGATGTGGTATACCAGCTTCAGCGCAATTTCTTTAACGGAAATGTAACGCCGCAAATGATTTTAAGCGAGGCTGATACTTCAAAATGATTAAAAAATCAAATTTAAAATTGTCAGCATGTATACTTTTGTGCACATTGTTCTGTATTCTGCCTGTTTCAGGACAGGTAGAAGTCCTGACTGTTAAAGAAAAGACCTACACTGCCACATTAAAATACAACCGGAGCTTTTACCCGGGCGACCCTATAGCAGTCCGCCTGACTTTACAGGCAAAACGAAAGGTAAAAAAGTTTGCGGGTAATTCCGAGTCAGTCGTTTATTATACGAGTCCTGAAAAGAAAGAAAAGAAAATCCGTAAGGCAAAGATGTATTTTGTTCCTTCAAAAAACAATATAGACGACCTTTTTGTCCTGCTGCCTTCATCGAGCTGGCTTGAAAGCGGCGAATACTTATTGAATGTGGATTTTACGGCTTTTTGCAATGAACCGAAAAGTTTCTGCGTCAAAATAAACTGCCTTCCAAAAGACTTTGTAACAGAAACAATTCCACTTGGACCGCGAAATACAAAAATCAAAACAGATACAAGCCCGGAACGAAATGACCAGATAAAACGGTTGAACAAAATTCTTGAGACAACAAATTCTGATTCAATATATGCCTTTGAGGCCTACACTCCGCCTACTCCTGCAACAAGGCGAACTTCATTCTTTGCTGACCGCCGCACCTTTACTTATTCAACCGGCGGCTCTACAACAAACCTGCACTACGGCATCGACTATGGAATTAAAACCGGAAACGAAGTCCGTGCCTGCGGCCGCGGAAAGGTTGTAATGGCAGAAGACAGAATTTCAACAGGCTGGAGCATTTGTATCGAGCACCTCCCGGGCCTGTACAGTCTTTATTACCACATGAGTGAATTAAAAGTTAAACCTGGAGACATGGTTGAAGAACAGCAGTTAATCGGGCTTTCCGGAGCGACCGGACTTGCGACAGGTCCTCACCTTCACTGGGAAATGAGACTCTATATGGAAGCCGTTAATCCTGATTACTTTGTAACGGACTTTACTTTGCCATAGCAAGGAATTCTTCTTCGTTGATGATAGGAATTCCAAGTTTTGCGGCTTTTACGTTTTTTGAAGAGCCGCTTGAAGTATCGTTTGTAACAAGGTAAGACAAATCTTTTGTCACGGATGATTTACAGGTTCCGCCGAGTTTTTTTACCATCGCTTCCGCGTCAGCGCGTTTGAGGGTTCTAAGTTCTCCGGTAAAACAGAATGATTTTCCTGAGAGCTCTCCCTCAGACGGCTTTTCAAGTTCAATTATTGAATTACCGGTAAGTGCAAGCATTTCTTCCCGGTTTTCTGCAAGGCCTTCCACAAAAATTCTTGCTGTAATGTCTGCAAAGCCGTAAACGCTGCTTATCTGTTCCTGAGTTGAATCCAGAAGTTTCTGCAGGGTATTAAAGCCTGAATCCACAAGTTTTTGAATCATTGTTTCGCCGAGTCCTTCAATATCAAAGCCCGCAATAAAAACCGGAAGCGTCATTTTTCTATGAGCTTGTATACTTTCGTAGACTTTTTTTGCTCCGAGACTGTCTTTTTCCTTTTCGCGCGACTCTTCATTCAAAAAATACGGGGTTAATTCATCAACTGTGAGTCTGTAAATATCGCTGACTGATGTAAGTTTTTTATCGTTGAACAGTTTTTGAATCAGGGTCTGGCCAAAATCGCGTATATCAACAACATCAACCCACTTGTAAATCTGGTGCAGGACACGCTTTTCACAGAGTTTGTTGGGACAGTAAAGGCGTGCTCCTTCATCGATAAGTTTTGTTCCGCAGACGCTGCAGACCTCAGGAAATACAACAGGGCTTGTCACCTGGCCTGCTTCTTCGGGAAGGACAGATTCAATTTTTGGAATAATTTCTCCGCGTTTTACAACAACGACACGGCTTCCGATTTTTACACCGAGCTGCCGCATTGTATCAGGGTTTGCAAGGCTTGCGCGCTGAACTGTAGTTCCGTTGAGCTGTACTTCGTCAAAAATTGCAACCGGAGTGTACGTTGCACCACTTTCGCTCCATTCAACTGCTTTCAAGGTGCTCACTGCTTCTTCCAGACTGAACTTAAAGGCAATCTGTCTGTCAGGGCGGGCGCGGCTTGCGTCTTCAAGGTTTATTATCCGTTCCTTGATTACAAGACCGTCAATGTCATAATCAATTTTTTTGCGCTCTTCCATTACAAGGGCGCGGTAATCGATAACTTCCTGTGGAGTTTTACAGATTTTAAGCGGACTTGTGGTAAAGCCGCATGACTGTAACCATTCAATTTTCTGCACTTCATCTGCAAACGGGCTTTGACCTTCTGTTGCAAGTGCATCATAGGTAATCAGGCAGAGATTTTCGCTTCCACTGCCGTCCTTGCGTTTCATCAGACCATTGGCCGCATTACGGCAGTTTGCTTTATCAGAATACAATTTCTGATGAACTTCATGGCTCATGATAACTTCGCCGCGGACTGCACCTGTAAAGTTTATCCGCTTTCCGCCTTCATCATAGAGAGCAATTTTTACGCCCTGCATTTTTTTTGCGTTGGCAGTAATGTCGTCTCCAATTGTGCCGTCGCCGCGTGTAACTGCGCGCATAAGAACTCCTTCCGAGTATTGAAGTTCAAGAGAAGCTCCGTCGAGTTTGTATTCAACCAGGTATTCGTCGTAAACGTGATTTTTAGCCCAGTCCAGAAACTGTTCGGGATTAGCTGCCTTTTCCTGGCTTCCCATCGGCATGATGTGTGCAATTTTTGCAAAGTTTCCGCTGTCGGCACCTACCCTCTGTAAAACAGGATTTTGAGGATCAAGTGATTTGAGTTCATCCCAGAGTCTGTCGAATTCGGCATCTGAGATTTCGCCTTCGCCGTTGTAATATGAATCCTGATATTTTTTTATGAGGGACGCTAATTCATTTATTCTTTGAGTCTGGTCTATATCAAATAAATCCATTTTTACACTCTTTCAAACATTAATTCGCTGATTACGCGGTTAGCGTCAAGACCTTTCTGTTCAAAACGGGTTTCAGGGCGCCATTCCTGGTGAGGAGCAAAGCCATCAAACTTATTTTTAAGGCCGGCGGTCTGTTTCAATTCATCAAGTGCAAACTCCGCATACGGAAGCCAGTCCGTTACAAAATAAAGATAGCCGCCTTTTACGAGTTTTGATGTCATCAAATCAGTTCTCGGGCGCTGAACAAGGCGTCTTTTGTGGTGACGCTTTTTTGGCCACGGGTCAGCAAAGAAAATATGGAATGCGCTTACACTATCGTCCTTAATCTGCTTTTTGAGAACTTCCATTGCGTCGTATTCGATAATCCTGAGGTTTGAAAGGTTGAGTTCTTCAATCGAAGCAAGGAGTTTTCCGACACCAGGCTTATGAACTTCAATTCCGATGTAATTTATGTCAGGATTGTTCTGTGCGATAATGGCGGTTGCCTTGCCCATTCCAAAACCGATTTCGATTACCACAGGATTTTTATTTCCAAAAACACTTTCAAAATCAAGCGGAGTTTCTGAAAAACCGATGCAGTACTTGTCATGAAGTTTTTCGTAGGCATTTTTTTCTGAATTCGTAAAATGTCCTGCACGTAGAACATAGGTTTTAATCGAGCGTTCAATAAAGCTTTCTTTTTTTGTATCTTCAGTTTCGTTATTCATTTTCTGATTCCCCGTCCGGTTTCTTATCTGTTTGTCCAAGTTTTGTAAGTGGAAGCAAATATAACTGACTTCCGCTGGTTGTGGCAAGACAGGTTCTTATATAGGCAGCCTTATTATAATCGCGCATTATGTTTACGTCTGCCTTCCAGGTGGATTTTTTTGCTCCGTAGTAAAGCATATTCATGTTTTTGTCGTAGAGAATTGTGTTTTCCGCAAGAATTCCCTTTGTGATGTTTTTAATTTCCGTGCAGGGAGAGTCAAGAAGTTCTTTTTTGTAAGAAATTGAAAAACTTGATTTGGCTTCGTTTCCTGCAGCGTCCGAATAAAACACGTCGTAGGATCCGGTTAAAACTGCATCAGGCCCCGGTGACTTTAAATTGCTGTATCCTGCATAATTCTTGTTTGAATTTGTAAAAATTACCGGATCTGTAACATACCACGTGTATTTTGTATTTCTGTGAACAATTTTAATGGATTCGGTGCGCTGGGCTTCGTTTTCTATGTGCAGGAAAACTGAAAACCGCAGGGACGGATTTGATTTTTCGTCCTCGTATTCAAAAATTGTAGTACCTGTAACGCTTAAAACCTTTGCTTCCGATGAGGAACAGGAAAAAAAAACTGCGCATAATACTACTGTTAAAAGTGAGTAAATGAATTTATTCATTATCAATATTAAAAATTGAATACCAGGTTAATGACGGTAAGGTCACTTGAAGAGAACTGGTTTACAATTGATTCAAATTTAACGTTAACCTTTTTGCAGGCGTCATCCAGATATGAAAGATAGTAAAGACCGAGATCTGTGCTTTCCTGTCCTTCTGGAAGTTCGCGGTAAAAGTCGATAAGGCTCCGTTTGTTTGTATCGGCAGAAGCCTTTGATTCGATATTTTCCTTTACTTCCTGGAACTCATCGTCCTTGTTGTAAAGTGTAATCTGAAGGCGTCCCTGTTTACCGATAGCTGATGAACCGCCGCCGAGTTTCCATGAGATAAATACCTGTTCGTGTTTACGTTTGAGTTCAGTAATAATTTTAGCACGAACTTCAGGATCGTAAATCAGAGAATCTGTATCATCGATTCCGTTGTACATGATTTTTGCTTCTTTACGCATGTTTGTGTTTTCATTGTTAAGGGCAAGTTCCATTACAAGAATCGAGATATATTCTGCAACACGGGATTTTTCCATGTAAACCTGGAGAAGATGACGGATTGCAAGATTAATCTGAGAAAAGCCGTCTGTTTTGTAGAATTTGGTAATAATGTACCAGTTCATCAAAGAAAGGCGGTTTAAGAATTTTTCTGTCATCAAAAGATAGATATTCTTTTCTTCAAGAGAATAATCTTTGTTTTCCATTACGGACTTCCAGATCGGGTCCAGAATTTCTTTTTTGGCAAGGTTAACAATCGGCTGTCGCTGAGAAAGCTGTGCGCGCAGCTGGTTTTCGCTCATTTTTGTGCGTTCGTCGATGAGCTGGGAAGGATTTGCGCGGTTGTGTTTTCGTACACAATCTGTCTGAATCAAATCGGCAAATACCTGTCTGTCAAACTGTTTATATAAAACTGAATAAACTACAACTTTGGAAAGATCCATAACTTCCTGACGGAGAGAAACAAATTCTGACATGGAAATTTCGATTTTAGAAATGTAGTTTACTAAAATCATGTTTTGAAGGGACTGAGGAGAAAAAGGATTTAAAGAAACACCATATTCTTCAATGTTGTCGGCAAGTCTGAATCGCAGAAGTTTAATTTTATGGCTGATAAAGTGACTGGCACCTTCTTCAGTAAGAATAACTTTCAGCGGAAGATTCAAGGAAAATTTTTTACCAGTACCACTCATAGTTCTTTTTTAACTCCATTATAATTATTATATACCAAGGGTCTTGCATTGTAAACCTACAAATTATATTCTATTTATTATGAACGGCGTTCACGCTAAAAAATTTTTTTTAAAGTTAATATTTTTGACTTTTTTAACCTTTTGCACATTTTCTCAGGACGATATTTCAAGTTATCTGCGTGGCGCCCAGCTGACAAATTATGTCGAACATACACTCAAAAAAAACAAATTCAACCCGCTCAAAACTGAACTGGTCCACACCGGAAACGACATTTTTGCATCAAACCTTACACTCGATTTTACGGGAAGTACTTATTCATATTCAACTGACATAGATGACCAGAAAAAAAGCCTTATCGTTATCGACATCAAACAGGAAGACTTTTTTAGAAAAACCGACGCAATTATCGATCTGATTAAATTTGTAAGGGATTCAAAATTCGAGTTTTCTGTTGAATTTGTATTTACCGCCATGGATGAAGCAAGCCGTGTTCCGTTCAGGAAGAATTTTCAGCAGAACGGAACGTCAGTTTTTGCTTCTTCGATGATTGATACGGACAACACTGTCGCCCTTATTTTAAGCTTTGATAATTCATACAATGAATCGCGCATTTACACGGCGGGCTTTAAAAATTCCTCGCCGATGTGGCTTACAAAGCGGATTGTCGAATCCTTTAACGAAGAAAAAATTGCCTACGTAAGCCCACAGAAATTTTTGTCGATTTACCGCGCAGGCCTTTTGTCGGGCAACCAGAACATGACATCTTTCTTTACAAATTCAATGCCGTGTATTTCAATTGTCCTTTCTGATGACTCTCATACAGCAGCGGTAAAAAATTTTCTTACACATTATTCAATCGACGGAACCGACAAAGAAGATATTCATTACACATTCTTTCAGCCTAAGTTTTTAAAACCTCTCTGGATAAGCGAACGGATCAACATCATCGCCCTTGAAATCTTTGGAGTTTTAAGCATTTTGATTTTGTGCAGTTTCAGTTTTATCGGAAAAAGCCGCATAAAATACAAAAAAGCCTTTTCAAAGTTCTGGTACATAATTCCGCTCACAATTCTTGTTTCACTCATTTCTTTGTACGCGGGACAGCTTTTCTGCCGTTATATTCCGGTGGTGCACAGGGCAAATCCAATCATTCAATTTGTACTTAAAATCATTGTTTCGACAATTTTTGTCACAATATTTTTTACCTTTCAGAGCCATTTTTCAAAGGAAGGCAGCGAATTTATCTACGGCTACAATCTGACGCTCATTGCCGTAGCAAATGTTTTTATTTTCTGCGCGGCAGACATTACCCTTTTCTGGATGTTTGTCTTTGAATACCTTGTAATTTATTTTTCACGCAACCTGATAAAAATTCACGGACTTGTAATTTCAATCGTTCTGATGATTACACCGTTTCTGCCCTATCTTGCTGTCATTGCCGCAAACTCAAGCACAATGGATTTGTATTTTATTATTTACAGTTCATTTTTCAGAAACTTTATGCTTGCAATGGCACTCTTTCCGTTCCAGATAATGTGGCTCAGGGTTCTTGCGCGAATCCGCTATTATCAGCAGCACAAAACCCGTCAGACAATTTCGCTCAAAAAGATGCTTTCTTTCGGCTTTATTTCTGCAGGAATCATAGCGGCCCTTGTAATAATTTTCGGCGTTTTGATGACAACATTCTTTTACAACAAAACACACACAACAAACATCAGCCAGAAAATTATCGACACCACACCGTCGAGACTTTCGGTTACCCAGGAACAGGGGCCGGAAGGTGATAAAAGTTCAAGAATTATAAAAATAAAATCGAATCACGAAGCCGACAGATACATTGTAACGGTTTTAAGTCCCACAAGCGTTCCGGTACTGGATTCAACCTATGAATATAAAGTGCGCGACAACACCACCCAGGTTGAATTTATCATCCCGGACTACCCGCCTCAGGAAATTTCAATCGGATACTCTACAGATCCAAAATTAAGTCATCAGATAAATGTTACGGCCTTATACTATGAATCAAAATTGAATCAATATTCGCGCGAAAGCATTCAGCTTGAGTACGCAGGCCAAGGTGAATCCAGATGAGACTATTTTTACACGCAGATCTGGACGCCTTTTTTGCCTCGGTTGAATTACTTGACCACCCTGAATGGAGGGGAAAACCTGTCATTGTAGGCGGTCTTCCGACAGAAAGACGTTCAGTTGTCTCTACTGCTTCATACGAAGCCCGAAAATACGGGGTTCACTCGGCAATGCCGACAGCGACAGCTTACAAACTCTGCCCCAACGGAATCTTTACCCACGGCCGTATGCAGCGTTACTGCGAATTATCCGCTCAGATTATGTCAATCTTTGCCGACTACTCGCCGGACGTTCAGCAGATTTCGATTGACGAAGCATTTATCGATTTAACCGGAACCGAAAAACTTTTTGGTCCTGCCAGAGAAACAGCCCGGAAAATCAAAAAAAGAGTGTTTGAAGAAACCGGACTTACAGTATCAATCGGGCTTGCTCCGACAAAATACCTTGCAAAACTTGCCTCGGAAGTAAATAAACCAGACGGATTTTTTTGTATTGAACAGGGAAAAGAAACTGAATTTATGCTAAGCCTCCCCCTGCCCAAGGTCTGGGGAATCGGTCAGAAATCTCTTGAAGTATTAAATTCAAAAGGAATTTACACAACAAGGCAGATTTACGATAAATCACTTTCGCTTCTTGAAAGCCTTTTTGGTTCGTCCTTCGGACAGTTTTTGTACAACTGCGTGCGCGGCCAGGAAAACGAAACTTTTAACCACACCGTAAAAAATCATTCATTAAGCGCAGAAAACACTTACGCCTGGGACCTTTACGACAGGAACGCAATCGACACAGCCCTCCTTGAACTTTCACACACCGTTGTTTTCAGAATGCTCAGGGAAAAAGTTATGAGCAGCACGGTTGCGGTAAAAATAAGGTACGATGACTTTACAACCGTTTCAATTCAGGAAACAAGTGACAGAGAAGTTGCAACCGTTGATGACTTATTCGAAAGGTCAAAACATCTTTTTTACAAAAAATACGATACAAACCGGGGTGTCCGCCTACTCGGCATTTCGCTCAACAATACGGAAAGTTCACTTAATCCAAGGCAGGCAGATTTATTCGATTTTGGAAACGAAAAAAAGCGCAAAGTTGAAAAGGCAATTCTTGAGGCACAGCAAAAAGACCCGAAATTAAAAATCACAAAGGCAAGGCTTTTGCCTCCAAACAGTAAAACGCCCCTGATTTTGCTTTTAATCACAGCCCTTTCCTTTTTTGTGAATGTAAAACCAGTTTTTGCCGCAGAACTGTCACAGAAAGAAGCGGACGGAGCGGCTGCAATCGTTTTTGACAAAAATAAGATTGATTTATACACAGGTCCTGACCGGACAAATTCCACCACGCTTTTTAATTACAGCATTAACGACAAGAACGTAGAATTTATTGCTGAAGGTTACTGGAAAAGCATGGTGAGCGGAGGGCTTTCCTTTAACTTTGGTTACGGAACGACTCCGGGTTATTCAATTACAACACCGGTTTTAACGACAAAAACAGATTTGAGCCTCTGGTTCTTTCTGGACAAAAAATATTATTTTGAAGCAAACTTTGCAGACGATTTTGAAAAGAACACAATTGCCGCAGGTTATTATGGGGACGGCTACCTCAAACACGCCCGGATTGCAAACCGCGGGATACGATTTCCGTCAATCTACTCAATCGACAGACTCGGACGCGGAATCGGCGGCGGCGACAACGAAAGCCCCGGAGTCTCGCTCAACTTTTCGGACGAAAGCTGGCAGTCAGACTTTACGATCAGATACGACCGGCTGAGCGCAAAAGAAAAAAGCTGGCAGGGTAAAAATCTTGTTACCACAGAAACAATTGAATTAACAGATTACCTTACAGGATTCAGATACATTCTGCCATCAGCATCGGCAGTGCTTAATATAAAAAATATTTACGTAGAGGCCTCTGACGGCTCGTACAAAGACAAAAACGGCCGTTCATACAATAAGCTTGATTCCACAAAGTATTTACTGAGCGCAAATACAAATTCAATTTTTTTGACGCGCGACGCAAAAGCCTATAAATCAAACGGCATTCTTCCTTCCATCGCAGTTGAATACAATTCATCCTACACATCAAGTGCACTTTCTGAACTCGGCTCGTATGGAACAAGAGATGCTCCCGGAAGCGGATTTTTAGGAGAAAAACAGTCTGCCTTTGACAGGGACCTTTCATCTTATTCAATTCCGCTTAATGGAATAATCGGCGGAAATGAAGTTTTTTACATTCAATATCCCAAATGTTTTTCACCTTATGCATATTGTGCACGCTATGACGCAGGAATTTACAGCGAGGCCGACGCGAGCATTGTAAACAAAAGCACACAAAAAAGCCTCGATGATTTTAGTGCAGTTGTAAATGACGACACATACGCTTTTATAAGCGAAGACTTTTTTAATTCAACACACTCGTATGTGGAAGTAAGTTCAGAGGCGGCTCTAGAAGAGCAGTTTCCGTTTGTAAACATCGACAGTTCAATTTATCTATCCATGACAAACAACACGGACCTTGCACTCGCCTTAAAAACTTACAGCGCAGTATCGCGCTACGAAATCGGCACAAACGCAGTCCCTGGAACAATAACCGCATACATCAACGGCATTCAGACAGAAGCCTTTACCTTTGACGAAGAAACAGGCTGCATCAATTTTGCAAAAGTTCCATCATCATCCGACAGGGTTTATGTTCAGTGGTATGAGGATAAAAATAATGACAGCTCATCGTCACTCGTAATGGCATTTGGAGCTAAAAAGCAGTTTTCTCAAAAATTGAATATGGATATCGCCCTCGCCTCACGCTGGGCTGTTTCTGCAGAAAATAATTACATCGAATCCGGCCAATCTTCTCCAGGCCACGCAACAATTGCTTCAGGACTTGAATACAAAACTGAAAATTTTAATTTTACAAACACTCTTGGAGCGTCCTTAAAAAATTCAAACACAACAGGAACTTATCTGGTTTCTGACATGGACGGCGCACAGAGTTCAACTGTGTATCTGGCAAAGGACAGTGGAAAAACACTCTCAGCTTCGATTACACCCGCCCTGAATGAAAGGGATTATTCATCTTCAATCATCCTGGACAGCGACAATCAGAATTCAATTGAATCTGAGAACGGCGTCCGCGACAGCGGTATTACAGGCTATGCAATTCCTGTTGAATGGAATTTTAACGGCATTACTTCCGGAGCAACTGATTTAAATCCCTACTGGGCCGCCCTCAACATCCGCTTAAACAATACTTCAACTCTTGCAGGTGCAAAGAGTTTTTCGATTGCGCTAAAACAAAGCGGAATCCTGTCTTCTGACACACAAATCTACCTTCAGCTCGGTGTAAACTGCGACACAGACTCCTCTTCCGAAGACTCAGGTCTGGTTCCAACCTGGAAAATCAGCGCAGATTCACTGACTGGAGCTGGTGACGGAGTTATTGCACCCTTTATTCTGAACCAGGACGGCTGGCAGACTGTAAGCGTTTTAATTGACGAATCAGACCGAGCAAAACTTTCCGTTTACGATGACGCACGCATAATTATCACGGGAACTTCAAAAGCTTCAGGAATTATTTTTGCAGGCCCTTACGAAAGCGTGCAGTCAGAGTTTTATGGAACAAGCGACGGCAACGGAACAATATACACTCACCAGAGCAGGCTTTCTTCTGACAACTACGCCGAAGTATTTGAACTAAAATCCTCTTCCGCACAAACTTTTACTTTTAGCCGTTATTACGACGAATTTGATCTTGAAAACTACAAAAAACTTGTAATCCGCATGAGTGCGTGCGATTTTGAAAAAAACGCCGTAAATGACAGCTGCGCCCTCATAATCACACTTGACCGTCCTGAAACCGGCGGCAGCTTTGAGACCGCCGCCAGAATTGAACTTGATTCAGCCGGATTACAAAAATTGAATTCACTTAAAAACCTCACAGTGGATTTACGGAAAAAAGGCGTAAACTACGGAACGCTCACAGTTTTTGATACGGATATCAGCCCGACTCGTCTTGTACTTGAATACACAACTGACCAGAACACAATAATCACCCTTGATAAAATAAGCCTTGAAGGCGCACTTACAAACTTTATGTTTAATGAACGCGCAGACGCTTCATACCAATACAAAACTGCAAAAATTTCTGCAAACGCAAACGCTGCCGCAACAACTTCAACAAACGGTACCCTGAAAGAAGGGCTTTTATACGGCTCAGTTTTATCTTCAGTAAATCTTGCAGGAATTGACCTTGAGGCAGAACTTGGACGCTCAGGCGATGCTGATATTTTAATTTCAAATGCGTCCCACAAAATTAAAACTTCAAAAAACATTTACGGCATTCTGAGCTTTAGTGAAGAATACAGTTTTGATAACGATGCAAAGGACCTGCAAAAAGAAAACCAGGCAGGCATCAGTCTGTCAAAGATAAAAATTCCGCTCACTATCCAGGCAAAGTCGTCATCTTCGCTTACAGAAAATCTTGCAAGCCAGGATGTTAATTCAAGCATAAACTTTAACTCAAAATATTTTGTCAGCAAAACAGCGCTTAAGTTAAACCAGAAGGCAAATCCTAAAAAAACTGCAGATAAAATTGTAAGCGGAAAGAGTTTTGAAAATTATTTTACAGGACTCAAGGATTCCTTCCAAAACGAATTCTCAAAAGGCTTGAAGGAAGCACATTTAAGAAAAACGGCCCTCAATAATTCAACCACGATAAATATTCCTTTTGCAAAGTTCAGTCCGGTTTTATATGCGGGAGTTGATTCATCCTACAAAAACACAAATTCAACTTTGTTTACGGACAAGGCGCAGTTAAGGCTGAGTCTGCCTGTTTCATTCAAATCAAATTCATTAAGTTTTGTGCTCGAAAAAACTTCCGGCTCTGTAAAAAATAAAACGGCAGGCGGCTCTTATTCAAAAGACAGGGATTATATTTTCGAAAACCTTCGGGAGCGTCCGTGGTATTTTAAATCGGTCCCGTTTGCAGATTTATTTGACAGTTCACTTTCTAACGATGTATTCAACAACGCATCAAAAACTTCAGAATATGAATCGGTTTATTATACTTCAGCGTACAGACTTAACTGGAAGCGCGCATTCTTTGGAAACGCCAGAGACTTTTTTGTTCCTAACGGGGCAAGTTTGATTTTTGAACGCGATATAAAGGCCGCAAGTTCGCTTTCAGACTACTATCAGGCTAAAACCCTGTTTAACTTCAGCGCAATAAACGTATTCGGCTCAAAGGGATTTATTCCGCTTTTTGAATTTTATGAAACAGATGAATATACAACGTCCCTGACCTTTACACTCAAAAAAGCAAAAACCACAGCGGACGCAACAATGCTGCTGGATTTGTTCCACCAGAACTGTTTTTATTTTACAAAAGAAGCTGTTCTGCAAAACGGTTTTGACATGAGTTTTGAAGACAAAAACAACCTTCACATAAAATGGACTACGATTTACAAAAGACCCGGAAACGCAAGTCTTTTGCAGGATGCCGTAAAAATCTTTGCCTCTTCCTACAAAAAAGAAGATTCAAGTTTGAGCCGCAGTGACGGAATCAATTTTTCTTACAGCCGCGCTTCTTCGGGCACAAATTCGGATAATTCAGGTGTTACAGAAAACTTTTATCTTGAATACCTGCACGACCTGGACATTCAGTTAAACCGCTACGCAACGCTCAACACAAGCATAAACGGACAGTTTGATTGCACTGTTGAAAGCGTTGTCCTGGTAAACTTAAACGCTTCGATTGGAGCGACTATTAAATTCTGATTTTACTGGAGCGGCGCAAAATATCCGCTGTCATCACGTCCGCTTCGGTTCATCAGGTACACTTCAACTTCGACAGGAAGATATTTAAGGCCGAATGATGTCGGAAGGCTTGATTTGTATGACAGAACGTAAATTCCGGACGGAGTATCGATTATGTCTTTTACAACGTGGGAAATTCCCTGACTCATGTAAACATAGTATTCTTTTCCGTCAGTATTTTTGCACAGATAATCAATTTCTTTTGACGCTGCCTGCTGGCAGACAAGAACCGACGACAAAATAATCGAATTATTGTTGAGGTAGGCGGTCAAATCCGTAAGCCCGTATTTTTCAAAGGCGGCAGGACTTACAGAACCGGTTCCGATTAAAACGATTGCGCGCTTTTTTTCGCCGTTTATGAGTGAATTAGAAGCTAATCGTACTGCAAGGTCAACCGAACATGCAGGGCTCAAAGGATTTTTTACAGCCTTGAGCGAGAACTTGTATGCCCCGGAAGGTGAACCTTCATATTCCTGAACAGGTACCTGACCGCAAGTTACGATTCGTAAAGTTCCTTTTGAGTCCATTGCCCTTGCAATTTCGTGAACTGCTGTTTCGATTGCTTCTTCGTAGCGGGCGCTTTCGGGTGAGCGGTCAATAACGAGTGTAATGTCTGCAACTTTGTTGGCAGATGACGCTCCGGTCATTTTGTAATCGAGTACCCCGCCCTTGTTTTCTGTTACGACAAAATTGTTTTCCTTCAAGCCGACTACACTCTGGCGGTGACGGTTTTCTACCTTGACTTCGAGGGTAACTTTCGGAAAGTTTTCTGCGTATACGCGTTCAATCTGAACAAAAAGTCCGCCCACAAGTTCAGAAAGTTTTGCCATAACATAGATTTCGTTGCTTGTGTAATCTGTTGCAAGGAGGTTTCCATTAACGTCCGGAACCGCACATGTAACGCGTGAAGGAGCATTTCCTGTGTTTACATTTTCAAAAACTGAGCCGCTTTCGCAGTCAACCGAATAAATTTTGTTTTTATCGCATACAATGAGGTAATTGCCCCAGAGACGCATTGCTTCCGGATGAATGAATGTTTTATCAAGGCACAAAAGGCCTGTATAGTTACCGGCCGTATCAAACATAAAAATTGAACCTTTTACGGCGTCAGCAACAAATACCTTATCACCCTTTACGGCGATTCCGGTTGGGGCTGTAAGGCCGTCAAAACCTTCAAGTCTCTGACCGAAGCTGAACAAAGCCTGCCCTTCGCTGTCAAAAACGTTTACGCGGCAGTTACCGAAATCCGTAACATAAATGTTTCCGTTTTCGTCCTGGGCAGTGTACTGTGGACCGATTACCTGGCCAAGACCGATTCCCTTGGAACCGAATGACTTAAGGTACTTTCCTTTGTCAGAGAATACGCTCAGTCGGTCACCCGCAAATTCACAGATTAAGATATTGCCGTCGTTGAGGCGGATAATATCCATCGGTCTGTCAAAACCTGTCAAAGGTCCGTTAGAACGCTGGTAAACAAAACCGTTGACGTCCATGCGCAGCAATTCGTTGCTTCCGTATGCTACAACCCAGACAGATCCGTCAGGATTCGGAAGAATTGAAACCGGCTGGCTGAAAATCAGCCGTTCTCCGTTGCGTCCGGGATAACTTCCGCTTTCGGTGTATTTAATCGGGCTGTCGTAATTGTTATCGTTGATACGGCGTTCGCGTACAATTTCGATTTTATTCTTTAACAAAAGTCCGCCGTAACCGTTATCGCTTGCAATATTCCACTGGGCAAGGGCAACTCCTTCAAGGCCGGCTTTGTAGTAGGCCTTTCCAAGCCATTCAAGGATGATGTTTTCTGACGGAAGGTATGAGAGAGCCTTTTCAAATTCCATTACAGCATCGTTATAGGCTCCGCGGTAATATGCCTGTACACCGCGTCTGAATTCCTGCTCTGCAAAACCTGCGTCTGCCGCCCTTGAGCCCGTTGAACTTTCTGCGAGGGCTTCAGGGCTTGTAAACACTGAGTTTTGTGCAAAGGCAAAACCACATACAAAAATAAGACAAAGGCTAAAAATCTTTTTAACAAACAACTTTTTACTTTCCATTTACGTCCACCTGTGCAATCTGCATGTGTTCAATTATTTCGGCATTTTCAGGCTTTAAGTTATGGGCCTGTGTAAGATATCTTTCTGCATCCGCATGTAAACCGAGTTTGTAATAAACCCAGCCGATTGAATCCATGCACGCCGCAGAATCGGGATTTTTATCCAGGGCCTTTTTGCAGTAAGAAAGTGCCTTTGTAAGGTCCTTTTCTTCACAGGCAAGAACGTATCCCATTCCGTTTAATGCGGTAGTGTTTTCAGGTTCAATTTCGAGGGATTTTTTGTAGTATTCAATACACTTGTCCTTGTCATTCTGCTGCCATGCAACGTATGCGAGGGATGCATAAACTGCGGCAGGACGGTAACCGGTCTCAAGGAGTTTATTCAATTCAAAATCGGCAAGCTTTTTACGGCCACTCATCGCGTAAATTACTGCAAGAAGGTAGCGGCACTGTAAAACTCTCTGTGCCTGTCTGTCGGCGGTAACTACCTGTTCAAGATATAAAAGAGCGTCATCATAGCGCTCGAGCTTGGCATAACAGAGGCCGATATAATATGCAAGTTCAATATGATCTGCTTCTGCATCATCAGGAAGCGATAAAAAGAATGTGAGGGCTCCTGTAAAGTCCTTTTTCTGATAGAGTGAAATGCCTTCGGAAAGTATATTTTTTTCTGCCATTAGATCGCCCCTCTCAATCTATAACTCAAAATCTGCTTTTATATCCCTGTCCAGATAACCAACGGGTTCTGCATAAAGCCTTGTTACAGCGATGTAACCGTCTTTAACAGCATCATACTCGTTAAGTTCAGGTCCCATAGTACTTATTTTACCACCACAGAACACTGCCTGTAAAACCCCATTGTTATTCTTTATCTCTACTTTATCCTTATAATCTCTTATACACAAGGTTGTCAGGCACGCACCGCAAGATTTTTTATCACACTGGGAGTTAACGCTTACAATAAGATTGGGAATACTCAGGGAAATCAGCTTTTCAAGATTTTTTTCTGCAAAAGCGGCAAGTTCCGTATAATCGTATTCGTCGTTTTTTGATTTTAAGCTCAGTGCAATTCCCGGAACTCCGTACAAAACAGCCTGTCGCGCTGCGGCAACGGTGCCCGAGTAAACACAGTCGGTACCCATGTTGGGCCCCTTATTGATTCCAGAGATTACGGCGTCAAAGTTAACATTGCCGAAGAGATTTGAACGCAATGCAATAATCACACAGTCTGCAGGATAACCTGAACATGCGTATGTTTTTGAATCGTACTGCCTGAATGACAGGGGCTGGTTCATAACAATGTGGGATGATACTGCCGATCTGTTTGAATCAGGCGCAAGTACATAAACATCGCACTTATCTTTCAGAGCTTCCTGTAAAGCCTTAATTCCCGGCGAATCTATTCCATCATCATTTGTTAAGAGAACGCGTAATTTATTTGACAATATGAACTCCGCCGGCAGGTTTTACTTCCATGCAGGTAGTTTTAAATCCGAAGATTCTTTCGTATTCAGCGAGTTTCTTTTTGAATTCGTCAACGTCAGAGCGGTTGAGAATTGTGTAGGCAAGACGGCCGAAGCCCTTTCCCGTAATTCGTCCGCATGAGGTTGGATTTCTTGAATCTTCAAGGTTCGGGTTTATTTCCTGGAGACGTTTGAGAATCCAGTCGATTTCCGGACATGACAAATCGTAAAGGTCGCGCATATTTTCGTGGCTGTGGTTTACGGCCCGCGCAAAACCGCCGAATTCACCCTTAACAAGTGAATTATATGCTTCCAGCACGCATGAATGTTCCTTCATTATGCACAAAAGCCTTCTGCGCATTTCTTCGTTAACGACAGAAAGAACTTCATTTACTTCGTTCGGATTGTCTTCGTACTGCCAGCCGCCCCAGACATTTGTCTTGCGCTCTTTTAATTCACCGAGGAGAAGAACGTTTTCCGGCTGACGAACAGTATCTTCGTTCCATACTTCCACGCGCGGAACCTTTGCGTCAGTAAGGAGGATAACCTTGTCTTCAAAATTGAATGGAATCAGTTCGTAATTTGGATAAGCGTGGTCAGTAAGGATAAGGTGATCTTCTTTTGCATAGATTGCGGCAAAATTATCTGCATTGTAGTTTTCGCTGTTAAGGAAAAGTTTGTTTCCGCGTTCAATAGCCTGTAAAAGCTGTGCATCAGAACAAGGGATTTCAAAAAGGTCGCGGATGGCATAGGCAGAAGCGATTTTGATTGCGGTAGTGATTCCGCAGCCGGCAGAAGGAAGGCAGTCAGAATAAACAGTGATGTTCATTCCCTTAACGGCAAAACCACCTGAGGTAAAACCGTAAATCATCGCCTTGATGGCATTTGCCCAGCGGTCCTCTTTCCTGAACTTAAGGGAAGAGATATTTGCCCTTTTTCTGTCGTCAAGCTGTTTAAAATAAAAACGCAGTGAAGAATCGCTGCGCTGCGAAACTGCAACATAAACAGGTAGATTGACAGACATTGAAAGTGTTTTGTCCTTACAAAACCAACAATGCTCTCCTATCAGGTGAAAGCGCCCGTTTGCACAATACACAATTTCTGGGACTTCCTGATATTCTTCCGAATGTACTGAGTTTAACTGTTCCATAAATTGACCAACTTTTTTAATGCTGATTTAATATTATCTGGCGATGTTGCCTTTTAGCAGCATTATCTGTAAAATGTATATATAGAAAATATATAATAATGTTTTGTTTTTTACAAGTTTTTTGCTCCCTTTTTTCGGGACTATTGCTTTCTGCAGCCATTCCTAATGAATTCCTCAAACTGGGCAACCCGCTTTTAGCCCTTGCTGCACTTGTACCTCTGTACTTTGCCGTATCACGCTCACGCTCATTTAAAGGCGCATTCTGGTGCTGTTTTTTACACGGCGGCTTTACACACTTACTTTCAAGCTTCTGGCTCGGAAACTTCCAGGGCTTTGCCGCATTTACCCTTGGCGCAAGCCTCGTCGGTACCGCATTTATCGAAGGCTTTGTAGGACTTTTTATCTACCTTCCGTTTGCAAAAACACAGCTTACACAAAATTCAAACAGCGGTTTTTTAATTCCGCTGCGGATTTTCTGGTTTTCTGCAGTTTATGTAATCTACGAATGGTGCAAGTCAACCGGCTTCCTCGCATACCCGTGGGGAACACTTTCAATGACAATGTACCGCTGGCCGGTAATCATGCAGATTGCAGACATTACAGGTCCCTACGGAGTAAGTTTCCTTCTCGCCCTGATCAATTCAACAATTGCAGAAGGACTTCTTGAATTTAATTCGATTGTAAAAAAATCAGACAAAACAGCTCAGGCTTCTTCCTGGATTCAGGTTTTTACGGCGGTTGCCTGCCTTACCCTGGCCGTTCTGTGCTACGGCTCGTACCAGATGGCAAAAGAACGCACTCCGGTAAAATACATGAACACAGTCATGGTTCAGCAGAATCTTGATACCTATAATTCAAACGAAAACGAAGGAATCCGCATTTCACAGAACCTTACCGAAGACGGAATCAAGGAACTTAAAAACCAGGACCTGAGCACTGACCTTGTTGTATGGAGCGAAGGCGTTTTAGGCAAAAACTTTCCACGGGCAGAAAAATATTACGACAAGTTTCCCCGCCCGGTTCCCCTCCTTTCATTTATCAAAAAACAGAAGGTTCCGTTTATCATAGGCGGATCAAAAGCAATAGACGAAGACAAACACCAGTACGGAAACGTTGCAATTCTATTCAACAAATTCGGACGTGTTGAAGGAAGCTACACAAAACTCCATCTTGTTCCGTTTGCAGAAGCGATTCCCTTTGTTGAATACCCTGCCATGCGTAAACTCGTTAAAAAAATTGCAGGATTTTCTTACGGCTGGACCGCAGGAAAAAAATATACGCTTTTTGAAATTCCGGTTTCTGACCTGGACGTTGTTGACACGGAACCGGTTGAAATCATCAGCCTCACAAACCCGCCTGCCAAAAAGAAGCCGACGGTAATGGTAAGCACCCCGATCTGTTTTGACGATGCATTTGCCCATGTGTGCCGGGGACTCTTTCTTTCCGGCAGCGAAGTTTTCATGAACATCACAAACGATTCATGGTCTAAAAAAGAATCTTCAGAATATCAGCACTTTGTTGTTTCTTCATACCGGGCAATTGAATACAGAACGACTCTCGCAAGATGTACCAATTCAGGATACTCGGTTGTGGTAGGACCGGACGGAAGAATTCAAAAGGACTGCCCTCTTTTTGTTGAAGACTATGTTGCTGAGCGGATTCCTGTTTACCAGAGAGTTATAACCACATACGCAAAATTCGGAGACTGGGTTGCCTATGCAAGCCTTCTCTTCCTTTTTGTTTTTGTCCTTTTTGAATTCAACTACGAAAAAACACATACAGTTACAGAAATCTCCACAGAGCTTGTAAAAACAAGGCGCCGCAGAACTTCCGGTACAACAGCCCGCACACGCAGTTCAGAAAGTTCAAAATAAACTGATAACGGAATTTTTATAACCGTAAAATTCATGACAGTAAATTTCAAACTTTTTCTCAAGAATTCACTTGCCAACACAGATTTAGTGTTTTATGATAGATAAAGTATATAAAAACACTATTTTTTGAGGGGATAATTTAATTTATGCGCTGTCCTTATTGCGGTAGCCTCGATGACAAGGTTATAGAGTCACGCACCATGGCTAACGGCGAGTCAATACGCCGTCGACGCGAATGTGTGAGCTGCGGTTACCGGTTTACCAGTTACGAAAGAATTGAAGAAAAACCCTTCATGGTAGTTAAACGCGACGGAAGACGCCAGCCTTTTGACAGCAACAAACTCGAAAAAGGAATTGAACGCGCCCTCGAAAAACGCCCTATTGCCACAAACATGGTCGAAAACATCGTCAACGATATCGAAGACCAGGCAATTATGCGCGGCAAGACAAGCCGCGAAATTTCTACCAGCGAACTCGGAGAACTTGTCCTTGAAAGATTGCACGAAATCGACAAGGTTGCCTATATCCGTTTTGCCTCGGTATACAAACATTTTGAAAACCTCGATGAATTTATAAACGAAGTCAACAGCCTTGGGAGGGAAAAAAGTTGAGCGGATCCGAAAAAGTAGAAAATTCAGAAGAAGAACAGTCAGTTTTTCCGCAGTGGCGCACATTTTTGGGCGGCGATGCTGCAGACAACAAACAATTCTTCAGGCAGGTCGTAAAAAGAAACGGCTCTATCGAAAAGTATGACCGTACAAAGATCGAAAACGCAATTGCAAAGGCAATTGCCGCAGTCGGAAGAATCAGCGACGCAGACAAGGCAAAAGACCTTACAGACAAGGTAGAAGAAAAACTCAGAATCATTCTTGCCGGACGACGTGCCCACTCAATTCCTGCCATTGAAGAAATTCAGGACGTTGTAGAAAACGTTCTTATTGAATCAAAAGAAGTTGAAGTTGCAAAAGCATATATTCTTTACCGCGCAAAACACGAAGCAATCCGCGATTCAAAAAGTCTCATGCTCGATATCAATGCCACAATGGACGGATATCTTGCACAGTCAGACTGGCGCGTAAAAGAAAACGCAAACGTAAACTTTTCTCTCGGCGGTCTTATCCTCCACAACTCAGGAACAGTTACAGCAAACTACTGGCTTAAAAACATTTACACTCCCGAAATCGCAGAAGCACACAAAACATGTGCATTCCATATCCACGATTTGTCAATGTTTTCAGGCTATTGCGCAGGCTGGTCCCTGAGACAGCTTATTCAGGAAGGGCTTGGCGGAGTAGCAGATAAAATTACTTCAAAACCTGCCTCTCACCTTTCGACACTTGTCAACCAGATTGTTAACTTCCTCGGAATCATGCAGAATGAATGGGCCGGCGCCCAGGCATTCTCATCATTCGATACATATCTTGCTCCATTTGTAAAAGCCGACAAGCTTGACTACAAGGGAGTACGCCAGTGCATCCAGAGCTATATTTACGGCGTAAACACACCGAGCCGCTGGGGTTCACAGGCACCGTTTACAAACATTACCCTTGACTGGGTTTGTCCTCAAGACTTAAAGGACAAACCTGCCATCGTCGGCGGAAAGGAACAGGACTTTAAGTACGGCGACTGCCAGAAAGAAATGGATATGATCAACAAAGCCTTTATTGAACTCATGCTCGAAGGCGACGCAGAAGGACGCGGCTTTGGTTATCCGATTCCAACATACAATATCACAAAGAACTTTGACTGGAACTCAGAAAACGCACAGCTCCTGTTTGAAATGACAAGTGCATACGGAACACCTTACTTCCAGAACTTTATCAATTCAGACCTGGACCCGAGCGATGTACGCTCAATGTGCTGCCGTCTCCGTCTCGACAAACGCGAACTTCGTAAACGCGGCGGCGGACTTTTCGGTTCTGATGAATTTACAGGTTCCCTCGGTGTTGTAACAATCAATCTTCCTCAGATCGGCTACCTTGCCAAAACAGAAGAAGAATTCTTTGTACGCCTCGATTATCTGATGGATATCGCAAAACAGAGCCTGTGCATGAAGAGAAAAGTTATTCAGAAGCTTCTTGACAACGGACTTTTCCCGTATACAAGACGCTACCTAAAAACCCTGAACAACCATTTCAATACAATCGGTTTGTGCGGCATGAACGAATGCTGTCTGAACTTCCTCGGCGTAAACATTGTAGATCCAAAGGGTTACGATTTTGCCTGCAAGGTTCTGGACCATATGCGCGAACGCATGCAGGACTATCAGGAAAAAACAGGTGAACTGTTCAATCTTGAAGCAACCCCGGCAGAAAGTACATCTTACCGTCTTGCCCGTCACGATAAAACAAATTATCCGGACATTATCACAAGCGGCAAGGACGAACCGTATTATACAAACAGTTCACAGCTGCCTGTTGATTATACTTCTGATGT
>JAEENG010000124.1 GCA_016283615.1 Treponema sp.
TTTCTGGTCTTTTAGAGAAGAACCGAAATCTATGAAATAGGTTGTATCTGATTTATAATTAAAACCTGTAAGATTTTCTTGGAATTCCGATTCAAAAGGAATTTTTGTTATTTCGCAAAACTTTTCACAAATATTATTTTGACCCAAAGTACAATAGTTTGCAGAAATTAAAACTATTTTGCTTCCAGAATCTTTTTCTTTAAGTTTGTTAAAACATAATTTAAACAAGATATTAGTCTTTCCGCTTCCATACTGGCCATAAATCATATAAATAGTTGGTTTTAATATTTTCATAAGAATACTTTAATATTTCAAACTCTCATGAAATGAGTGAGGTGGGCGGATATAAATTTCCTGACACTCTTTACCTATCTGATTGTAATTTTACCGTCGCTATATAAATTCATTACTTCTTTTACAACTTCCGCCTGTGCATCCTCAACTTCTTCCAAAGTCAGGGGACCTGCAAATTCCATATCTTCTTTAAGCATAGCCGCTGCCCTTTCAGATAAGTTGCAAAAAATTCTGTCCAATAGATCTACTGATGACCTTTTTAAAGCTTTTGTAAGTACTGTTGTATCAGTTTTGCCAAGTAATAATTTTATTGAGTTATCATCCATCTTTTTAATGTCTTCAAATTCAAAAAGACACTTATCAAGCCTTTTCTGGAAAACTGGAGTTTCCCTTATTTTTTTTAATAAAGTTTCAAAATCCAGATTAAAAGTTAAAAGAATATTTTCAATTTCTTCGATTACTTTCCAGTCAGCCTTATTTAACCCCAGAGCAAATCTCTCAATTCTTGCACTTCTGTTTTCGTTAATAATTTCAATAGCAGATTTATTTATCATATGCGCTGCCTCCTTAGACTGTTATAAATATAAACAGGCAGACTTGCATAGAATGAGAGTGTAAAAAAAATTATGATTTTTTGTTAATTAAACTTCAATAAAAATTAAATGAGTATTTCTGGGCCTTGTTTTTACTTATCGTCCTTGAGCCACTGACCAAGAACTTTTGCCAGGGCTTCAGGATTGGCCATGGCCATTTCCCTTGCATTATGCTGGGCGCTTGATTCGCCGGTCTTGATGAACGAAGCGTGCGGAACTTCCTTATAAATGCCACGCAGTTCGCCGTAAGCTTTGAATTCTTCCAGAACTAGATTTTCGCGGGCAACCTGGGTTTCATTCCACGGGTCATACTTACCGCCAAGGTTTTTCATGGATTTTCTGATTTTTGTCAGTTCATCGTTGTTAAGATTTAGACGCTCAAGAATTGGAGCACTCGCCTCAGTGCCAAGTTCTCCCAGCAAAATCGCAATTTTTTCGTATCCTGTCATAAAAACCTCCCACTGCCGTTATTATAAAACAAGTTTTTATAGCCGGCAAGGGGAGGACGGGCGCTGTCTGGCCGCTGACAGCCAGGCATTCATTCATTAAGGAACATAAATTACTTCGCGTGGTTTGGAACCATTGGCAGGACCAACTATTCCGCGCTCTTCCATTTCTTCGACGAGGCGCGCAGCGCGGTTGTAGCCAATCTTAAGCCGGCGCTGAATATACGACGCACTGGCTTTTCCTGCCTGAACGACAATCTGAAGTGCCTGGTCGTAAAGCGGGTCTTCTCCATCACTGAATAGGCCCGGTCCGCTGCCTTCGCCTTCTTCATCGTCATCAACAAAGATTTCGTCGTCGATGTAGTCAGGTTCGCCGTATTGTTTTACGTAATCAACAACTTTTTCTACTTCATCATCGCTTACGAGGGTACCCTGAATTCGGGTCGGGTAAGGGTCTGTTGCACTTGTATAAAGCATGTCACCCTTTCCAAGAAGCTTTTCGGCACCTACAGAGTCAATAATGATATTTGAATCTGTACGGCTTGCAACCATGAATGCAATTCGGCTCGGGATATTAGCCTTAATCAAACCGGTAATTACGTTTACAGAAGGACGCTGTGTAGCAAGTACCAGGTGAATTCCAACTGCACGGCTCATTGCGGCAAGACGGGCAACATTGGATTCAAGTTCTTTTCCTGTTGTAGCCATGAGGTCAGCAAATTCATCAATAATTATAACGATGTACGGCAGTTTTTCCTGCATAACTTTGCGTTCAGTGATACGGCGGTTGTAACTTGTAATGTCACGAACTCCCATTCCGTCGAGCAAAGCATAGCGGCGCTCCATTTCGCACAGACAGTACTGGAGTGCCTGGAGGGCGCGTTTTGGCTCGGTAATTACCGGAGTCAGCAGGTGTGGAATGTCGTTATAAAGTTTTAATTCAACGATTTTCGGGTCAATCAAAATCAGTTTTACCTGGTTTGGACTTCTCTTGTACAAAATCGAAAGAATCATACTGTTTACACAAACCGATTTACCGGCACCAGTTGAACCCGCAATCAGAAGGTGCGGAGTTTTTGCAAGGTCGATAATCTGAGGTTCACCGGAAATGTCTTTTCCAAGAATTACCGGAATCGCCATCTTGTCGAATGCAGGATTTGCTTCTTCAACAATTTCCTTAAAGCTTACAACCGAGCGGTCTGCGTTTGGAACTTCGATACCAACTGCATGCTTTCCCGGAATCGGCGCAACAATACGAACCGAACTTGCAGCCAGACGGAGTGCAATATTGTCCTGAAGAGCTACAATTTTACTCAGTTTAACGCCCGGTGCCGGAAGAATTTCAAACATTGTAACTACAGGTCCTTTGCGGATGCCTGTAACTTCTGCTTCAATATTGAATTCTTTAAGAGTTTCCTTTAAGTCTTCTGCTGCCGCTCTTGTTGCCTCGTCCACAACCCAGTATTCACCGTTTTCATAGGTAGTCAGAATCTCTGTTGGAATTTTGTAATCGCTCATCTTAAGGCGCGGCTTTTGCTTTTCAACCGGTTTTTCAACAGGCTTTTCAAGCTGAATTTCTTCTTCTGCGAGCTGTTCAACAGGCGCAAGTTTTTCTGCAATGTCAGCACTGTCATTTAAAACAGCGCTCTTGTTTGCATTTTTAACTGAATTTATATTCTTTCTTGCTTTTGCAACGTCTTCAAAACTGATGTCTTCCGTGTTGAATGGAACACTTGTTCCGTAAGCAACGCCGTTCGCATCAACAACCGGTTCAGCAGTCGGATCAAATTGACGTTCTTCTTCTGTTACTCCGCTGAGTTCTTCATTTGGATTTTCTTCGTCAAAGAGGCTGTCAAGGTCATCATCAAAACCATCTTCTTCGCTTACGACCGGGTTTTGTGCGGCGTCTTCGCTCATCTGACTGAAAATCTTATCAAAACTTGAATTACGTTTTTCTACAAAGTCCGAGAGGTCGTCCCCTTCCTGACCGTCAATTTCTGAGCTGATAGTAGCATCGCCGAAGTCTACGTTCGCAAAATCGACTGTTGAAGCTTCGCTTCCGTCACCTTCAGTTGTGGCTGCCCCTCCCTGGTCAGATATTTCTGTCTCGTTCGCATCATCTGCTGCGTCCGCCCATTCGGAGTCAGTATCATCCTCTTCAATCTCATCGTCTAAAATCTCTGCGTCGTCGATTGATCCGTCGCCGTCGTCTGAAAAAAAGTCTTTTACTGACTGAGTTTCGTCTTCATCATATTCATTATATGGAATATCAGCGTCGTCTGTGATTCCGATGCTGTCGTCTTCGATCGCAAAACATCCTGTTTTGCTCTCTCCGACGGAAGCTTCGCTTCCGTCATCATCGCCTGTAGCTGACCATCCGTGGTCAGGATCTGGGACTTCTTCGTTCGCAAAACCTCCTGTTTCGCTCACTTCGACGGAAGCCTCGCTTCCGTCATTATCAACTGTAGCTGACCATCCATGGTCAGGGACGTCTTCGCTCGGGTCAGGTGTTTCATAAGTTTCTTCTTCGTAGCGGCGCTCCTGAGCGTCAAAAATGTGGTCAAACGGGGAAGGTTCTTCGTTCGCATCACCATCTGCTGTTACTGCCCCTCCCTGGTCAGGGCTTTCTTCGTTCACAATGGCTTTTGTATCTTCAACCGGGGATTCTGCTGAATCAGACACTTTTACAGCACTTTCTTCAGTGATGATGGTCGGGTCTTCGGCCTGGAGTGTTTTAATCGGGTTTTCTACCTGTTCAGCATACTGACTTACATCTGCGCCAGAAGGCACTTCATCATGTGCAATTGTTTCGTCTGTAAATTCAACATCGTTCTTTTCTTCGTATTCAACCGGAACTTCGAGGTCCTTGATGTTAAAACGTTTGAGCGGTGTGTATTTTACAGGGTTTTCTGGAATTTCTGTTCTCTCTTCCTTTAAGTAACCCTCATTACTGTCAAAATTATCCGGTTCATCAGGCATGTAAGAATTATTTACACTGTCAGAACCATAATATTCATCTGAAGCGGATTCTTCTTCAACAATTGCTTCATCATCTGAGTCTTCTGACTCGCCCTGATGGTTTTCAATTGCTTCTCCGAGAATTGCAAGAAGTAAATATTCAACTGCGACAATGATTACGCCGGTCAAAACTGCGGCAACGAGTTTCATGATAAAAATATCGCCGTCATTTTCTTTTGCAAGCATGCGGCAGATATGTTCAAGAGCATCAAGAGTAAAGAATGGAATAACTGAACCGAGCAGAATAACGCCAGTACGTGTGCGCCACTTTGTCGTAAAGCACATTACGGCGCTTACAAACAGGAACACAGGAATCAGGGCAGAACAAATGCCGTAAACTCCGGCAAACATCTTTCCGACCTGATAAAGATATGTGTTGTGGGCAGGGCTCATCCCGCCAAAATCAAATAAAACTAAAAGCAGCGAAATCGAAAACACTGCGGCAAGAGCAAAAAGAATTACGCCAGCAGCTGTGTTTATCTTAACATTGTTTTTCATCAGTTCTCCAAAATTGAAATTTCAATCAATTCTACTTATACATTATCGGCTTGCAAAATTTTAAGTTTAGGAAGTTTTCTTGTAAACATCTGTGCGCTTAAGTATAATATTTTTAAGGAATTTGAACGTGGCTCTCAACAATTATAAATGCCATTTTTGCACTACCTGTAACGGAACCGGCTGTATCGGCCAGATGCCCGGAATGGGTGGCGTTAACCGTAACATCAATTTTCGACTCAATTGCGACGGCTGGGAAGTTTTGCGGAAAGAAAACCCTCTCGTTTTTGTAAATTTTTTAGAGCGCCCTGTCGCAGAACGAATTCCAAAAATCAGCATAGCACCAATTACAGGCGCCCAGGAAAACATCGGTTTTTCTGATGAACACGATTATTACACCCAGATGTTTGGGGCAGCTCACAATGTGGGCCTTGATATCTGCGTTGGCGACGGCTTTCCGGACGAAAAAATCAAGTTTGGTATCGAAGCGGTTAAAAAAATTCAGAAAGGCGATAAGGAATTTAAAGCGTCCTTCTTTATCAAGCCATTTGAAAATTCAAAAATTATTGAACATATCGAATTTGCTTCTCCTTACGCAAAAGTCATCGGGATAGATATCGATTCATTCAATATTTCTACGATGAAAAATCTTATTCCGCTCGAAAAAAAGACTGCCGGACAACTGATTCAAATCAAAAAAGCCCTTCAAAAAAAAGGCATCCGCTTTGCAATCAAGGGCATTTTTAATACAGAAGACATCCAGCTCGTAAAGGAAGTGCAGCCTGATATCGCATACATCTCAAATCACGGTGGCCGCGTAGAAACACGTATCGGAAGTACCGCTGAATTTTTACAGAATTATGGGGATGAATTAAGACCTTATTGTAAAGAAATCTGGGTGGACGGCGGAATCAGAAGTGCCCTGGACATTGCCACCGCCATGGCTTTTGGAGCGGACCGCGTTTTAATCGGCCGCCCCTTTGTCAGCGCCTTTTGCAAGGGCGGCGAAGAGCTTTTGTGTAAAAAACTCCTCGATTTTACCCTCATGCAATATGCCAAATAATTAGAATCTTGCTTTTCTCAAACGAACTTCTTCAATGTTTTCACTGAACAGTTCGCGCAAATCGTTAAGGCCGAGAGCCATCAGAGCCATACGGTCAATACCGATACCCCATGCTGCTACAGGAACATCAATGCCCATTGCCTTAGTTACTTCAGGACGGAAGATTCCGGAACCGCCAAGTTCAAACCATCCCAGAACAGGGTGCTTGATATGAACTTCTACTGATGGTTCTGTGAACGGGAAGTAACCCGGAACATATTTAACTTCTGTTGCACCTGCAACTTCCTTGGCAAACATTTCCAAAAAGCCGAGCAGTGTGCGGAGGTTTACATCTTCGCCAAGTACGATTCCTTCTGTCTGATAGAAGTCTGACAGGTGTGTTGCGTCTACTTTGTCGTAGCGGAAACAGCGTGCGATACCAAAGTATTTGCCCGGAATTTCTGCCTTGTGCAGCTGGTGAGCTGACAAAACTGTACCCTGCGAACGCAAAACAAGTCGGCGTGTAAACTCGTGGTCAAAAGTGTAGTTCCAGCCGCGGCTGCCTGAGTTGCCGCCATTCTGGTGAACTGCTGCAACATTTGACAGATATGGTTCTTCAATTTTTTTTGCGTGTGTAGGGTTTTTAATTCGATATACGTCATGAATGTCACGTGCTGCGTGGAACTGCGGCATGAACAAAGCGTCGCCGTTCCAGAATTCTGTTTCTACGAGCGGGCCGTCAAATTCCTTGAATCCAAGTGAACAAAGCTTGTCCTTAACGTGTTCAAGGAACTGTACGTACGGATTTGTGCGTCCCGGAATAATACGTGCCGGCGGAATTGCAATGTTGTATCCGCGGAATGTTCCGTTTTTCCATTCACCTGATTCGAGCATTTTTGGTGTAAGTTCACCGATTTCGTTACCGGTAATTCCGGCTTTTTTAAGTCCTTCTGCAACTGCTTTAGCGTCAGAAGTCAATTTATAGATTACAGTTTCGCGTTCGATGATTTTGAATGCGCTGTCCTGTGCTCCGCGTTTTTTTGCAAATACAGAAATTACATTCTGTTCGTCTGCTGAAAGGCTTGTGCTTTCAATCATTCCGTCAGCGGCCGCTGCAACTTTTGCAAGAAGAGCCTTTGCTGTTTCGATACGTGCAGGAATCTGAGCGCCTGTGTATTCGGCCTTTTTTTCTGCATTCATTTTAAGAACGCCGTCTTTAGAAAGCGGACCGAATGCAGAACCAACGTCTTTCTGTTCAAGACCGAGTCCTGCTGCGATTTCCGGGAGTGTTTTTGCTCCGTTTTCTTTAACGTAGTTTATGATTCTTTCTTCCGGAGTGCCGTCTTTTGCAAAAGCACGTCCAAGATCAGTAATTTCGTAGTAAGTGTGCGGGGTGCGGCTGTCTACAGCGATGAGTCCCTTTCCGCCAAGCCATGAAAACGCCTGGTTTGCGTGTCCTTCCTTATAATCAAGTTCTTTTTGAAGTTTTTCTGATGATAATTCATCTTTTGCTGTGTAGTTTAAAAGTACCTTAGTCTCAAGTGGGTGAAGGTTTTTGATGATGTTCTGAACGTCCATTTTTAATAACTCATTAGTTCTTAAGCGGGGCCGAAAGAACGGTGAATTTGCAGTCAAAACGCCCCGCTTAAAGTGTGTGACTGTGATTTTTTTAGAGTTGCCTCTATATAAAAGTTGAGCCGGTACCTTAATGGAACCAGCTCAAAACCGGTCGAGAAAAAAACTATCTCTGGAATCTTACGTACGAGAAGTACTGGGCCCATTTGAATCCAGTCTTTTCGTCCTTGTAATATTTTACCGAATCACGGCGCATATATTTGTAGCTGTAGTACTGATTCTTTTCCTGGAAGTCTTTGAGAACAGCGAGTGCTGTATTCATTGCTTCGCCCTGATCAAACTGAACAGCTGCACATGTGTAATACAAACGAACTTCATCTGTAAGTGGTGTGTATTCAAGACGAACTTTTGCAGTCTTGTTTGTTACGTGCTGATCTTCCGGAATAATTGTCTGGATTTCGTTTCCAACAGGTTCTTTCAAAAGATCTTCAACTTCATCTGCAAAAACTGCACCAGTAAGACAAATCATAGCTGTAATTACAGCGAAAAATTTTTTCATATTATTACCTCCAAAATCGGTAAGATATTTGCTTTTTCATAAAGTATAATCCGCAAATGCAGATTTTAAAACTTTTCGTACTCTAATATTCTATCTGTTTCCATAAAAAAATCAAGCGTAACCTTATAGCGGCCGCTGTCTACCGCAACTACAGGCGGGGCACTGAGCATTATTCTGCCGGAAATCTCGCGTGGTTTATTCTTGATTTTAGTGCGCCAGTAGTCACGGACAGCCATTTTTATGGCATCCTGACAGGCCAGACGAATTCCATCAAAACCTTTGCTAAGCGGAGCATATCCTGTTCCGCGGATTTTAGGGTTGGTAATTGACTGCCATGAGCGGTAAAGATTTTTCTGCTCCTCAGTTCTGTCGTATTCAACACGGCAGTAAAGGCGGTCATCTTTTAGGGCAGTATTTTTGTATCTGATTGAATTCAATTCAGAAGGCAAAAGTTCGCGTACCGGAGAAAAATCCATATATTCATCTACTTTTCTTGCCTTGTCCGACGGAGTGTATTCAAAATTCCAGCCGTACAGAAGGCCTCCGACAAAAAAAGGTGCCGTCTGCTTTAAGCGGTTTACAGGAATCGTGTAATCGTCTTCTCCGACCGATTCCGCTTCCACAACTTTTGAATTCCATTCGACACCCGGATAAACTTCGCGTTCTGCCCAGAGAATAAATTGAATCCGGTTATTCTGGGATAAATTCTGCGCGGTTAACGGCAGCAGGGACAAAAAGATTAAAACTAAAAAAATCGCTGTTTTTAGCGGTATGCGTCTTTCCATACTTTTATCGGGTTTACTCCCATTCTAATCACAAAGTACAGGAATGCAAAAGCAAAGCCTGCAAGATGTGTCATGTGTGCTACACCTGATCTTGTTCCGGTAAACTGACTCAGAACTTCGATTACAGCGTAGGCAATTACAAGTATCGGCGAAGGAACAGGAATAATTCCCCAGATAAATATTCTGTTTTTTGGAAAAATTACTGCGTATGCAAAAAGCATTCCGTAAATTGCACCGCTTGCTCCCAGCAGATAAACCAGGTACATACCGGTAAAAAAATAAACCAGCAGAGAAGTTACACCGCCGAGCACACCTACTGTCAGATACATCAGAAGAAACTCGCGGCTGCCGATTGCGCGTTCAACGGAAGTGGCAAAAAAGAAAAGTCCGAGCATGTTAAAAAACAGGTGCTGGAAGTTTCCGTGCACAAACATGTAGGTAAAAGGCTGCCAGAACATTCTGCCGGCAAGGCAGTTGTAAGTGTTTAATGCAAGGTAATAATCGATTGCAGGCCAGACTTTTGCCGCAAGAAAGACAGCAACATTAAGCAGTATGATTATGAGGGTATAGTTTTTGTAAGTGTAAGGAAAAGGACGTCGGATTATTGAATTCATCGGTTACTCGGAAAGATTTATTTCTGAGATTAACTTTTCGTCCGCAAAAGTAACGCGGTTACGGCCAGAGCGTTTTGACACATAAAGTGCCTGGTCGGCCTGGTCAACAATCTGCTTTGGAGAAGTTACCGGGTTTTTTTCTGCGTCAAACAAAGTTACGCCAAGAGAAATTGTTACTTTTACATGCTGGTTTTCGTAGCAGAAATCGTACTGTTCAACTTTGCTACGGATGCGGTCTGCAACAGTCATCGCATCTTCTTTGTTTGTATTGTCCAGCATTACTGTAAATTCCTCACCACCGTAGCGGGAAGCAAGGTCTTTTGAGCGGATGCATGAACGTATAATTTTTGCAACAGTCTGCAAAACGTAATCTCCACAGGCGTGTCCGTAGGTATCGTTAAAACGCTTAAAAAAGTCGATATCAAACATAATTACGGCGAGCGGCAGGTTTTGTGCCATTGCCATATCGAGCTTGTCTGTCAGAACATTATAAAAGAAGTATTTTAACTTTAAGTGCGTCATCATATCGGTTGATGAGCGTTCAAGAAGGGCTGCGTTGTAAATCGAAATTGCCGCAAGAGAAGCGATATTTAAAATCATCTCTTTTTCGTATGATGAATATCCTTCTTCGTCCGGCATTGTAATGCGTTCACCAAAAACAAGGATACCGTTCAGGTGATTTTTTTGAACAAGCGGAACTATCAGGGAAGGCTTAAGCGAAGTAATCGGTTCAATATCCGTGCCTTCCGGAATCTGTTCCTGAAATTCTTCCAGGGTCAATACTTTTTCAGACTTTTCAAGCAGCTGAACAATCGGGCTGTTGATTGGAATTTCGTATTTTACATTTGGATCAAGGTCCATTCCGTTGTAGTTCTGGTCGAGGAGGAGTACATCGCTGTCAAGTGCATCAAGAACAAAAACACCGCCGCCCAGTACGCGGAACTGTCCCATACAGGTATAAAGAATCGATTCGATCAACTGAGAAAATTCAATTGTTGAACAGAGAGAGCGCGAAATCTCGAGAAGCTGCTTAAGGTCGTAAATCTTTTTTTCGTATTGACTTACGATTTCATCATATTCGGGACTAAGGCTTACTGGTCCTACTTCCTGGTTCATTTTTTTTCTATTTCTCCGATTATAGCATAATTCTTCATTATTTCAAGAAATAAAACCCAGGACTCAAAGTTCTGCTCAAGTTGTGTCGTGTTTTCGCGATTCCTGGTCGAAGTCAACAATACCTTAATGTTGGAAACAAAATCCGGCTTGGTCTTTTTTGAATCCACAAGGAGTTCGCCGACCTGTTTGTAAAGGTCATAAATTCCCGTGGTCAAAGACTGAACAAGATTGTGTGCTTCTTCATTGATACTATCAACTAAGCTCTCCAATTTTTTTATAAAATCTCCGCTCTTGCGTCCGTCCTGAATGTAACTGTCTATCAGGGCAAGGTCGTATTTTTGTCCGCGCCCGAAGGCTGCTTCAAAATTTAAAATTTCCTGGGCCGCCTCGTTGCTGGCAAAGACCGTAGTAGAAAAATTACTCTTATCAATTGAATTATTAAAAAAGCCTTCTATAACAATATCGTTGAGCAGGCTTTTAACCTGGTCGTTGATGTACATTTCCAGAAAGTTTTTGATAATCTGCAGAGGCCTTACCCAGTTAAACGAAAACGACGTATTGATTTGAAGTTTTTTGTCGGTTTCAACATTGTAGCCTTCCAGTTCGAGCAGATCCCTTTCTCCAAAAAGCTTTTTGATTTCGATAATAATGTTGTTGTCCTTAATTTCTGTCTTGATACGGTTCGAGTCAGATTCAAAATGCTCCTGCATGTAGTTTGCATACTTTTGTCTTGCATTTGCCGAATACGAAGCACTCTGGGGAATAAAATCCGGGTTTTGTTTTGTAAGGCGAATCAATTTGAGCAGCAGATCCGGAGTAAGATATTTTGTCAGGACCGTGCGGATTTTCTTGAGGTAAGTCAGATAGTGCTGCCCGTCATTTGTTGAATAATTTGAACCCTTGTGCAGCTGAACCAGGGCAATCAATGCGCGCGAAAGTGCAGGTTCAACCTTGAATTTAGAAACGAGATAATACAAATCCTGGAAGGCGCCTGCCATGCTGTCCGCAACACAAGGCACAAAGCTCGGTTCGTAGCCCGGATTAAAGCCGTTATAGTCCGGATCAAAAAAGTGAATCACTGACAGATAGTTAAAGCGGCAGATATCGGTCAACTGCTGAAGGTTTGCAATTACTTCGTCAATTTTGATGAATTCAGGAGTGTTGAGCTGTTTAATCAGATATTCGAGGGTGTGCTTCTGGTTTTCAAAAACCTTTGCCATCGGCAGGTTTGAATTCACAACATCCTGCTTGCGCTGTTCGGCACCGAGTTTTTCAAGCTTTTCCTGGTCTGCTCCGGTAAAACCTGTCAAAAGAAGCTGATTTTCGTAATAAGTGTGCTTTTTAATGTCGTCACTGCTGATTGTTTCTGCAAGAAGGTCTTCGAGCGATTTTGAATTTTCATAGAGCACCCTGAAAAGTTCGGCAAAGTTTGCCTGCAGCATACCGGCCTTGTAAATGCACGGCTGCATGTTCCGCAATTCGCTTTCGATTTTATTAAGAGCCTGCTTTTTTTTAACTTCTGGAGACGAACCTTTAAAAATTACTTCAAAAAGTTCAGTCAGAAAATTCAAAATCCCCATAACTATATTTTATTGGTAAATGGAAGATTATACAACCTTACTCTTTTCCAAGAAATGAATTAAATATGTTTTTGTACTCTTCTACGCTTTCGGCTACTACAAGCTGTTTTCGTAAAGCGGCCCCGCCGTCGATTCCTTTGCTGTATGCGCAGAAACGCTTTCTCATTTCAAGACAGGCACCCTTTTCGCCAAAATCCTGAACAAGTAAATCAAGCTCACGGAAGCCTGCTTCGATCCGTTCCTTTGTCGGAATTTCCTGGTATGAGCCGGTTTTTAAAAACTGACGGATTTTTGTAAAAATAAACGGGTTTCCCATTGCGCCGCGTGCGAGCATAATTCCGTCGCAGCCGGTCTGTTCAATCATTTGTTTTGCGGCTTCCGGGCTAAAAACGTCCCCGCTTCCAAATACCGGAATGCGGCCGTTGATGAATTCAACAAGTTCTGCGAGTTTGCCCCAGTCGGCCCTGCCTTCGTAGCCCTGTGCGCGTGTGCGTCCGTGGAGGGTAATTGCAGCCGCTCCGGCATCGAGCGCTGCCTGGGCACAGTCTTTCCAGGTAATGTGTTCGGCATCCCATCCGGTCCGGATTTTAATCGTTACAGGAACCTTTCCGTCCACAGCCTTTACAACTGAACTTACAATTTCGTACAAAAGCGGCGGATTTGCAGTCAAATTGCTTCCGGCGCCACTTTTTATAATTTTAGGAACCGGGCAGCCGCCGTTAATATCGATGCACTCGGCCGAAGTTTTTTCGAGCACAATTCTGGCGGCATCGGCCATAATCTGACCCTTTCCGCCAAAAATCTGTACCGCGTAAGCCTTTTCGTTCGGAGCACGTGCCATCAGCTGCTCTGTTTTGAGGTTGTTTCGTGTGAGGGCTTCGGCACTGACCATCTCCGTATACGCAAAATCCGCGCCGCAGTCAGCGCAGATTGAGCGGAAGGCTCTGTCAGAATATCCTGCTACAGGAGCCAGAAAGACATTGCCGTCAAGAGAAAGTTTTCCGATTTTTACCGGGTGGTAAAGTGACATTATGCTTCCGGAATGTTAAAGATACGGCAGCTGTTCTGCCAGAGCTTAACGCTGAGTTCTTCAAGCGGAACTTCGAGCATTTCTGCCAGGAATCTTGCTGTTGAAGGCAGGTATGCAGGCATTGTTCGCTTGCGCTCGCGGTATTCGGCAGGAATCATGAACGGACTTTCTGTTTCGATGAGAATTCTGTCGTGCGGTATATTCAAAACAGTTTCATGCAGGTTACGTGCATTGCGGTATGTGAGGTTTCCTGCAAATGAGAAGTAAACGTTGAGACCTGCGTCCAGACATTTTTTAGCGTATTCGGCGTCTTCGCTATAGCAGTGCAGAATTGCACCGGCCGACGGAATACGTTCTTTGAGTACGTCAAAAACATCCTTTCCCGCGTCACGGTTGTGAATAATTACTGGAAGATTGTGTTTCTGGGCGATTTCGAGCTGAGTAATAAAAAGTTCAATCTGGCTGCGCTTGTCACCAAACTGTTTAAAATAGTCGAGGCCTGTTTCGCCTACAGCAACTACATTCGGGAGGCTGAGACTTTCTTCAATAGTCTGAACCCAGTCCTTTCCCGGTGTCATAACTTCTGACGGAGCGACACCTACTGCGTGATAAATTCCAGAGAAAGACTTTAAATTTGCATATACTTTTTTAAAGTCATGAAGGCTGTTATTAATGCTGACAATACGGGTAACACCAGCCTGCTTAGCCTGCTGTACAACGCGTAACTGTTCAATAGGATCATCGTATATAAGCCCGATGTGGGCATGAGTATCAAAAAACTGCATGGCTTTTACTTCCGAATAGACAAAGATTGAGGAGCTCCCGGGAATCGGGTTAATTTTTGCTCCGTTTATACCGATAAGAATAACACGAGAACCTTTGAATTGTCAAATTAACTTTACAGATGAGTCGTTTGACACTCAATCGCTTACTATGGTAGTATACAATGATATTCTGCTAGAATTGTATAATTGTCTTCGGAGTAGGAATTGGCAAGAACAAGACGTTATAAGAAAATTGAAAAGAACTTTGTCTCACGCGTTACAGCAGCAGTAAAAAGCTGGTTTTCCAAAGCCGGTGCCCTGTTTGTAAAATTCTTAAAGATTTGTGACAGCAAGTTAACCATCATGATTGTTCCTCACTCACAGAGCAAGGTTGTTAACTTCCAGACAAACGTTTTTGCCCTCTGCCTCGGCATAGTTCTTATCGTCGGAATCATTTCTTCTTTCGTATACTTTAACAGACAGGTTGCAGGTTCAAATGCCGAAATTACCCGTCTTATCAACGAAAACCGCCAGACTCTTGCGAGCCTCGACGAACTCCGTGACGAAAACAACAACCTTCTTCAGACAGCAAAGAGATTCCAGTCTTCTTTGTCTCAGTCACTTTCACTTCTCGGAATCAACAGTTCATCATCTGTCTCTAAGGCTTCCATGAACGACTCTGACCTTTCTTCATTATTCGATACTCAGAGTCAGGTAACAGGTTCAACTAAAGAAGCTACCGATATCAGACAGTTTAATTCATACCTGGAAAGCGCAGTTCAACCAATCGAGCAAATTGGAAAGATGCTGGAAAGTCAGGAAACATTGTTTACAGACATTCCAAACATCTGGCCGGTACGCGGAGGAATCGGACACATCTCTATGCCGTTCGGACAGAATGTACACCCGATTACAGGACAGTGGTACATCCACAAGGGACTGGACTTCTCTACATGGCGTTCCGGAGACCCGATTGTTGCAACAGCTAATGGTCAGGTTGTTACCGTAGGTTTTGACTTCAGCTTCGGTAACTATGTAATTATCAAACACAAGCACGGTATTTATACCCGCTATTGCCATATGCAGACTGTACGCGTTAAAAAAGGAGAATTCGTTTCTCAGAGACAGATCATCGGTACAATCGGCAATACAGGTATTACAACAGGTCCACACCTTCACTACGAAGTACATATCGGTTCGGACGTTGTTGACCCTGCCAAGTACGTTAACGTAAAACTTTCAAAATAAGATGGCATTTACTCAAGACGACATTTCAATTAATACTCTTATCGGCCAGGGCTCCTTTGTCAGCGGCGATGTAAAAATCAACGGTTTTATCCGCGTAGACGGCGACGTTGACGGCAATATCCAGACACAAAGCAATGTAATTATAGGCGACAAATCTCGTGTACGCGGGAACATCAACGCTGCTTCCTGTATAATCGGCGGGATCGTTACCGGCGATGTTACTGCCCCAAAAGGAATCAAACTTTTGTCAGGTTCCGTTCTGATCGGCGATATTATTACAAAAAGCCTCCAAATCGAAGAAAACGTTATCTTTAACGGACACTGTATTTCGCTTAAAAACGAAGAAGAATTCAATAATGAATCCAAAAAATTCATGGATGCACAGGTCATAAGAAGCAGGGTAATCTAAATATGCCAGGCGTTGAAGCAATCAACAACCAGTCAATTTATTTTTCCGCAACTCAAGCCGCAGCCCACCAGCAGGCAAAAGAAGCCGACAAAAAGAAAAAAACTGGTAACGCTTCAAAAACATCCTTTATCAATTCACTTAAAAAATCAGAAGAAGAATTTGAATTACAGTCACAGGGCCTTCCTCCGGAACTTGCCGGAATGGACACTGAAGAGGCAGTCATATTTCTCAAGGACCGCCTTGATATTGCAGGCGACCAGCTGAAGGAAAGCCAGACTCCTGAACAAATCCAGAATTACAGAAACGCACTCGGTGATTTTATACGCTACGTTTCTAAAAATAATTACGAGGTTATTACAAAAAGACGTCCGGGATTTAACCGCAGAACCGGTAAACCCGCAACTTATGTACAGATTCGGGTTATTAACGAAAAACTGGAAAAACTGACCTCGGACCTGCTCTACAATCACTCCCAGCAGATAAACATCCTTGCCCGGCTGGAAGAAATTAACGGACTGATTGTAGACTTATTGGCAAGTTAAAAGTAAAATTGAATGGAGTATTTTAATGAGCGACATTTTTGAAAAAGATATCGACGACGAAAATATAGATCTCACAAAACTCGAAGACAATGACGGCCGTACAACCGACGAAGTTGACGAAAACTTTGTCTACCCGGACCCTCTTTATCTTACAAAACTCGAGTACTCGA
>JAEENG010000125.1 GCA_016283615.1 Treponema sp.
GTTGGTAGAGCGCCGGACTGAAAATCCGTATGTCGTTGGTTCGATTCCAACCTGTGGCAAAGGCTTCTTACGAAAGTAGGAAGCCTTTTTTTTTGCAATTTTATTATTGTCAGCATTGATTTGTTGCGTTAAAATTGACAAAGATACTTTTGGAGGTATTCAATGAAATTGAACAAAAAATTAATGGCAATTACAGTTGCTTTATCATTATCTGTTTCAGGCGCTTTTGCATTTGATGCAAGTGCTTTTGATACTCAGAAGATTTCTGACGGATTGAGTGACTTTGCCGAACAGCTTTCAGTTGCAGTTCCACAGGCCGCAACCCAGCAGAACGTATGGGCAGATGCCTGGATCGGAAGTCTTCTTCCTGGAATCCGCCTTGGCGGTGGTTTTAACTTTGCCCTTACAAACATCAATACAGAAGGTCTTGCAAAAGCCGCTTCAATGCTTGGTATTGGTGGCGTAGAAAACTCTTACAAATTCCCTGTATTTACAGCTGACCTTCGTGTAGGTGGTCTCATCCTTCCTTTCGATGCTGATATCGCTGTAATGAAGACCGGTACACTCACATATCCTGAAGCTATGACAGGTTCAGAAATGAGGGCTGAAATTACAACCATCGGCTTTGATGTACGCTATGCTCTTGTAGAAGGCGGACTTGTTCTGCCAAAAGTTTCTGTAGGTCTCGGATACTTCTACAACCAGGGGTCATTTGGAATTTCAAACGACGAAGCAAAAGCAAGCATTGATTACAATATCCACACACTCTACCTTTCTGCACAGGTATCTAAAGAATTCAGCATTCCTGTTGTAAGAATCGGTTTGACACCGTTCGTCGGCGGACGCCTCTTTGTTTCTGATGCTGACAACGACTGGTCATGGAAAATCAAGGATTCTGGTCTTCAGACACCCCTTATTGCTTTAGGAAAAGATTATGAAGGCTCAGGAAATGTTTCAAAGAGCATCGATTACAACAACTTCCAGCCGCAGCTCTTTGCAGGTGTAGGATTCAACTTTGCTTTGATTCAGCTGACTGCAAGTGTAAGTATCGATCCTAAAACATTTAAAGAAGACAAAACATGGAGCGGTGCTCTCAGCCTGAGACTCCGCCACTAATTCAAGATAATTCAAGGCCCGGAGCGTGCCTTGATGCAGCTTTTTGTTGAAAAATGGACGGTGCCCTCTGGTGCCGTCTTTTTTTTGCCTTGTATATAAGTTAAAAGTGTGTCATAATTACACATATATGAACAATAATTCAACTAAAATTGTATTTGCCGGTGGTGGAACCGGCGGGCACATTTATCCCGGCCTTGCAATCGCGGACGAAATCCGTGTTTTATTTGCAAAAAATGACCAGGCCGTCCGCATATACTGGTTTGGTAATTCGAGCGGAATGGACAGAACAATCGTCCAGAAAAGTGCCAGTGCAGATAAATTTTACGGAATCCCTTCGGGTAAACTCAGACGCTATTTTTCTTTATTGAATTTTATTGATGTTTTTAAAATCATCGCAGGCTTCTTTGTTTCTTTTTTTCACCTCCTTGTAATCAGACCAAAGGTTGTGTTTTCCAAGGGGGGCTTTGTTTCTGTTCCTCCCTGTGTTGCGGCGCGTCTTTTAGGAATTCCTGTTTTTACGCACGAATGTGACTTTACTCCGGGCCTTGCAACAAAAATCAACAGCCGCTTTGCCTCAAAAATCTTAGTTTCATACGAACAGACAATTCAATTTTTGCCGCAAAATCTGCGTTCAAAAGCCGTAGTTACCGGAAACCCGGTCCGCCCGGTTTTTTACAGCGCAGACGGTGCAAAAGGAAAGGAATTTATTTATAACGGACGCAATGCTGACACATCAAAGCCGATTCTCCTCGTACTCGGCGGAAGTCTCGGTGCCCACCAGCTCAATTCTCTTGTTGTAGACAACCTCGAATGGCTCAGCACTCATTTTAATGTTGTGCACCAGTGCGGTGAGCGTGACAGGGACTTTGTTCCTCCGGCAACTGACTCGTACTTTCCGTATCCTTTTATCTACGACCAGATGAGCCAGGTTATCGCAGCAGCAGATGTAATTTTGTCACGCGCCGGTGCCAATTCAATCTGGGAATGCTCAGTGTGCGGAAAGCCTCTTGTATTGATTCCACTGTGTGGCAGCGGAACAAGAGGCGACCAGGTCGACAACGCAAACTTCTTTAAGGAGAGCGGGGCGGCGGCAGTTCTTGTCGGAGAGCAGGCTGATTCAGAAAATCTCCGTAACGAACTTACAAAACTTCTGGATCCTGATACACGAGCTTTGATGAGTGAAAATTCAAAAAAATTATCTGATAAAAAAAGACCTGCACTTTGCATTGCAGAATTAATTTTTGAACAGGTAAATAAATAGAGGTTTATATGCATTTAACTTTTATTGACGTTGTTTTTACAATCATTATCTTTGTTTTTGCAATTATGGCAACAACACACGGCTTTTTGAGGGAACTTTTCGGAAAGCTCGCAATTATTGCAGGTATTGTTGTTGCAGTCCTTTTCAGTTCAAAACTTTCTCCGCATCTGGAAAAGTTTATCAATAACCAGGCGGTTTGTATTGTTCTTGCCTTTATCCTTTTGTTTATAGCGGCCTTTCTTCTTGTCAAAATCATCCAGACCCTGATTGGAAGCGTTATGGAAGGCGATATCTTAAGGAGTCTTGACCGGGTTCTTGGATTTGTTCTTGGAGCGCTTGAAGGTCTTTTTATCGTTTGTGCAATTTTGATTCTTGTATGCGGCCAGCCATGGTTTGATTTGTCTGTCGTAACCGATGGAAGTTTTTATTACAAGGTTCTCGCAAAATATATCCAGGGACCGGTTAATTACCTCAAAGGAATTTTTGTTTAATGTTTGATAATCTTTTGTATCAGAATGCAGGCAGCCAGCTGATTTCTGATATCAGGAACAATTGTTTACCATCCTCAATTCTGCTTTCAGGCCCTCAATCGAGCGGAAAGTTAACCTGTGCGCTTGAACTTGCACGCATTTTATCCTGCACTCAGTCCGGACCAAATCACGGTGACTGGCAGTGCACCTGCCCGGCCTGTCTTCGCAATAAGAGCCTTGTAAACACAAACGTTTTACTTGCAGGTCCCCGCGACCTTTCCATAGAAATTCTTGCCGCAAGCCGTGCTTTATTGTACGCCGGAGCAAACAACACCCGTCATCTTGATGCATGCAGGTATCTTTTTATCCGTGCCGTCCGAAAGCTTACAATGAGATTTTCTCAGGTTTTGTGGGAAGGAGACAATAAACTTTCAAAACTTGCTCCTCTGGTTGAATCCATCGAGGACCAGCTTGAATTACTGGACCCTAAAAAGCAGGTTCCCTCAAATGAAGAGCTTGAAAAAATTATCGAAAACATTCAGAAAAATGCGGACAAACTTGAATCCACATTTATGTACGATTCTCTTCCGATTGACCAGATAAGGCGTGCTTCTTTCTGGGCTCACTTAAAAAGCAGCGATGGCAAAAAAGTTTTGATTATCGAAAATGCCGACAGAATGAACGAAAGCTGCCGTAACGCACTTTTAAAAATTCTGGAAGAGCCTCCTGCAGACGTAGTTTTTATTTTAACAACAACACGCCGCGGGGCCGTAATGCCTACAATTCTTTCCCGCGTCAGAACCTACAATTTTACACAGCGCACTCAGGTTCAGGAAAGGGAAGTTCTGGACAGGGTTTTTCATGCCGACAGTTATAAACTTGACGGCGGAATTACAAATTATTTGAATAACTTTCTTCCTGTAAAGGCGGACGCTATTTTACAGGCGGCCGGCAAATATTACAACGGAATTAAAAACGGACATTTGATTCAAATTGATGCAATCATAAAAGAATGTGCAGATTTTGAACCCCGTCTTTTATTCAAGCTGTTTCTGCAGTCGCTTATGCAGGTTTTCCGCACAGAAAATCCGGATTCGGCTCAAATTGAATACGAAGAAAAAAATGTTGAATGTATCAAAGCCTGTTACAATAATGTTACGATTTACAATCAGACTCCGCTGTCAGCCCTCGAAAATCTTTACCGTGATTTAGCATACAATAAAAAAATCTATCTTGGTTAATGGGGGAGTAAATGCAGAATTTTTCTAACCGTGTTTACGAAAAGCTTTCCAAACTTTCCGAAAACCAGATTGAACAGTTATTCAGTGAACTTCATACAGAAAACTCTGTCCTTCGTTCGATTTTTCAGTCCCTGTCGACAGGTCTTGTAACAGTTGACAAAAACTGCCGTATTCTCGAAATCAACAAGGCTGCAGAAAGACTTTTGTCCATCAATAATTATTCAAAAGATGATGAAGATTTAACACTGCCTGACTATATTGAAGACGACGAAATCCTTCAGTTTTTTAAGGACTGTTTTGATAAAAACAAAACCAATGTTTCTGACGAGTTTACGATTAAAACTTCAGGCGGATCCGTGCGCTTTATCGAAATTTTTGTTTCGCCGCTTGTTCAGGAAAGCAGTATTACAGGTTCAATTATTCTGATTGACGACGTAACAGAAAAACGGAATCAGGAAATTCTTCTTCACCGCATGGAAGCCCTCGCAGGCCTTACAAATATTGCCGCAAGCGTGGCTCACGAAATTAAAAATCCTCTCGGTGCAATCAGTATTCACATTCAACTTTTGCAGAAAGCAATCAGAAAAAAACGCGAAGGCGACGGCATGCTTCCGGACAAAAAGTTTACGGAAAACTATCTTGATGTTGTAAACCAGGAAATTGACCGCCTGAATAAAATCGTTGTGGACTTTTTAATGGCCGTCCGTCCCGTTTCTGCCCAGCTTGAACTTGTAAATCCAAACAAAATTCTCAATGATTTTGTTGCATTCATCACCCCGGAATTTACAGACAAGCATGTGAAGGTTGAATCCGAACTTTGTCCCAACTGTCCCAAGCTCCTGCTCGACGAAAAACTTTTCCGCGAAGTGATTGTAAACCTCGCTCAGAACGCACTGTACGCCATTACAGAGCGCTTTGACGCATTCAACAAATCAAAACCCTTCGGACAGGTTGTCAGCGGCCGTCTGAGCATTTGTTCGTTTATAAAAGACGATAAATTCATTCTGACTTTTACAGATAACGGCACGGGAATGAGCGAAGAAACTCTTTCGCGTGTATTTGAACCATATTATACGACAAAGGCAAACGGAACAGGGCTCGGGCTTGCCATGTGTTACAAGATTATAAAAGAATTCCGCGGAGATATAAGTGTAACTTCTACTGTCGGACAGGGAAGTGAATTTACTATTACTCTGCCGGTTCCTCAGACAACACAGAAGCTTTTGACGCATAACTCTTCAGGAGATAAATAATGAAGTTTACGATTTTAGTTATAGATGATGAAAAAAATATCCGTGAAGGTCTTGCCGCTGACTTTGAAATGTCCGGCTACAATGTAAAACTTGCCGCAAACGGTCAGGAAGGTCTTGATCTGCTTGCAAAAGGCGATATTGACCTTGTGATTACAGACCTTCGTATGCCTGGAATTTCGGGCGAAGATGTGCTTAAAAAAATCACTGCAGAAATGCCAGGAATTCCTGTAATTGTTTTGACAGGACATGGTTCAATTGATGCGGCGGTTCAGGCGATGCACAACGGGGCCTACGACTTTTTGACAAAGCCCCTTAACCTTGACCAGCTTGAACTCATAGTTAAGCGGGCCCTTCAGGGCCGTGAATTAAGCCTTCAGCACCAGCAGCTTTTGTCAGAAGTTGATAAAAAACGCTCTGTAGAAAACATTACCGGAAGCAGCGCTTCCATGCAGAAAGTTGTGCAGATGGTAAAAAAAGTTGCGGACGCAAAAATCAGCGTTCTTATTACCGGCGAAAGCGGTGTAGGTAAGGAAGTTGTTGCGGACGCAATCCACAATCTGTCGTCGCGAAAAGACAATTCCTTTATCAAAGTGCACTGTGCGGCTCTTTCAGAAACTCTCCTTGAAAGCGAACTTTTTGGTCATGAAAAGGGTGCCTTTACAGGGGCCGAATCCATGCACAAAGGTAAGTTTGAACTTGCACACGGCGGTACCATATTCCTTGATGAAATCGGCGAAATCAACAAAACGGTTCAGGTAAAGCTTCTGCGTGTTTTACAGGAAAAAAAGTTTGAACGTGTCGGCGGTGAAGAAACTATCGAAGTTGATGTACGTGTAATTGCCGCAACAAACAGAAATCTCCAGGAAGAAGTTAAGGCCGGCCGCTTCCGCGAAGATCTTTACTTCCGACTCAACGGAATTAACATTCAGGTTCCGCCGCTGCGCGAAAGGAAGGATGATATTCCATTATTGCTAAAACAGTTTCTGGAAGCGTCAAATAAAGAAAACGGAAAAAATGTTACAGGCTTTGACAATTCTGCCAAAAACGCAATTTACAAATACGACTGGCCGGGCAATATCCGGGAGCTCCAGCACTGCGTAGAAAGCGCTGTGGTTATGGCAAACGGCTCAGAAATTACACTTGATGATTTACCTCCGACTGTGTCCATGGCGCAGTCTTCTGAGGCTGTAAGCGTGCCTCTGGGCATTCCTCTTGAAGAAGCCGAAAAGATGATTATTCTCGAAAATCTTGAAGCAAATAAGGGCAACAAAAGCCGCACTGCCGACGTATTAAAAATCGGACGCAAAACACTCCACCGGAAGCTCAATGAGTGGGGAATTGCAAGCGACGGCGGAGAAGAGGAACAGGACTAGCCTGGGACGACTAGTCCTGGGACTTAAACCAGTCTTCTATAAGCTTCCACGCGTCTAAAATCTGGGCAGTTTTTTCTCTCGTAATCTTATCCATCGTCTCATTTTTTGCATTCTTATCCGGATGGAACCTCATCAGTTTTTTGTGAAAGAGTTTTTTTGCCAGGTCATAGGTGATTTCTGCTGTATCCGAAAGATTTACCCCTACAAAAGACAAGGCTTTTTGAATGTCTGGATGAGCATATTTTATAAGTTTTGATTTTTGTGATACTATACAATCTTGGTTTTGATTGTTAGGTTGTACACTTTTATATACAGTATCCTGTGTTAAAGAGGTTTTTGTCGACTTTTGTGTACTATCTGAGTATTTTCCTTTCTGTTCTTCAGCAGGTTTTGAGGTGTTTTTTGAGGCAGGATTTTCGTTTCGGGTAAAAAAAATGCCGGATTCAAAACCTTCGCTGATAAGCTCTCCAAGTTTATCGAACATTGAATCCGGCATCTTTAGTGTTTCCTTAAATATTTTTTATAACTAAATAATTGTTCCTGATGGAATTACTGCACCCTTTCTGATAACGATGATTCCGTCGGTGCTGTAGAACATACCGTGATCGCCGTCATCGTATTTCTTTCCGCTTACGTTAATCTGGCAGTT
>JAEENG010000126.1 GCA_016283615.1 Treponema sp.
CCGTAATATTGAATTGGTCCCGGAAAGCGGTAATCTGTGTTAACTGCCCATTCATCGCGGTGTTTTTCAAATTCCCTGAATGCGGGAGCGGTAATGTCCACAAGGGATTTTGAAACTACAGGCTTTAACTTTCCCTTTCGTGTTTCCATTCCCATCATCATTGTGAGCGGAACGCCTCCGGCAAGCCATTTGTCAGGAGATGAAGCAAGATTTTTTATGCAGGTAATGTAGCCGTTTGCGTTGTTTGCAGCCAGTAAAAAGGCGGCCTTTCCGAGCGCATAACAGTAATTGCAGTCAAAGTTTGATGGAAAAACAGAGCGTCCTTCATAGCCGTAAAAAAGTGCCATCGGAGAAAATTTTCCCTTGTAGGTGCCGATTCCCTGCATTGTTTCCAGGTAGTTTTTGCACATAATGATAAAAAGTTTTTCTGTTTCAATCTGGCTTACGATGATGTTTCCGTGCGGGTCGCGGAGACCCAGAAACTGCTCTGCAAGTTCAGACGGAAGAAGTTCGAGCGTGTCATAGGCGGCCGACGAAATGCGGGTTTTGAGCCACTTTTTTTTGGACTCAAGGGTTGTGAGGGCTGTAAAAACCTTTTCGTATTCAACCCAGTTGCGGTTCAACTCGTTGATAAGATTTGCAGTCTCCGGGATGAATTCAACTATGCCTTCCGGAATCAGAATTGTTCCAAAATTAAGTCCCTTTTCGGCTCGTTTTGCGATTACGCTGCATATATCGTGGAGAATCTGCGCAAGTCCGGTGTTTCTGGCGGCAATTTCTTCGCCTATCAGCGTAACATTCGGATGAACCTGGAGGGCGCATTCAAGTGCGATGTGGCTCGCTGAACGGCCCATGAGTTTTACAAAGTTCCAGTATTTTTTTGAAGACATCGTGTCGCGCGACAGCGAGCCGATCAGTGCCGAATAAACCTTTGTCGCCGTGTCGAACCCGAAAGAGGTTTCGATAAAATTGTTTTTTAAGTCACCGTCGATTGTCTTTGGAACTCCGATTACGCAGCATTTTATTTTGTTCTGTTCAAAGCACTCTGCAAGGAAGGCGGCGTTTGTGTTGCTGTCGTCGCCTCCGATTATTATGAGGGCATCGAGTTTGAGTTTTCTGACAGTATCGATTGTTTTTGCAATCTGGTCTTCTGTTTCGATTTTTGTGCGTCCGCTTCCGATTATGTCAAAACCGCCGGTGTTGCGGTATTCGTCGATTTTCTGCTTTTCAAGAATTTCGTAATCGTTTTTTACAAGTCCGCCCGGTCCCAGATGAAATCCGTATAAAGTTGAATCGGGATTTGCCTGCTTGAGCGCGTCAAAGATTCCTGCAATTACGTTGTGTCCGCCCGGCGCCTGTCCTCCGCTTAAAAGGACTCCGACGCGCCGTTTTTTGCCGCCTTCTTCATTCTGGCCTTTGATAAAGGAAAGTTCAGGGCGGCCTGATGTCAGGGGAAACTCTTTCTGAATCTGTTCATGGCTTTCTGACTGCAGAATTGCGGAACCTGTTTTTACGACAACGTTCGACGCGTTCTGTTCCAGTATGAGAGGAATTTTTGGAATGTAGTTGTAGCGTTCTTTTTGAAGCTCTGATAAAAAATCCATGTATTATAAGTATGCGGGAGAAGTTTAAAAAAATCAAATAATTAAGAATTAAAATTTGTCCTAAATTATTACTGTTACACCGGCTGTGATTTTTAGGTATTTTGCCTTTTCAAAGAGGAGGGTACTTACTCCCGCATTGATCATAAACGAGGCTTCAAACGGCCTGATGTGAAGGTCAAGCCCTGTTTCTACGGCACGTGTCCAGTCGTTTTTGGTGCGCAAATCATTTACGCGCTTACTGTGGCCGAACGATGAACTGAGTGAACCCCACAGACCTGCCGATACAAGTTCTGTGTTCAACTGGAGTGCAAGTCCGTTGTTCCATACAAAGTCGCTTCCTTCGTTGTCTGTTCCCGCAGTTGAATACCATACGGCCTGGCTTGTCAAACCTGCGTAGATGATTCCTGCATCCCAGCCCAAAAGGCCGCCGATGGATAAGCCGTTTCCAGTGTCAGCTCCGTACGGCTCCCAGGTTCCGGCTCCGGTACGTCCGGCTCTTACTGTAAAGCCCCAGTCCAGGTCTCCGTGAGACATCCTGTTTCTGAATGCAAATTTTGCCGCTCCCGTGATAAGGCCCGGAGTTTTTGGATAACCGAGGAGAAGTGCGCCTTTAAGTGAAAACTCGAGAAAGTCGAGCGGACAGTACAAAAGACCGAGGCTGAGCGGGCCAGCGTAAAAAGGTTCTCCGCTGTCT
>JAEENG010000127.1 GCA_016283615.1 Treponema sp.
GCTCACAGACCGCGAACCCACACCAGTAAGCACAATACTGCACCTCGTAGAAATCGCAAAAGAAAATCTGGAATTTGTTTTCCCGGGAAATGTCTGAATTTTACAAAAATACATATAATTTCACATAAAATCGCAAATTATATGTAAAAAATCCAGGTTTTTTGTTTGAAAACACCAGATTTTTAATCATTTTTTATCATTTTTCACTCCAAATTCCCCCTTTAACCCCAAAAATTCATTTTTTTCGCGTCCTAATCCCCCTAAATTACATATAATTTCAGTTCTTTTTTCATTTTATATGTATTTTTGAACTTTTTTCCTCTTTTCAAATCATTTGACAAATCTTTCGCTCATCCTATACAATAAAAATACATTCACTTTCAGGAGACAAGGCCCAATGTAAATACATAACTGATTTCCAGTTTTTTTCTCAAAAGAAATTTCATTATGGAAGTCGGTTGCGGTTTTACATTTGTATTTTATTCTGACGGTGCTGCCGGTCGGCTTGTGTCTTGCTGCAACGGCTTCTGATTCAGGAGGCCTTATGTCAATTCAAATTTCAAATCTTTATTTTTCTTATTCATCTTCTAACTCTACTCTTTTTGAGGATTTCTCTATTCAATTTTCTGATGGCTGGACTTGCGTTGCGGGAAGCAATGGCTGCGGAAAAAGCACTCTGCTCAAGCTGATAGCAGGGATAATTGAGCCGGACGACGGGAAGATTTTATGCAACGGTGTGGGTGGCAACGCGAGCACCAGCGGTGTATTTTACTGTCCTCAGGAAACTGCTGAAATCCCGGAAAATCTTTACACTGCTTTCTGGTCTGATGATAACGAGGTTCGAAGATTTTTTTCGCGGCTTTGTGTAACCGAAGAAATGCTCGAACGTTACGACACACTTTCGGGCGGTGAGAAAAAACGCATTCAGATTGCCTGTGCGCTTGCTGAACAGCCGTCCGTTCTTCTGCTCGATGAACCAACAAATCATCTTGATTCAGAAACTACAAAAATGATTTCAGACGCTCTTGGTGATTTTCATGGCACCGGCATTATGGTAAGCCACGACCGAGGTTTTGCTGATTCCCTTTGCAACAGGACGATTTATCTTTATAACGAAGCTCACTCATTTGCTGGCGGCCGTGACTGTATTGCCTGCGACACCTATCCTTGCGGACTCACAAAAGCTCTGGAACTTCGACAAAGCGGACAGGAACAATCCCGCGGAAACTGGGAAAGCCTGAACTCAAAGGCCGCTTCAGAAAAACAGCGCAGTGCCCGTCTCGAAGCCGAAAATCAAAAATCAAAAGCACGACTCTCCAAAAAGACAATTTCTGCAAAAGACCACGATGCAAAACTAAAACAAGACATTGCCCGCATAAGTGGAAAAGACCGCACCACAGGCGATGCCAAGGCCCGGCTTGAAACTCAAATCCGTCAGACAGAAGCCGAGCGCGACAGCATCAAAAAAGCTCTGCGCCGCAAGGAAGGTTTTTCTGTTGAAAACACAGATTATTCAAAACCAATTATCATTGAAGACACTCATATTCAGGCGGGAAGTTATACACTGCAGGTTCCACATCTGGAAATTAAACGCGGTACAAAGTTTGCGTTAACGGGACAAAACGGAGCCGGGAAAACGCTTTTTGTAAATCATGTGATTGGACTTCTGGAGGCGGCTGGTCGTCAAGGCGAGCTGCTGTACCTGCCGCAGGAAATCAGCGATGAGGTACGTGAGCAGATTTTTGAAGAATTTGCCGAGCTGGAAGAAGACGAACGTGGTGAAGTGCTCTCAACGCTTTATAGACTCGGGAGCGAGCCGACTCGGCTGAGTGCAGAGAACTCGGCAGCCGGCGGTAGCGGCGAGAAACAGGTAAGTCCCGGAGAACTCCGCAAACTTATGATTGCGCTGGCCGTGCAAAGACCTCTCTCCCTGTTAATCCTAGATGAACCGACAAACCACATGGACATCACCAGCGTCCTCGCTCTTGAATCTGCCCTCGCCTCTCTGGACTGTGCAATGATTGTTGTAAGCCACGACAAAGCCTTTCTCGCAAAAATCACAAATGCCTCGCTAACCGCCGAACGCACTTCGCCAACTTCAGGAAGATTATCGGTCTTATCAAACTAGTTTTATCTGATATAATACAAGTATGAATATTTATGTTGATTTTGATGATTGCCTCTGCGAAACGGCGCGCTATTTTTCGAAACTTGCCGCTGAGCTTTTTGGAATAGATGTTCCTTACGAGAAGATTAAATATTTTGATCTGCAGAAGTCTTTTTCATTAACCGATGAGCAGTACGAAAAAATGATGATTCAAGGCCACACAAACGAAGTTCTCCTGGCATATGAAGAAACACCCGACGCAATCAAAACAATTAACAGCTGGCTTGATAAAGGCCACGATGTAAAAATAATTACCGGCCGCCCTTTCAGTACTTATGAAGCTTCTCGTCAATGGCTGAACGAACATGGACTGGAACGCGTTAATTTATACTGTCTGAATAAATATGGGCGCGACAATTTTATTAAAGGAAGCACTTTCAGTCTTGAACTTGAAGACTACTATAAAATGCATTTTGATTATGCCGTAGAAGATTCACCTGCGGCCTTTAAATTTTTTAACCATCTTCCTGACCTGAAGATTATGGTCGTTGACCGCCCGTGGAACCAGGATTGTGATTTTCCCGGCCAAAACTTTAAACGCTGTTTTGACTGGAAGATGATTGATAATTGTATTAACTAACGGAGCTGCTTTTTATTTTATGGATTTCTCAAAACACCCGCTTAAGATTTTTTTTGCTTACTACAAACCTCACTGGCATCTGTTCGCCGCAGATATGGCGTGTGCAGTTTTTATGGCTGCGATTGATGTTGCCTTCCCGATGTTCTCGCGTTACGCGCTGAACACTCTGATTCCGAATCACGAGCTCAGGCTTTTTCTGACGCTGGTTGCTGTGCTGCTTGCGGGCTTCTGTATTCATAAAGGCTGTAACTGGTTTGTTGCTTATTGGGGCCACGTTTTTGGAAACCGCGTTGAACAGGATATGAGACGCGATGTTTTTGATCACCTCGAAAAACTTCCGTTCAGTTTTTATGATACACACCGCACCGGAAAAATTATGTCTCGTGCAACAACTGATCTTTTTGAAATTACCGAACTCGCACATCACGGCCCTGAAGATTTTACCGTTGCAATTTTGAATCTGATTGGTGCCTTCATCATGATGCTTCATATCCGCTGGGAGCTTGCGGTGGTAGTTATTGTTGTGCTTCCGATTATGATTGCCATTGGAATTGTTTCACGAAGAAATCTTTCTAAGGCTTCTGTAAAAGTTAAGGAGACAACTGCTGAAGTAAACGCCGGACTTGAATCAAGCATTTCTGGAATCCGCGTTACTAAAGGCTTTAATAATGAAGAGTTTGAACGCGGACGTTTTGCCGTTTACAACAAACAGTACAGCGATGCAAAGCAGATGCGTTTTAAGTACATGGCAAACTTTTTTACAAATATTGAGTTCTGCAATAATCTGCTTTCTCTTACTGTGCTTGCTGTGGGCGGATACTTTATCATGAAAGGAAAAATGACTCTGCCAGACCTCGTAGCCGCAAATCTTTTTGTTGCTGGCTTTGTTGCTCCTATAAAAAAACTGAACAATTTTGTTGAACAGTTTGTAACCGGAATGGCAGGCTTCAACCGCTTCCTAGAAATTATGCGTACTGAACCTGAGCCGGAAGATGCACCTGATGCAGTTGAGATTCTCTCGGCTCGTGGAAACATCAGTTTTAAGAATGTTTCATTTTCATATACTTCTGATTTTCCGATTCTCTCGGGTGTAAATCTCGACATCCGCGCAGGCGAAAAGTTTGCTCTTGTTGGAGCCAGCGGCGGCGGAAAGTCTACAATCTGTAATCTGATT
>JAEENG010000128.1 GCA_016283615.1 Treponema sp.
ACATCCTTTGCCCTGTAGATTTTTGTGGCAAGCTGGCGCACCTTGTCCGCAAGGGAAAGGTGGGAAGCATACAAATAATTGAATTTTGCCGGTGTGGATTCTATGGTATCAACTACTGTCCGGGCAAGGGCAGTCATTCCTTCACCACCCTTTTCCCAGCCTTCGCAGACAACAGCCTTACAGCCTTTAAGTTCGCACAGCTTATAGAGAAGATCAATTTCTTCTTTTGTGTCCGTCACAAATTTGTTGATTGCTACAACCGACGGAACTCCAAACTTGGAAATATTTTCGATATGAACTGCAAGGTTTTCAAAGCCGCGCTCAAGGGCTGCGATACTTGGTGTAGACAAATCTGCCTTTGCCATTCCGCCGTGCATTTTGAGGGCACGGACAGTGGCTACGATTACAACAACGTCAGGTGAGATTCCTGCGACACGGCATTTGATGTCCATAAATTTTTCTGCACCCAGGTCTGCCGCAAAACCCGCTTCTGTAACAACATAGTCGCCGCAGGCAAGGGCGCACATTGTAGCATTGATTGAATTAGTTCCCTGGGCGATGTTGGCAAAGGGACCGCCATGAACAAATACAGGATTTTTTTCCAGTGTCTGAACAAGGTTCGGGCGGATTGCGTCTTTTAAAAGTGCGGCTACGGCACCGGTGCATTTTAATTCACAAAACTTAACGGGACGCTTGTCAAAAGTCTGTCCGATTGTAATTGAATCAATACGCTTTTTTAAGTCAGAAATTGAAGTTGAAAGGCAGACTATGGCCATAAGTTCAGAGGCAACAGCGATGGTAAAATGATCTTCCCGGGGAACACCGTCAAGACGTCCGCCAAGACCGATTGTTATGTTACGCAGGGCGCGGTCGTTAAGGTCAACACAGCGCTTCCAGGTAATGGTTCTTGAATCGATTCGGAGAAGGTTTCCCTGCTGGATATGGTTATCGATTAAAGCCGAAATAAGATTGTTTGCAATGGAAATCGCGTGAATATCCCCTGTAAAGTGAAGGTTAATGTCTTCCATGGGAACAATCTGTGCATAACCGCCGCCGCAGGCACCGCCCTTAACGCCAAAACACGGTCCGAGACTTGGTTCGCGAAGTGCAATTACAGCTTTTTTGCCGATTTTATTAAGACCGTCCCCAAGACCGATAGAAACAGTAGACTTACCTTCTCCGGCCGGAGTTGGAGTTACCGCAGTAGTCAGAATCAGCTTTCCGCGCTTACGCGGGTCAGAAGCCTTAGCCTGCAGAGAGCGCAGACTCTTCATGGTAAGCTTGGCTTTATACGAGCCGTACAAATCAAGATCCTCTTCCTGCAAACCGATTTTCTTTGCAACTTCGAGAATCTTCTCCATCTTGTTATTCTGAGCGATTTCGATATCTGTAAACACGGCGTCCCCCTGTAAGTATCAGACTATTTTACCCGATTTTTGCCTGTCTGCAAAGGTGGGAGAACGCCGCTTTACACATTAGTACCACTTATAACAGGCAGTTGTACCGTCAGCCCAGTGAATAAAACTGGTTTTATGCTTATATGTTACATAAGTGTAACTTGGTGAATATTCATAGCCTACAGGAACACCCACATTTGCAGCTGTAACTTTATTTTCTACAAGGTTAGCCTCATATCCATACAGGCTCCATTTAGTAAGATTTTCTCCAAAATCCGTATTACTGTAATATGTGTGCATGAATACTGCATTATCACTTTTTACAAGAATTTTTGAATCAGTTGCTTTTAAGACTTCCTTTAATGTACAGACATTTTTAGGTCCGCACCAGTAGTAAACGGGACCTGCATATTGCATTCTTCTATTAAAGCCCACAGCATTATCGTCTGAATACAATTTTAAAAAGTGATCTTTCAAAGTAGCAGCAAACGTCGGTGAAGATGAATTATTAATTACCTTTGTTACAGGCAGGTTTTGCCCATTATTGCCGGGAGTTGAACCCCACTTATAACTGTGAGTGTCGTAAAGGGAGGCTGAAGACGCCATAACCGGGTCAACATAAAGATATCCAAAACTTAAACAGTAGGATTTGACGGTAACCTTATTATTGGCATAATCAACAGCAAAATCTGCCGGGAAATCATTAATATCAAAGAAACTGGTATATGGTTTATCGCCATATACTTTATAATTTCCCTTTCCATCATACAAAACCAGATAAGCGACCGATGCATTATTATCATATAAAAATGATTTTGGTACAACGACAGCTCTATAGTAGGTATTATCTTTCTGGTTTGAGGAATTATAATAATCAGAAAAATCAAAGTCTTCATACGGCAGCTGCAGTATTTCTTCGTCTGATTTTAAAACAACAGGGTTTTCAGAGCTGTCATAATACATCCTGAAATATCCTGTAACAGAGTCAGGGTCAGAATCATCTACTATGGAATTTTTATAAAGATATCCCAGCTGTGTTTTATATTTATTCGGATAATAATTGGTCTGAGCCGACGACTCTAATGCTGGAGGTACAGTATCGTCTGCTGTCTGATAATCAAATTGGAGATGATCAGTAAAGGTTCCATCAGTATCTTGAATTAAGTAGGCTGACTGTAAATACTCCGCCTCCAGTATATAAACCTTTTGTACAGCATCAACTATCCCGCTTGTAATAGAGTATGGTAATGTAAAGAAATAAGTCTTTTGATTCTGAAGCATTTCCTTTGTTATTACATAATAATTATCTGATGTATTCTTTTTATTTGAGATTAATAAGGGGGCAACACTTTCTGCAGTGTCATTAAATGTTATGGTAGCGGTATATGAAGCTGCATTAATTACATTAATTTTCTCGTATGACCAGTCTTCAACAACATTACAATCTTCTTCTGTTTCAGTGTAAATTTGAAGAGTAAAATCTTTCTTATAGCTATTAGTATCAAGCAGGGTGTATATGTCATTATTGTTTTTATTCTCGTGATTTTCATATTGATGATACAAATAAGCATAAAAACGGGAGTCAAGTGTATACGTGGTACTGGATGCATTTAAAAACCATCCTCTATAATCACCTGAAATTTCTCTGTCCCATACCTTTGTATCAGTATCTGCTTCATGCACAGTCAGATAAGGTGCGTAATCTGTGTCCGAAAGGGATTTAAATACCGGAATATACCATATAACAATATAATTATCGAAAGTCATTTCTTTCAGCATAAACTCAATTTCTGCTGCCCCTGGAATGTAACAGTATTTTTCCAGGATATTTCCAACTCCATCCTGCAGGGTAACTTTTATATAAGTTGTCTGCGATAAATCGAGGGTATCCGGTAATATATGGTTATAAAACCCAGTAACACTGGAAGGACCACCGGCAAGAGAAAAGTCTTTTTCCAAATCAGCAGAATAGACAGAAGGATCAACACTTATGTCCGATGCCGATATTGTAACGCCTTCATTATAAGAACCTTCGCTGCTGCCCCACTGGATTTTCCATTCAAGTGAGTCTTCATCCGTACTGAAATCTTCAGTTCCAGTTTTATACCAGTAATCTTTTCTATCGTCTTTTAATGACTTTTGATTAAACCAGATTTTTCTGACTGGTTCTGTATTTGTGTCATCTAAAGTGCGTTCATTAAAAATGAATAATGACTGCCCGATAAATCCTGTATCCATAATTACATAATATGTAAACACAGCAGAATTATTTTCATTATCCAGAACATAAAAATCCAGCTGTACAAGACCATCACTGCTTAAACATTCATAATCTGCATCCAGATAATAAGTGGTTCCATCTTTTACAACTGCATCAGAAAGCATTCGTTTTGTACACACTGCAACAGGAGAATAATATACAGAAAAATCACTTCCAGCAGCAGCATATCTGGTAATCTGGGTCTCTGTTACCCTTACTTCCTTTACGCCGGAAATTGTGTCGGTTGCAGTTAAATCAAGATGCAATTTACGGCTGACATGATTGGCAGTAATGAGTTCGTCCGTCATATTGCCAGGAGTAAGATCCTGAGATAGCACTTTATTATCAAACTGAGCAGTTAAAGTATGACTGACAACATTTGGAGGGAGAAGGTCGGTCCGCCGGGTTGCATTCAATCTGTATTTATAGATAAAAGTGTCGATACAATCAACATCTGAAGTGCTTTTAATGCTTCCTGCTTCATAAGCGGTTCCGGATTCGGTTTCTGTAAATATGCAGTTTATATACAGGCCAAGTTCAAGAATATCAATTGAATTCCTGTCAAGCAGATAATCTGAGATTTCCAGAACAAGGGTTCTTCCATCATCAGAAAGGGTTGGTACACTGTAAAATTTATTCAGATTTTCAAAAGTTTTTTCATTTTGAATCAAAAGATTTTTTAATATGAGATTATTACCATCGTAATACCCGTATATTCTGTTTTCTTTATCACGCAAAACTTTTTCTTCCGGGCAGTTTACAGGAATTTCTGAATCTGTGAATCTGAAAGAATCAATATGCACAGGTTCACTGAAATTAATTGTAACCGGAGTATCACACAGAGTTCCGCCCAGTGTATACTGAGGAGATACATCTGTAACAAAAGGATGCAATCTGCCTGCAGGTAAAACAGTTATAACTTTAGCACTGACACCTGTAACTGATTTTAAAGTAAGCTGAACTTTACGGTTCTTTAAAAGTTCTTCCGCAGTTTTGTCATCAGGGGCAATTACTTCAAGAATTTTTGATTCACCATCCAGGATGAAATTTCCATTTTTTGTAAGTACAGTTCCATCTGAATTTTTAAAAGTCCAGTTATCAAAGGAACAGTGTTCATTTAATGTAAAGTTTATAATTTTTGACTCATATTCATACAGCTGGAATTCGCCGCTTACATCACAATTTCCGTTTTCAGGATTATTAGGGACCCTGACAGTCACAAAGTTTTTTGTTGTATTATTAATCTCAAAACTGAATGTTTTATCTTCTGACATTTCAACTTTTGTAATTCCGCTGAGATAATAAAACTCTTTTGGTACCGTAACCTTTATTTCCATTGAACCACCAGTAAGTTCGAAGGGATTGGAATCCTTAGCATTAAAAGTTATGCTGGTTTTGTCAGAATTAATCAGAGGTTCCTCGTAATGATCCCTTACATTAACTCCGGCACCGTTAACAATTTTTATTTTATTGAGGGCGGCATAGAGTTCGGACTGAGGATAATTTTCTGCGGAAGGCTCGCCTTCCATTGAAAGCGGTTTATTGAAATTAATTACAATGGAAGTGTTTTTAGGCTTTAAACCGCCTGTACCGTCCGGGCTTACTGTTGGAAAAGGACGTTCAACACAGTATGGTTCTATGATTATTTTTTGTGCCAGGCATTTTTTAATTGTGGCGGTGGTTTCAAAAGCGGATGTATCATCAAAACTAACGGAACTTTCGGGAGTTGCGCGCCAGTACATAAATTTGTAGCCTGACTGAGGTTCAAACTTAAGCGCGATTTTATCAGTTTCTTTGTAAGTTTTATCATAAAGGTTTGCGGCAGGAACAAGAGTTTTTACCGCCGATGCATTTGCACTGATTTCAACCTCAGCATATACACTCTCGTTATATGCAAGCATTTCCTCCAGTTCTTTTTTCTGAAGTTCTCCATTCAGAAAGTTGTCGCAGGATACGAGCAGAACTGCACAGGCAGCAAATAAAAGGGCCTTTAGGGTTTTACCCCCCCCACAAATGACAAGTATTTAATCATGACAAAGCCTCGCTTAAAACAATTTTAATCTAATTTTAATACACAATTATTATATTGTCATGTTTAAACAAGGCTGTTGAGAAAATTGTAAATGTTTTGTTATCGTCTTTTTACAGTACCCAGGTTTCCAGAAAGTCTGCGATTCCGTCCTCGTTGTTTGTGGCGCGGGTTACAAAGCGGGCAACTTCCTTCAAGTGCTCCTGGCCGTTTTTCATGGCAACTCCGTATTCAACCATGGTGAGCATGGACTCATCATTAAAGCTGTCGCCAAATGCCATTGTCTTTATGCGCTGAACTCCAAGTTTGTCTGCAAGCCACAAAACTGCCTGGCCCTTTCCGCAGTTGTGCGGCATTACTTCCAGAAAGAAGGGCTTACTTGTAAAAACATCTGCCCTGCCCTGCAGTTTTGCCTTTAATTCTGGGAGGAATTCTGCTACTTCTTCTTCCGGAGCCGGAACGAGAATCTTAGGGTGGCCCTTTTCCATAAATTCATCAAAATCAGGAACTACCTTAAAATTCAGGCCGCATAAAATGCTGTCCTTTCTTGTCCACTCTGTGTCACGGTCTGCGTAAATTGTGTCCGCGTCGCAAACATGACATCCCATTCCGCGCGCGTCTGCTTCCTTATGAACCAGGCGCAGAATTCCTGAACCAAGTTTCTGTTCGTAAACCGGCTGTCGTGTGTGCAAATCCAGAATGCTTGCGCCGTTGATTCCTATCAGGTAACGGCCGTACTGGCTGCCTGCAATATCAAGCTGTCTTACAAACGGCAGAATCGCGTTTTCGGCACGGCCCGAGCAGAGAACAATGTAAATTCCTTTTTTAGTACAGTCCTGAATCGCTTTTATGGTGCGCGGACTTATTTTGAGGTTTGAATTTAACAATGTGTCGTCCAGGTCAAATGCTATGAGGCCGATATCAAGTTTTGAATCCGGAAGTTTTGCAGAAAAAATCTGTTCCTTGTCGATTTTTTTTGACCGGCAGGAAACACTGATTCCATCACCAAAAGGATAAAACTCCGTGTAAAATTCAACGTTGTTTTTTAAGAAATCAACATATTTTTTGATTTTGCGCACCAGTTTGATCGTGCTGTAGTTGTGCGTAAGGCTCTGGTCTTCTACCATTCCGTGGAACGAAAGATTGTCAGAAATGATTACACCGCGTTCGCTCAAATTATCCTTGAATTTTTCAAAACAACGGATGTACTGGGCTTTTGGGCCGTCTATAAAAATCAAATCGAATTTCTGGTCTGTCTGAAACTTGAGCGCATCCTGATTGATTGCGGTAATTTTATCTTCAAGTCCGTTGTCGCTGATGTTCTGGCGGGCTTTGATGTAGCGGTCAAGATCAAGTTCAAGAGTAACTACTTTTACGTCGTCAGTAGCTTTTGCAAAACGAATAGACGAGTAGCCGATTGCAGTTCCTATTTCCAGAACCGAGTGAACATCGTGAGTTTTTATGTAATTGCAGATAAAATCGATTCCACCGTCCTGCATAATCGGAACCTGGTGGCTTTTTGCATATTGTTTGATGTCAGAAATTTGATTCATTCTTTTATTATATCAAAATACCTTTATAAGCAAAAGTTGGCCCTCTCCGACAGTCACTGTCGAAGTCTTTCCCTTTAGCACGCGGTTACTTATTGCGTACTGGTAGGAAGGCACGATTGCGGCATTATCAAGCGGGTACTCTGCGTTTTTTATCGTCACATTTTTTGCAGGTCCATTGATGCACATCAGCGAAAAATATGAAAAACTGTCCGGGATGGATTCAACAGAGGAACCTGCGATTTTTATAATTGAATAGTCATCGACTGCAAAGGCATTTTTTTTATTCTCAAACAAATACAAAAGCACGGACAAATTGCACATTGTGTGGTCAAGTCTCCCGCCCGTAACGCCCACCAGAACAAAGTCGGTAAAACCGCGTTCAAGGGCAGTTTTTGCGGCAAAAAACACATCGGTGTCGTCTTTGTGTGTCGGAAGCTTTATGAGTTCAACTCCGGCCGGAGCGTTCTGCAAATTGAATGAATCAAAATCGCCTGTCACCAGATCCGCTTCAAAACCCAGAGAATCTTTGTGGTTGAGTCCGCCGTCACAGTAAATAAAAAAATCGTCTTTTCTGAGATAGGATTTGACTCGACCGTAGTCCCGGATCCGGGCTCCGCCAACAATGACACAACGCTTCATAAGTTTATTATCGCGTTTGAAGGGCTTGAATTCAAGTTGTAGAATTTTTTAACTCTGTTATAATTATAGGAAGAAGGTAATCATTATGTTCAATAAATATATCAAAATCATTTGTTCAGTTTTTATCTGTATTTTTAGTTTTTCGTGCTCACGCACAGGCGGACAGCGCATCGCAGTATATGTTCCGGGAATTATAGCGGACAGCCCAACTTACGCCGACGTTGTAAAAGGCGTTCAGAAAGCGGTCAACGAGTGGAATATGGACAACTCCGATCCGGTTCAGCTTACAGTAGTTGAAGCAGGCACAACCCAGTCGCAGTGGCAGCCGGGAATCACTGCCCTTGCTGCAAGCGGAAAATACGATGTAATCATTTCCTCCAACCCTTCAATGCCTGAACTTTGCAAGCCGGTTGCAAAGAACTTTCCAAACCAGAAATTTATTCTCCTTGATGCCTTCTGCGAAGACAATGACCAGATAAGCACCGTAAACTACAACCAGAAATACCAGAGTTATTTAAGCGGTTACATGGCAGGCCTTTCAACAAAAAACAACAAGGTCGGTCTTATCGCCGCCCAGGAATATCCGGTAATGAACGAAATTCTCTACCCATACTTTGAAAAGGGCGCCAAAAAGGCAAATCCGTGGTGCCGCACATTTTTCAGGGTTATCGGAAACTGGTACGACGCTTCAAAAGGCGCAGAACTTGCACGCTCTCTCGCTGACGCGGGCGTGGATGTAATTCTTCCGATCTGCGGTGGAGCAAGCCAGGGCGTTATCGTAACTGCCCGCGAACGAAACCTTAAACTCGTATGGTTTGACGAAGACGCTTTTGACAAGGCTCCGATGACAATAATCAGCTGCACAAAAATTGTTCACGATAAGGCTGCTTACGAGTCTACTTTTGAATTTTTAAAGGGCGAAACTCAGTGGGGTTCCGTAAAAACAATCGGAACACTCTCAGACGGATATCTTGAATTTGTAACTGACAACGAAAACTACATCAGGGCCAACTCAGAAGAAGTACGCGCAAAGATTGAACAGGTAAAGACAGAGCTCAAAAATTCCGAAATTTAATACGGAAATGGACATTAAACTTAAAAACATAAGTAAATCGTTTGGAGCCAAAGAAGTCTTAAAAAACATCTCCGTTACCTTTGAAAGCGGCAAAATCAACGCCATTCTCGGAGAAAACGGAGCCGGAAAAACCACTCTTGCAAACATAATTGAACAGTATCCTGGTGTCGCAAAAATAGACCAGACTCCCCTTCTGGCAAATGAACTCACAATTCTCCAGAATATTTACCTGTGCAATAACAGCCGTCTCTCAAAACGCCAGATAAAGGCAAAAATCTCCGAGCTCTGCGCAAAATGGTGTCCTGATTTAAATCTCAAAAAGCGCATTTACAACTGCGGAGCCGACGAGCGTTTTTTTGCAGCCCTTTTGTCAAAACTCGTTTACGACCCGCAGATTTTAATTCTTGATGAACCTGCAAGCCGTCTGGACTGGCAGGAAAAACGCACTCTCTACGCAAACCTCCGCCCTCTTGCCGACAGGGGCCTGAATATCATAATTATCACCCACTCCATGAGCGAAGCAGAACTTTACACCGACACAATCACCGTCCTCGAGCGCGGAAGAATCGCAGAACGCTACGAAAACAGCCGCGATTTTGAACGCAACCGCTTTGCTTTTCTTGCAAACGAAGAAAATACAAATTCAACAAATCCGCTTTTAAGCGCGCCAAGAACGCGCAGCGCAGATTATCTGGTCCAGTACGAGCACTTAAAATCAAGCCCGCTGAATGAACCAAAAATAATCGACGCAAGCTTTGCCCTTGAACGCGGAAAAGTTACTTTGATTCAGGGCTCGAGCGACGACGGGCTTTTAACCCTTGAGCGGCTGCTGACGGGAATGAGTAATAATTCAATCCACGGAAAAATCACTTTCAGACGGGGAAGGCACCTTGTACACAAAAACCTTTTCTGGTGCGGGGCCTCGCCCAAAAAAATCAGAAACAGTCTCGGAAAAAACTCCGTTGCACTCGTGTCATCAGACAAACTTTACCTTTCTTCAAACCCGAACCTGACCGTATGCCAGATGCTTTGCATTCATCAGAAAAAAGATGACGACGGTTTTGCGTATTCAATCATAAACAGGGCGCGTGTCAACACAGGCAGCCAGGAATTGACCGACACTTTGAGCGGCGGAATGCTCCAGAAACTTATCCTCGAGAGGGAACTTTCACTCAATCCAAAACTTATAATTTTGAGCGAACCTCTGCAGGGGCTGGACCAGGCATCTGCCCAGGCCTTTTGCCGGAGACTGCGTTCACTTTCGTACGGCGGAAAGACAGTCCTCGTTTTGAGTTCCACAGAGTTTCCGACTGTCTACACTGATAAAATTTACATTTTGCAAAAAGGAGTTTTAAGTTGAACCTCTACTTTTTTGGCAACATGTTGAATTATGCTTCTCTTTTGATGATTGCCTCTTCCGGAGCAGCCTTTGCCCTCAAAAACGGCCAGGTAAATCTCGGCGGCGAAGGTCAGATTTATCTCGGAGGCTTTACAGGCGCAATTTTTATAAACTTTCTTGTACGCACAACTCTTATGCCGGCCTGGGCAGTTATTACCGCTGCAATGCTTGGAGCGGTTTTGTGCGGCGTCCTTTTTAATTTTCTCTGCGCACTGTTAAAACTCCACAAGGGCGCCGATGAACTTTTAACAACATTTCTGCTCAGTTCTGCGCTGATTCCGCTGATTGACGGGGCTATCGCAGGCCCGCTGCGCACAAAGGAAGGTAATCTTCTGTGCACAGAATTTATTCCCGGAAACATGCATTTGTGGAATCTTTTACCGCCATCAAGCCTTAATATAAGCGCTTTTTTTGCCGTTGCAATCTGCATTTTCTCGGCACTTATTCTTACAAAAACTTATTTTGGAAAAAAAATCTATCTGTACGGTATTGCCCCGGACTTTACAGTTTACAGCGGCTACTCAAAATTCAGCAGGGTGAGCATTCCGTTATGCCTTTGCGGAGCACTCCACAGTCTTGCGGGCTTTTTTGCCGTCACAGGAACTTATTACACCTGTCACTCAGGCTTTTACGCAGGAGCCGGCTGGAACGCATTGAGCATCGCACTTTTGTCAAAATCAAATCCTGTCGTGATAATTTTTGTTTCGCTTTTTTACAGTCTGATTTTTACTTTTGCACAAAACTTGACTTTACAGAATACGTTCGGCTTTGATCTGCCGTCGCTTTTCCAGGGAGTGATTTTCTTACTGATTGCATTGAGGAAGGTAAAATGAGTTTTTCAGTTGAATTAATATTATCGTTTCTGATATTTTCTGCGCCTCTTTTACTTGCTTCAATCGGAGCCCTGATCAGCGAAAGAAGCGGTCACTCAGCCCTCTTTATGGAAGGAATTATCAATGCAGGCGCCTTTGCATGTTTTGCCTTTACCCACGCAGCTTCTTCAAGAATCGCAGGCGCCGTTCTTGCGCTTATTTTTGTGACAGTTTTATTCAGGATTATTTTCAGGGCAGTTTTGTCTTCAAATTCAAACGAATTTATCGTTTACCTCGCATTGAATCTTTTATCCGGCGCCCTCATAAGTTTATTCAGTTTTTTGATATTCAAAAGCCGTGGAGTTTTACAACAGACCTGCGAAACTCAGAATATATTTTTAATCCGCCTCGTGACCGCCGCCGCTTCCTATTCAATAAGTGCAGTTCTCGTCGCATTTTTACATGCAACAAACACCGGTCTAAAGCTTAGAATCACCGGAACGGACAAGGCCCTTCTTAAAATACAGAAAGTTGACACCAGCCGCCTTGAACTTATGGCTTTGACCATCGCCGCATTCTGCGGATGTGCGTGCGGCTGTGTTTTGACAAACCGTCTGCAGGCCTTTGTCCCAAACATTGCAAGCGGAACAGGATGGCTTGCACTTGCCGCAGTATTTTTGGGCAAAAAAAACACGGCCCTTACAATCGCAGCCGTGTTCATTTTTAGTATCGCGCAGTTTGCAGCGACAAATATTCAGAACTTTACAACCTTTCAGGCAGTTCCTTCAAGTTTACTTCTGGCACTGCCCTATTTAATCGCTTTGTTCTGTATCAGTATACGCTCAAAATCTTAGAAAGCTTTTCTTTACCGATAATCTTCATAAAGTTTGCAAGGCGCGGGCCCTGGTCTTTATTGATAATCGCATGATAAAGGGCTGTAAAGAGCGATTTTGCGTCCAGACCAAGTTCAGTTGCAATGTCGTACATAGCCTGCTGGCAGTCACGGTCAGTTGCAAAAGTTCCAATCTTTGGTACAACTTCGTCTCTTACGCGTTTTACAGCTGTAAGCATGTCGCCTGTAATATCATCTGACTTGCTGCCGTCATTGCGGATTGTAAAGCACATATCAGGAGCGCAGTCCGGAGCACTTTCTGTAATCCAGTACCATGCGCATGCACAGCGGCGGCGGAGTGTTTCTTCCTGTTCTGGTTTTACGTCACCAAGAGAAGCGATTACTGCATCAACATCTCCTGAGTAAGTCTGGAGAAGAGTTGTCAAAAGACGGAATGGAACCTGGTAAGGCATTACTTTTGGCATGCCGTCAATCTGGCTCAATTCGTAGAGGCGCTTTTCGCGGAGCAGAAGCTGTTCACGTTTTGCTGGATCCTTTTCTTTTGGTTCTTCAACTCCCCAAACGAGGCGTTCTGTTCTGTCGTATGCTTCGTACAATGTCAAAACATCCAGGTCGAACGAAATTGAGAATTCATGATCAACTTTGTTTGAAGCAAAAATATAGCGGAGAACTTCGCCCTGATAAACTTCGAGAGCATCTACGAGAGAGATAACCTTTCCTTTTGAAGAAGACATCTTTCCAGGAACTCCCTTGAGTTTTACAAAGTCATACTTCATTGTTACAGGAGCGTCCCAGCCGTAAAGCTGTTTAGAAACGAGTTTTGCTGTATCGTATGAACCGCCCGGAGAAATATGGTCTTTTCCGCCAGGTTCAAAGCAAACCTTTTCTTCGTTCCATCTCATCGGCCAGTCTACACGCCATCCGAGTTTGAATTCTTTTGAAGTGCGGAGGTCACCCTTTTCTACGTGGCCGCAGGCATTACATTTGTATGTAATTCCGTATTCGCCGTCATATTCGAGGATTTCTGTTTCGTCTTTGTTACATTTGCAGCAGAATGCGGCAACAGGCCAGTAAACGTCGCTGTCCTTCATTTTGTGTTCATCATCGCGGTATTCGTTGAGGCACTTTTTGATAACATCGCGTTTCTGCATTGCGATTTTCATGCCTTCTGTGTAGCGGTTTGCGCGGTAGCGGCTTGCCTGATACAAAAATTCAGGATGAATACCAACGCGCGGAAGCTGGTTTTCGATATCTTTTTCGTGGTGACGGGCATAGTTTTCGTCACGGTCAAAGGTATCCGGAACCATAGTAATCGGATAGCGCAGGTATTTTTCGAGAACTTCAGGTTTTGGCATGTTTGCAGGAACCTTACGGAATACATCGTAGTCGTCCCATGAGTAAATAAAGCGTACATTCTTGCCGCGGTCGCGAAGTGCACGAACAACTAAATCTACGGTGATAATTTCGCGGAAGTTACCGATATGAACTGTTCCCGACGGAGTAATACCAGAAGCACAAGTGTAAGAATCTCTGTCTCCCTTGGCTTTAATAATGCGTTCTGCCTGCTGGTCAGCCCAGTGGCAAAGTTCTTTTTCGTTTCTTTGTGACATAGTTCTCTGATTATATTGAAAAAAGACTGTTTGTACAATAAAGGGCCGGATTCTATTCAAAAACCGGGTAGCACTCAAAGCCCGCTGTGCGGAGCTCGTCGCCCATTGTGCCCTTTGAATTTTCATCCACGGCTACAATGTAGTAAGTTGTGCCGCTCGGTCTGACTTCGCTGGTGATGGTGGCTGTAAAACCTTTGTCCTTGAGACGGTCTACGAGGCCCTGTGCGTTTGACTTGTCTTTAAAAAGTCCGAGCTGCTGGCGTACGACTTTTTCCTGCTTTTCGGCTGTTTTTTCAGGGGCGGTCTTTTTAGTTGAATCCGTCTTGTCTGAAGAAGTTTTGTCCGAAGCCGCCTTGTCTTTTGTTGAATTTTCTTTTTTTTCTACGACAGTGCCTGTAAGTTCAACATCCGGTGTTGATGTGGAAGAGCGTGGAACAAAATACCAGAATGGCGCCGGCAGAGTCTGTGCCTGACCTTTAACGATTGCAGCTTCCGGCGATTTTGGGTATTCATTTTTAAGCCTGTCTGAATAGGACTTTTCGCCTGTGATGTGCCACAAAGTAAGCAAAACCTGCGGGCAGACCGGCTTCATAGATTCAAGGGTTGAATAAGTTTTGAGCATGGCAACGGATTCTGTCGTGTCGCTGATTTTTGTTGAACGGCACAAGACGCACCACTGCTCGTACAGTTTTACGTATGCAATAATCTGATTGTTTTTTGAGGAGCGCACCGGAGAATTCAAATAAGTCTGGGCAGAGTTATAATCTCCAAAACTTAAGGCGCATCTTACTGCGTCGATTACAAGCTGTTCGCTCGTTTTTTTTGGCATTCCTTCTGCATCACCTGCAGCGATTGCCGCAGCACTTGCGTACGAGTTAAGCGCATCCTGATACAAGCCCTTCTGCTCCTGGACGCTTCCTAAAAATGCCCATGCGCTTCTTTTGTCGGAAGCAGCCGTCAAAGAAGGAATCTGCTTTTTTAAGTACTGGATACTCTGATCAATCGTGTCTTTTTTTGCGCTTTCCTTAGCAAGCGAAAGTGCGGTTTGTGCGGTCTGTGCAGTCTGTGCGCTCAACGCAGATGCAATAAAAAGTGAACAGAGCAGGGATGCGAGTTTTTTCATCAGTTTGACGAGCCTCCGTCAACCTTTGGAACATCATTTGGAGAAGTTTTTTCTTCTTTTTTAGCGGCATCTTTTGCCTTCTGCTTCTGTGCTTTCTGTTCTTTCTGTGCTTTTTGAGTTTCCTTTTCGGCCTTTTTTGCCGCATGCTCGGCGAGAGTTTTTTCTTTCTGAGCGGCCTTTTCTTTTGCACGCTCTTCTTTCTGAGCCTTCCTTAATTCAAGCTGTTTTTGCTTTTCGGCGGCCTGTTCAATTTCTTCTTTTGACATTCTCTTTTTGATGAATGTAAAAGGAGTCATTACGAGCACACCTGCAAAGAAAGAAATCAGGACTGTCAAAAAGGCAGGAATTTTGTGCAGTGTTACAAATACAAAGTTGATGTCGCAGCGATACGCGTCGCCGAGATTGAATCCACAAAAAATTGTAACAAGAACAAGCAGAATAATAATTCCAATAAGTTTAAATGGCATATATCCCCCTTTCGCTTCTTACTTAACTCGCTGGGCAGTTTATTCTACCATTATACCTTTAAATGTGTTGCCGCTCAATGATTCGAGGCGGACTGTTACGAAGGTGCCGATTAATTTTTTGTCGGCTTTAAAGGCTACGCGTTCGTTCTGTTCTGTTTTGCCTAAAAGTTCTGTTTCGTCGTCGCGACTTACAATGTCGGCTAAAACTTCAATTGTTTTTCCGAGGCGGCTCTTCATCACCTGGCCGGTATGTTTAAGCTGAAGGTCAATCACTTTCTGCAGGCGCGCTTTCTTTACTTCAACCGGAATCTGATCCGGATACTTTGCGGCAGGAGTTCCTTCGCGCGGATTGTAATAATACATGAAGGCACTTTCAAACTTTATTTCTTCCATGAACGAAAGAATATCTTCAAACTGCTCTTCTGTTTCTCCCGGAAAGCCCACCATTAAGTCTGTTATAAGTTCAACATCAGGAATTGCCTTACGGAGTTTTTTTACAAGTTCAATAAATTCTTCGCGCGTATTTTTGCGGTTCATGCGGCGGAGAATTTCAGAATTTCCGTGCTGGGCCGCAATGTGAAAGCCGTGGCATACATGTTTGTCGTGAGCAATCATTTCGATTAATTCATCAGAAAAATCATTCGGGTTTGATGACTCAAAACGAATCCACTTTATGGAAGATGAAGTTTCATCAAGGTGGCGGCTGATTTTTTTAAGAAGCTTAGGAAAGTTTAATTCCCCGCCCTCTGCAGTTTCATCCTTACAGCGGTAGGCATTTACGTTTTGTCCCAGAAGGGTAATTTCCTTTACACCGCGTCCTGAAAGATAGTCAATTTCTGCCAGAATCTGCTCTGCCGGGCGGCTCACTTCCCTTCCGCGCACATAAGGAACGATACAGTAAGTACAGAAATTATTGCAGCCGTGCATGATCGGAACAAAGGTTGAAAAAGCTTCCTGCTCATAGCTGATTTTAGGGAAGGTATATTCACTTTCTTCTTTAATGTCAAAAGGTTTGTCGTGATTTTCTATGGCAGTAATAATGTCGCCAAACTTGTATTTACCGAAAGTTCCTACGACAAAATCAATAACCGGATAATCTTTTTTTACGCTGTCCAGAAGACGCTCTGCCATACAGCCCATCAAAACAACATAAAAAGGAACAACGCCGTGTTCTTCAACATATTTTACGGCAGGCTGCATTTCTTCAAAACGGGTTTTTGCGCCGGGCTCTTTGTGGCGGATTTTTTTTACGCCTGAATAATAGCCCAGACGTCCGAAAATACGGTTTTCAGCAGAGCCCCGGACAGAACACGTATTGATTATTACAACGTCAGCAAGCTCCGGCTTTTCGGCCTTAGACCAGCCGCGGCTGATAAAGAGATTTTCCACTGCAGCAGATTCTGCAATATTCATTTCGCAGCCGTAAGTTTCAAAAAAATATGTCACGATGACTCCTGAAAATTAAACTCAGGGAAGTCTAGCAGAAACAGGGGATTTTTTCTATACATACAGGTAAGAAGCGGTTCTGTTTTCAGATGGCCCGCTGGTACTTAGTTACATCAAGTGGTTCAAGCACTGTCTTCAATGATGCAGAAACAGATTCATTATCTGTATTTTTATATTCAATTTTTACGTGAAAGTTTGATTTGAGTCCTGTGATGAATTCGTCCGCCCACGATGGTGCAAGAACTTTTACTTTTGCAAAATCAAGAGAAATAATATCATTGTCTTTTAAATCCCTAAAAAGATATGCTGAGGCCCCAAGAAAAGCCTCTCGACCTGCAGGTCTCGACATAAGCATCTCTCCAAAAGTTGACATATCTACTGTCATTTAATTCTCCTTACAGGATAAAATACAAAAGCATCCTTTATGATTATAATCTGATTGAATAAAAGTATACCCATTTCCATCGGCAGCGCATACAGCATTTCCGGACTGGAAATAAAAATCCCATTTATTTTCAACTACAGAAGAAATAACAAATTTTAGACCATTACCACGCATTTCAGGAGCCCGACCAGAAACGGCCTGTGTAAATGCAATTTGAATTGCCTGCATGTCATTCTGAATGTTTTTTACAACCCGTGAAAGCGTGTCTTTTAATCCCGCGCCAAAATCACACATAAAAATATGCTGTGGTGCAGAATCGAAATCGCAAAACACCCCTTTCGGAACATCAATCGGAAAGGAAAAATTATGGTCAAATGTGTTAGCACCAATTTCGCCAACTACGGCACCAAGAAGCCAGTTTTCAGAATGAGCAGTATATGAAGAAAGTCTTGCATCAAAAACATCTCTGGTTCGTGATATTGAGTCAACATATTGACCATCTTTTATACGAGAAATCTTTTCAATAAAAGACTGAACTATATTTTCAGAAATCAATTAAAACACCTGAAAAGCATGATACCATACACTTTCCGAAAAATCTACTTCTGCTTCACCTCACTCATTACGCTTGTGCCGTCGGCAAAGTGGAAGATAGTCACGTATGAGTAGCCGGATGGAATCTCGCTGACTGGGGCTGTGTAGGTGGCGGTTGAAGTATTGTCCAGCCAGACGCTGTTGATGAGCTTTAAGCCATACTCGCGGCCTTTTGTTTCCCAGATGGCTTTGATGTAGGTTTCATCATCAACGGCTGGGTCTATGGCTTTGGCTTCTGCAAGTTTTACGTCCAGGTCGCCCAGCATATCTGTTGGGAATGTCATGGTGTGGGCAAAACATGGTGCATCGTAATAAACCTGATATGCACCACCGAGTCCTGGAATTACAGATTTGCTTTTGCAGCAGGCGGCTTTTTCTGAAGCGGATTTGAGTTCGTAGGCAGGACACATAAAAGTATAGCAAGAATTAAAATGTGGAGCATTTATTATTCCTATCATTTTTTCATATATTGTATAGATTTGAAAAAATGATGTGTTTTCTCCCGCAGAATATGAAAACTCCAGAGGCTCATCTTTATCACGTTGAGTTCTTCCCATTAATTTTTGCCATTTATTATCTGAAAGTTCATTAATATGAGTCATTTCCCACCAGTCTGAAAAGTCATTCCTCTCTATTTCTATTTTTTTAATTTTTTCAACATAAAGTTTAGAATCATTCATATAGACTTTAGGGGAACCTGGAACTGTAATGTTGGATACAGAATAAGAAGTTATTCCTTCATTTCCGTAATTATCCTTAAGATGAAATACAATATCATAATCACCTTCAACAAAGTTATCATAATTTAAACAAATTTGCGTTGCAGATTCTTCATCATAAGAGGCTTTTTGAGGAATCAATCCAATTAGAGAACTTTTATCATATTTTATTGTAGCTTTAATACTACTTTTTCTAATCATATAATAATCGAACTCATTTAATCCTAATGTATTTTTAACTATTCCAGCATCTCCGCCATCAGTCGGAAAAAATTTATATTCGGAGGAAGAACCAATTTTATAGGCTGAAAATAACCATGCATTATTCGGTGCGGAAACATATTTGTAATCGTTAACCCAATGAACATCAAAATATGGTGCTATATTGTCGTAAGTAGCATTGATAGTTCCATAGTCATAGTCATAGTCATCACTTTTAAATACTTGTGAAGTATTATTGTTTTTTGCAAAAAGCGTTACTGTATATGAATTTCCACTTGGAACAGTAAAATCAAAATCTGCATAATTAGAATCACCATAACATACTCCATAAGTAAAACCTGGTGTCTTTGTGAAATTGTCTGACACATGAACAGTATGTGTTCCTGCATTTTTTTGTTTTGAGGCATCTTCAACTGTAAATGAAATTGTTTCTGGAAACGATGGTTCGTTTGTTTCATTCTCGACATCCGTTACAAGCTGCTTACCATCATTATCATAAGAAATATACAGTGTATAAGGTTTTTCTGGCATTGCCGAATAGTAATAAACATTACTTGTAATTTTTGTAAACGGTAAAATATAAAGTTTGTAAATACCGGCAGGACAAAATGTCGTATCAAAAAATGAATAAAATGATAACCTAAAACCATATGAATCCGCATTTTCTCTAATTCTATATTCTGAAACTGCTGAATTTGTATTTTCCTGAAATGTATACAAGACAATATATCCATCTGATTTATTAACATAATCAAAGCTATAATAATAATCAGTAAATATACCTTCTCCAGCATGAACAGCCATTGATTGTTTTTTTCGTGAAACTATACAGGATTGAGCAGGTAGATTAATATTTAGTGTCTTCACATTTCCAACTTCATCAAAAATTGACAGTTTTACAAAGCAATATTTATCTGCCTGTCGGTCGAATGAAAACAGTCTATCTTCAGAACCTGTTACTGAATTTGTGATGCTGTTTTGCGAATAGCCCCAACTAAACCTATATTTACATAAACTTTTTTTGCCTTCATAAAATGTTTCTCCGGAAAAGTTATTATTTCTAAAATCAAATTCTTCTGTAATAATGCCATTATCATCGGAAGTTCTGTTATTAATAAAATTATCATAAATCGAAAAATAAAGACCGTAGCTTGCCGTCGAATTTTTCTCAGCATCCTTAGAAGTTGGATTTCCATTTCTTAAAGGTAAATTGGGTTTTGATGCTTCACTATCGTTGAGTGTTGTGTCCTTAATCACATACCAGGTTCGCGTTGCTTTACTTCCAGCGTAATCTTCGAAAACAAAATCCAGTTGAACAACTCCATCGAATAGAGACTGCAATTCATATACCTGTTTAGTAAACATGGCTGCCGTATAAGGCTCACTAGCTTTACAAGCCTGACTTGTTACAGTTGCATCAACAGTTCTGATAAGTGTCTCCTGAATTGTAAGCTGCTTGTATCCAGAGCCCTCGTCTGAGACTGTGGCATCAAAATAAATCTTCGCGCCTACATGATTAAGAGGGTAGGTTTTTGCAGTAAAATTTGTAAAGGCAAGTGTAGAAAGTTCTGTGTATGTGTCGTTCTCCACAGCAGTATATTCATCAGAACTGTTCTTTTGAATATCAAAACCGCGTTTGTACATTTTCATTGTAACTGTCGGAGCGATAGTTTCCATATTATGATTAATTCTGTACACCCATGAGGCATCGGCTTCTTTGAGTCTGTTGCCGTCTGTGTCGCTCACTTTTGAAATATCAAATACTATGCGGATGTTTCTTAAGTCGCTGTCATTTTTTACCAGGGCATCGCGGATGGTGTTCTTTGGTTTTAAGGTCAAAGTTTTTCCGTCAGCTGACCAGGAAGGAGCGTTGAAGTATTCTTCGTAATGTTCGTATTCATTTGAAGGATTTACAATCTGAATTGTTCCCTTCATTCCCTGCGCATCGGCTTCTGAATACAGGTTAAAGGTGTCGGTTTTCATTGCTTTATTAAATATAATTACAACCGGGGTATCGCAGTCCTTTCCGCCTGATTCGTAGGCCGGGGTAAAGCTTGAAACGGCAGGAAGGAGTACTGCATCTGCACGAACCTTGACGTCTGAAAGCGCTTCATAAACAATCAGCTTAGTACTAAGAGCATCCGGATCAAGAATTTTGATTTTTGAAGCAGGTACATCATCCCCTGCACCTGTTTTTACTGTCCATCTCCTGAATTCCCAGCCGTCTGCGGGAACAAAAGAAACTGCAACTTCCTGCCCTTCTGAATATTCATGAAGCCCGGCTGCAGGAGTAATTGTACCGGAATCAGTTTCCATTTCAAAAACAACGGAAGCCTTATGTGTGGTTGTAGAATCGATTCTGTAATCAAAAGCAAAACCGTTTCCACCCCAGGTTACTTTTGTTCCGTCATCGAGCTTATAATAAAAGTCTGCCGGAATCGTAACTGTTACTGTTTTAGTCTGTCCCTCAGTTACATCGAGCATATTCGATTTATTTGCCGTAAAAGAAACAGTTTTTCCGCTGATTTCAGGCGCATTAAAGCATGTACGGACAGGAGTTCCACCCACTGTTATTGAAAGGTTTGCCAGCTGGGCACGATCTTCTGCATCAGCAGGAAGGTTCTGATCAAACGTAAGTTGAATTGAAGAATTTTTGCTTACAGTTTCATTTCCGGCTGTTTTAGGTTCGTAACCGTTTTCTGCAAGACGAAGGCGACGGGCACACACGGCTCTAATCTGAGTCGGATTATCTTCCGTTGTTTTTTCAAGGACGACGGCCGTTGTATTTATGCTTTCCGGATTATCAATATAAATAACTGAAGAATCATAATCCCATTTTATAAACTGCCAGTCAGTATTTTCCGTAAAGGCAAGAGTGATTTTCTGTCCAAGTGAATAATCCTTTGTGCCGGCAAGATAAACGGAACCTTCCGAAGAATTGCCTGACAGGTTGACCGTTGCTTTTTCATCAGTTGCTTCCGTAATCAGATAATTCCAGCTTTTTGAATAATTCATTTTAATGTTATCTGAATCTGAAATTTCTTTTGAAATGGTTACTTTAATGGTTTTATATACTTCACCTGAATTAAACTGAATCGGTTTTGTTTTATCTACAGGAATTGTAAGAAGCCTTCCGTTTACCTGCGGCCTGGAAAAATGCTCAGCAATTGAAAAATCATCTGCGTTTGTAATAGAAATATTTTTTAAAAATGTCTGGTTTCCTGAAACATAGGCCCAGATTTTTCCATCATCATCAGTCTTTGCGGCTGCCCCCTGAGGAAGCTCTTCCGGCTGGAAGATAAAATTTTCTTCTGATAATTCTTTTGTAAAAGTAACAGAAATTGAACGGTCCCGGGCTACACCATTCGGTTCGTAACGCGGACTTGGTTCTCCGGAAACTGCAATTCTCTGGGAACAGACAGGCAGAATACGGACATTTGCTATGGGTCTTGCAAATTTTACAGTGGTTTTTGGAGAAGATGCATCTTCAAATAAAACACCTTCAATTTCCTCAGACAAATTGTCTGCGCTTACCGCAGCCCATTTTATAAAACTGTAAGAGTAGTTTTCCGTAAAGCTTACTTCAAAAAAATATCCGAGTTTACAGTCATAGTTACCGAACGGAACAGTTGAACCGGTTCCTTCTTCCGGGGTTACAAGCACGCTGAGAGATTCAGCCTTTTCCCATTCAATTTCTTTCTCAACAGACTTTTTAAAAACCGCCCCGTCAAGAAAGTTTTCACAGGCAGTAAATACTATACAAACTAATACCCCCCCCATCATTAAAAAACGGAGAAGTGCAGAATTCAAACTTTTTTTCATAAAAAAACTCCCGGATTGTAATAAAACGGATATGGAATGTCTGTTAAAGCCATGTCCATTTACAGACTATTTTAACACAGGAATCCGGGATTGTCACAATTAGACCTTTCCCTTTCAGAGTCTAAAATAAATCCAGCATGGAGTCCAGGTAAATTGATTCCCGCACTTCAAGCTGCCGTTCTGGCTTTGTCATGTAGTACAAAAGAAACTCCAGCACCACCGCACTTCCAAGTCCGCGGCCTTCAATCTTAAAGTTCGTAAATCCCATCGGAAGGTATGTTTCAAGAATATGGTGAATGCCGATAAATGCCCGGTTTTTCATTGCAAGCGAAAACCTGTAGCCGCCCGCTGCATCCGCTGAAGCACACTTGTGGTCGGAAACTTCTTCCCCAAGGTTTTTACGGCTTACGTTTTCATAGCACTTCTTTCGGTTTTTACAGCCAAAATCGCAGCATTCGTTACAAAGGAATTCAGTCTTATCTTTCTGCTTTTGTGTAAGTTTTCCAAGGCGCCCGAACTCCTTGTTCAATCGAAAGTCAGGAACCACGAACTTAAAATCCGTCCGGTTCAGTTCCGCTTCAAAATCAGAAAAATCCGTGAGCACCTTTGTCGTAGAAGAAACAAGATAAAGTTCGGGATAATTTTTTTTAAGATATTCCGCCAGTAAATCCGAGTGAACAATCACGCCGTTCCGCTCATTACAAAACATCCTGCATAGTTCATTGCACTTTTTATCCGCAAGATGCTCTGTTTTTAAAAGTGAATTACTGAACGTAAGCCTGCAGGAAATTCCGTATTCGTTCATCAGGTCAAGAACATCAGACGCATCCGATTCACCAAAACCAGCCCTTCCCCCGCCCCAGAGGCAGTCCGCCGGAGCCCCGTAAACAGAGCCGATATCGCACCAGTCATAAAACCAGTCCCGGTGCTCACGCCACAGGGGAAGAAAAGCCCTGTACAGTTCATAAAACTCAAAGAGACCAGGCAGATGATAATATGCAGTGCGGGGAGATTGATTTTTCATAAACGTGAACTATCTGCAGTTATTTATTCTGACTTTTAAAATCTTCTGCGGCTGCAGCCGGGCCATCCCACCAGAGTTTTGTTGAATCATCATAAAGCATTTTTGCAGTACTGGATTCCATAAAATCCAGGAGAACTTTTTCTTCTGGCTGCTTTGTTTCATTTGCCAGCTGTTCCACTGCCATCATTGCAGTCAAATCCATTGCAAGTAAAGTTTTTTCATTCGGCATAAACTACTCCAGAGTTACTTTTTCACTTTTTAAATACTCAAGTGTGGAGAGTGCCTTTTCAGTTCTAAAACAGAACTGGTCTTGCAGACGTTCGGGCAGCAATAAACTTATACACATTTTATCAGCCTGGTCACTTCCCATTTGACCGTATAGATTTCCCATGTATGCAATAATCGTAGCGTTTGTATCATCATTTGCAATTTTTCCGGAAATCACATCATAATACTTCATTGAATTCTTTATATCGGTAAAAATATTTTCTTTTCTGTGAGCAACAATACAATGAAGCCAGTCCACATCAGCAGTTTCAAAAATGAAACCGTTAAGACTATCTGCTCCTGATACTTTGTAAAATGAAATATTTGCGTACTTTTCAGTATAAGGAATAAGACCTTTTGCTTTTGCCTTAGTTGCAGAAATCTTTGCAAAAGACTTTGCCTGCTCTTTTGAAGTTGTCAGATAAAACCCACGGCCAAAATCCTTATACATTGCGCATTTTTGTAAATCTGGATTTTCTACAACACAATAGCTTCCGTGATACAGAATCATTCCGTCTTCTAACTTTTTCATACAGCAGCTCCTTTGGATTGCAGATAGGCTTTTACTTCGTCAAAAACAGCTTCATCACCTTCAACATGAAAAATACCAAATCCCTCGCGGATAAAAGTAAGCACATTATATTTACCAAAAATTTCTGCCGCCTGTTTCAAAGAAATTGCGTTTCTTTCGGCCATCATGCGTAAAATCCGTATCTGCATAAACAAAATCTGCTGACTTTCGTTCATAGTTTGTTCCTTACGGCCATTGTATCATAATTTTTATCGTTTTGGTATTAATTTGAACGAGTGCATCATCTGCTGCCTGGTTTCCGGCTTCCAGTCCAGAACTGTATATTCGTGAGGAGCCGTGACATAAGTTTTGGCATATTGCCAGCGGACACTTTCTATGTATTCTTCTGCGTCTTCTAAGGTCATTACGTTCTCCCAAGCCTCTTCATAACATGAGCCTTCAAATGCTCGTATCTAAGCCGTTTTTCTTCTTTTTTCCAGTGAACTTCGCGGAACTGCTCGGGATTATTCTCATAGCAGAGTTTTTCATCCCCGAACTGCTCGCTTGTAAGGTCAAAAATGCACTCGCTGCCATCAGAAAGTTGAACCACATTATAGCAGTGAAAGTTTCCTCCTTCCCGGGGAATTCCATACACTTTCCCGCCAAAAATATCCTGAGCAAGAAAAGCCGTAATCGAGCACTGTCCCAGAGTCTTATTTTCCAGGCTCCATTTTTCTCTCATCCGAGGAGCGCAGGTTTCGGCACACCAGATTTCGCTCAGAATGTCATAAAGCTGCCGTGGATTTTCTATCTTTTTATAAGTTGAATCCACCGGCTTACACTCAGCCGTCTGCCAGCCGTAGAAGTTGTATGTTTTCATGATTCAGCACCTCCAAAAAACTCTACCGCAGGAACAACATCTACAATCATCCCGCCGTACGAAATCTTATCCTTCTGATTGAATGTCACAATCAAAGGCTTTACCCCAGGGAATTTCTTGCAGGTCTCCACAAGCCCCTTAACTTCCCGCTCCTTGTTTTCGCGGGTAAGCTCATAGCAGACCTGTACTGCGTTTTCAGGCACAGAGTCTTTTCCGTATAGAAAATCGCATTCAAAAGAAGCTTCAGAATAATACCAGATGTTTTTTGTGCGGCGGCGGAGTTCTATAAAGACGGCGTTTTCCAGCATCCGGCCCATATCCGGATTTATTGAAAGCGTGACATTTTGAATCATTCCCGTGTCGATGCAGTAGACTTTCTTCGGGTTAACGGTCTGAGCCTTTGCTGAATAATTGAACTTCGGCACAAAAAAGAAAAGATAGCACTGTTCAAAAAAAGAAAGATACTCAAGAATTGTGGCCGTGGTCTTTAAGCCAAGCTGAGCCGAAAGTCTAGAGCCTGTCACAAGATTACCGCAGTTTGAAGCAAGATAGGACGCAAGCAGCTTTATGGAGCGCACATCTTTTATCCCGTAGCGGACCACAACATCCCGCATCAAAATATCCTCAAAAAGCCTCTTTAAAATTTCCGGCCGGTTGTAAATCAGATATTCAGGAAAGCCGCCAAACTTCAGAAAGTCAGAAAAAGATTCGGCAGTTTGTTCACATTTTTTAAGCAGACAGAATTCTTCAAAACTGAAAGGAAAAAGTTCATAGTCCAGATGGCGTCCGGTAAGCCGGCTTCCAAGTTCTGAACTCAAAAGGCTTGCATTCGAACCTGTAACCGTGACTAAATTATTTTTCCGAAGCTGGGCATTTACAAAAACTTCCCAGCCTTCCACTACCTGAATTTCATCAAAATAAACAGACTTTGAGCCGTCATTTTCCTTTTGGAAACGATCGATTGCTTCTTCAAGCAGGGGAAAATCCTCCGCAGAAAAACCATACAGGGCAGGATCATCAAAATTCAGATAGAATGAATTTTTGCCGTCCTTCAAAAAATCCTGATTAACCAGAGTGCTCTTTCCTGAGCGGCGGATTCCCGTTATGATGCGGGCAAATTCCGGCAGGGCGGGAGCAATGTCTGCAGAAGTACGAGGCACTGAATAGCTGTATTCAACTTCTTCTATTTCCTTCGCTTGACGAGCTGAAGTGTTCAAGATTAATTCTATATCTATCATGGATTTATTATAGTTTATACTGCCACTAAAAGCAAGTTTATAGTATCACTAAAAACATTCTTTTAGTATCACTAAACACTAACTTTTAATGTCACTAAAAACTCATCACAGGAAGACTCAGAGCTGAACACATACTTAAAATCCTTTCCAATTTCCCTGATTACAAGGGGTGTCTCTTTATTCCAGTCTTCCGTTTCATCGGGCCGTCAAAACGACACGGTTAGTTTTCTGCCGAATACTCAGCGCAGGCGTAGGCGTTATGAAAATGAATTGATTCTTCTGTTTCGGCTTCTACTGTAAACCAGGTGAATTCCATTTTTTTGAGCCCCAGGTATACTTCGCGCACTACGTCTTCTACAAAGCGCGGGTTGTCGTAGGCGTGTTCGGTTACAAACTTTTCGTCCTGTCTTTTGAGGACTGTGTACAACGGGGTCGAAGCGCACTCTTCTATCATTTGAATCACATCTTCTATCCAGAAAAATTTTGAATACAAAAGCTTTACTTTTACAAAGCCGCGCTGGTTATGTGCGCCGTATTCACTGATTGCCTTTGAACACGGACATAGTGTTGCAACCGGCACCTTGATCGAGATAAAAAAGCGGGCGTTGCGGGCGGCGTCTGAGCCCGCAGAGGGGGTAGCGGCCGACGAAGTGGACGCGCAGGGGGAGGCTTCCCCCTCATTACGGATTGAATTAACTTCGCCTTCGTAGCTGCATGTATATTCCATGAGGCCTGTGCTCTCAGACACCGGGGCCTTTTTTTCCATAAAATACGGAAAAGTGATGCGGCCAAAGGCGCGTTCTGCGTCAAGTTTTGTACGGATTTCTTCGAGCATGTCGAGGAAGCTGTTCATGGAAATATCTGTGTGATACTTGTGGAAGACCTCAATAAAGCGGCTCATGTGGGTTCCCTTGTAATTGTGCGGGAGATTAACAAAAAGATTTACTGAGGCTGTTGTATTCTGGACCTTTTTATTTTTATCCAGTACCTGGACCGGGTATTTAACGTTTTTAACGCCGACCTTCTGAAGCGGAACTTCACGATGGTCGACGCTGTTTTGAATATCAATCATCACGCAAATAATAGCGTATTTTTAGTCTTGAAACAATGGTGTAGAAAGATATCTGTCGCCTGTGTCCGGAAGAAGTGCAACAATTGTCTTTCCTTCATTTTCCGGAAGTTTTGCAAGTCCGATTGCGGCGTGCAAAGCAGCCCCGGAAGAAATTCCTACGAGAACGCCTTCTTTTTTACCTGCGAGTTTTCCTGCAGCGTATGCTTCTTCGTTTGCGACCGGGATAATCTTGTCATAAACCTTTGTGTCGAGTACGTCAGGAATAAAGCCTGCTCCGATTCCCTGAAGACCGTGCGGGCCTGCGGCCTGTCCGGAAAGTACTGCAGAAGTTTTTGGTTCAACTGCGACAATCTGAACTTCCGGCTTCTGTTTTTTGAGGTACTGGCCAACGCCTGTAATTGTACCGCCTGTTCCAACTCCTGCAACAAAGATATCAACTTTACCGTCTGTGTCTTCCCAGATTTCCGGACCGGTTGTAAGAAGATGTGCTTTTGGATTTGACGGGTTTATAAACTGTCCAGGAATAAAGCTATTAGGGATTGTTTTTGAAAGTTCATCTGCCTTGGCGATGGCGCCCTTCATGCCTTTTGCGCCTTCTGTCAAAACGAGTTCTGCGCCATAAGCCTTCATCAGCTGGCGGCGTTCAACAGACATTGTGTCCGGCATAACGATGATTACACGGTAACCTCGTCCGGCTGCAACAGAAGCAAGACCGATTCCAGTATTGCCCGATGTAGGTTCGATAATAACCGAATCCTTATTCAATTTGCCTGCTTTTTCTGCGTCATCAAGCATCTGTCTTGCAACGCGGTCTTTTACTGAACCTGCCGGATTAAAATATTCGAGTTTTGCAACAAGTTTTGCCTTGAGACCAAGTTCTTTTTCAATATTTTTAAATTCAATCAAAGGTGTGTGACCTACAAGCTGGTCAACTGCGGTATAAATTTTTGACATAGTTCCTCCTGTGATAATCCGCGTTTGCGGCGGTGCCTTCTCTTCTGGCTATAATTTATTTATACAGCGAATTACCTACTATGTCAATAGGGTAATAGGATTTATACCGTAAATCCTTTAATCATGTCTACAAGGGAATTAACTGCGTCGTTATTCTTTATATTTGAATCAATTACAGACTTTGCAGTGCTCTTCATTTCTGCCATTGAGAAAGAAACGTTTGCAGAAAGTTCGCGGGCATGATGTGTCATCTGATTAAAGTCCTTGATACGGTCAAAGAGTTTTGAACTTTCGCCGAGCATTTTCTGTGAAGCGCCTGTCAAGGATTCTGTTGTTGAATTCAACATGTGCATGGTTTCGAGGATGCTTCTTGCGGCAGCCTGTTCTTCGCTCATTCCGCTGTAGATTTCTTTCATCAGTCCGTCCATTTCTGAAATGCGCTCTCCTACAATCTGGAACGACTGGGCAGAAACGGCAGAAGACTCGCCGATTTCGGCAATTGAACTTGTTACGTTGCTCAAAAGTTTTTTGATTTCGCCGGACTGTTTTGCAGAAGTTTCTGCAAGTTTACGGATTTCGTCGGCAACTACGGCAAAACCTGCACCGGCTTCGCCCGCGTGAGCCGCTTCGATTGCGGCGTTCATTGCGAGGAGGTTTGTCTGCGAAGCAATCTGTGCAATTGCCTGGTTTGCAAGGTTAAGGCTTGCACTCTGTTCAGAAATACGGGCAACCTGTTCGGTTACGAGGGCCTGTTTTGCCTTACCGTTTTCTGACTCTGCAACAAGTTTGTCGTATTCACCGGAGATTTTTTCTACGGTGTTGTTTACGGAGTTGATATTGGAAGAAATCTGTTCGATTGATGTTGACGACTGCTGAATTGCACCGCCCTGATCGTGGATTTTCTGTTCAATAGTTTTCAATTCATTTTCTACAACATCTACGCCTGCACTGATTGAACCGATTACATTTGTCTGCTCTGTTGAACTTGTATCGATGTCGTTTACCTTCTGCACTGCACGGTCCAGCTGTTCAATGTGGGCGTTCATGCTCTCCCCAAGAACTGCACAGGCCTGTGTAAGGAAGCCGCTCTGTTCCTGAAGGTTCTTTACAAGTTCGCCCATGCTTCCGATAACCTTGTTACAGCTGCGGGCAAGAGTTTTGATTTCTGTACCGCCTGTTTCCGGAATACGCTGTGTCAGATCGGCTGTTCCGTTTGAAATCTGCTCCATCTGCTCTGAAATGTTTTTAACTGAACCGAATATTTTTGTCGTAAAGATAAAGACGAGCAGAATTCCAAAACCGATGAAAAGCGTTCCGAACAGTGCAAGTTTAAAAATCTGTCCGCGAAGAACCTTCATCAAATCGTTTACGCCAAAGTCACATCCAACGACAGCAACTACTTCTCCCCGGGAATTTTTGATTCCCTCATAAGTTGAAATCATCCAGCCCCAGCCTTCCTGCTTTTCAAAACGGGTGTTGATGCGGCTGCCGTTTTCAAAGGCCTGATAAATCTCCATGCCCCAGGAAGACAAATCTTCTTCTGCGCCAAGTTCAGAGAAATTATCGCTGTCATCCGGCTCTGCACTGCCGTCAATGATGTAGTGATAAGTGCCGTCCCTGTAGCGGGCCATTGTGTAAAGATAAGCCGCCCCGCAGCGTTTTTTTAAGTCCAGCATCCAGGTGCGGGTTTCTTCGTAATACGGGTTTTCTGCAGTCATATCGCCTTTCAAAAAGCCTTCAAATTCGTCCCCGTCGATGTACTCGATTACGTTGGCTACGACAGGGTTACCCTGAGACGCTGCAAACATAACGGCAACGTTCTGAACGGTTCTTGTAGAAACTAAAATAAGAATTACAAAGGAAACAAAAATAAACAGGGCAAAGAATGCTATGAAGGCAGTTTTGAGCGATTTGAACATATAATCTCCATGAATTTTTATCAGCAAATTCCGGATATAATTATATCACATTAACGCCCCGAAAAAGTCATTTTTTTTCAGGAATTTTTTGTTGTCACATCTTCTTTTATAACTTTTTAATTGTAAACTTAAATTACAATTTTTAAGTTTACAATTTGAATTAAATCTGCTATATTCCACTTATCATGAATAGAAACCTTTTAAAAACCACTTTTACAGCCCTGTTTGCAGCAATTATCTGCATCGGCTGCTTTATGAAAATTCCGGTAGGAGTTATTCCGATTGTTCTGCAGAATATGTTGTGCATCTTAAGTGCTGTCGTTCTCGGCGGCATTTACGGAGCATCTCCTACCCTTCTTTTTGTCATTGCGGGAGCCATCGGGCTTCCTGTTTTTTCAGGCGGTTCTGGCGGACTTGCAGCTCTTTTTGGACCAACAGGCGGATTTATCATCGGCTACTTTCTCGGAGCTGTTACCGCAGGACTTATTGCTGGAAAGCCCTCTGTCTCAGAAAAAAAACTCAGTAAAAAAACGGTAATCCGTGTCTGCATTGCTTTTATTGCAGGAACGATAATTCTCTACATTCCTGGAATTATCAGATTTGCAATGTGGGCAGCAGGAGCAGGCAAAGTGCCGCAGGATAAAACTGCATTTGCATACACAATGGGCGCGGCAGTGCTTCCTTTTTTGCCGGGAGATGTAATCAAAATGTTGATTATGATTCCACTTTCCCTTAAACTCAGACCTGTTGTTGCACAATATCTTCATTCAACAGATAAAAACACAGACTAAAAGCACAAAGTTATGAATTCAATACAGGTCAAAAACCTTTCCAAGTCTTTTGAAGGCTTTGACAGCACAAAAAACGCACTCCTCGATGTCAGCCTCACTATTAACGAGGGTGAGTGCGTTGTTATCAGCGGCGAAAACGGCTCCGGAAAAACGGTCCTAACTTCCATAATTGCAGGGCTCGAAAAGGCCGACAGCGGAACCGTTACAGGCTTTGGCAGGGTTGGACTTGTTTTTCAGGAAGCAGAAACCCAAATTCTTGGGGAGACTGTCCTGGAAGATGTTGAGTTTGGCCCAAAAAACTTAGGCTTTTCTCCCGACAAGTTGAATCAGTCGGTTCAGGACGCACTTTCTTTTACAGGTCTTCTGGACAAAAAAAATGAAGCAACACACTTTCTGTCAGGCGGGCAGAAAAGACGCCTTGCAATTGCGTGCATGCTTGCAATGCAGACTCCGGTCATAATTCTTGATGAACCGTACGCAAACCTTGATTACGGCGGAGTAAAACAGGTTAATTCACTTATTGAATCCTTAAAGGCCCACAATAAAACTGTAATCATCGTAACCCACGAACTTGAAAAATGCCTGGGCCTGGCCGACCACTTTATCGTGCTTTTCCAGGGAAAAAAAGTTTTTGACGGAACTCCATCCGAGGGCTTAAAGCAGAATCTTTCCGCCTGGAACATCCGTAATCCCCTCGCACGCTACGACAATTTGAACGACTTAATCTGGAAGTAAAAAGATGAAGAACATGACCGCGTTCAGCTACATGAGCGGAACGTCTTTTCTGCATAAAATGAATCCCCTCATCAAACTTTTTCTCGTTCCGCTCTTAAGCATACTTGTAATTGTGCTGGACTGGAAAATTCTTACGGGTCTTGTTGCAGTTCAATTTAGTACCGCGCTTCTGGCAAAGTTTCCGGTAAAAAAAATATGTGCAGACTTAAAGCCTGTTTTGTTTTTTGCGCTGATTCTGTATGTTCTTTTTTTTATGAATATTGGAATCAATGTTATTGCAGGGCAGAAAGATCAGGTTCAATTATTAAAAAAGCAGTCACTTGATACGACAGTTATGATTTTACGGCTTGCAAGCATGATTTTGACCGCAAGCCTTTTATTCAACACCACCACACAGATTGAATTAAGGCGCGCAATGGAAAAAATTGAATGTGCAGTCAGAAAAGTCCTGCCCGTAGATAAAAAGCCAAAGTTCAGTCACATTATTGCGCTGTTTTTGTGCATGATTCCCCTCGTCTTTAAAATCTGGGAACAGACAAAGTGCGCCTGGTATGCACGGGGCGGCAAAAAATCCTTTAAGATGTACAACGCCCTCTTTCCGGTTTTGTTTTCTGTCGGCTTAAAAAAGGCCTACAACACAGCCCGCGCACTGACAATACGCGGGGAATAAGGATAATTTGTGCATCCTGAAAAAAGAAAAACCGGGCATGACCAGTTTTGAACGGTCAGCCCGGCTTGTATTATTAATCATAGACTTCGCTTCTGTGTCCTATGCGAAGAAGTGTTATTATCAGCTTGTCATCTATTATCTCACATATAAGACGCCAGTCTCCGACGCGGTAACGCCACAAGCCGGCAAGATTACTCGAAAGTCCTTTTCCTCGTGAACGGGGATCTTCCAGCTCTTCAAGTTCATGTACATATTTTACAATCTGCCTGCGAACACTTCCGTCAACTTTTTTTAAGGTTTTTAATGCTGTTTCTGAAAATATTACTTTCATAATCCAAGTTCAGATTCTACTTCGGCAAGTGTGTATGTTTTTTCTTTTCCGCTTCTGATATTCTTAACAACTTCTTCTGCCAGAAAAATATCTTCAAGATCATCAAGGTATTCATCAAGAAGATAATTATAATAAAATGATGCAGGACGTTTGGTCATTTTTGCCAGGCGTTCTACTCTGATTTTAGTCTGAGGATTCGATCTGAAATTAATTACTGCTGAATTAGTCATATACGCCTCCTTGTGTAATACATTGTATTACATTCATTTTCTATCGTCAAGGCTTCTCTTAAACATCTGTAGTTAGCGCCCCGCGCTAAAATTCCTGGCCGACCTCTTTCATTTTGTTTGCGGCTGAGTCGGCGTCTATCAGATAAATCTGAACGATGTCAAAGAAAGGAAAATCTTCGTACGATAGAACATAGCTTACATCATCGGCGCCGTTGGAAAGAGAAATTCCGATCAGGCTGCCCTTTTTAACCGAAGTCCGGTTTGAACAGGTGTCGTTCTTTCCCTTGAGGTGAAGAAAGCCGAGGTTTTCCTTGATTATGTCCTTGCCGTCTTTATTCTGTAAAAGGTAAACATTGCAGTCAAAGTTGCTGTATTTTGTCTGATTAATAACCTGAATCTGATTGTAACTGCGCTCCGGTCCCTGAACCTTGAATTTTAAATTCTCTGAAAAACCCGCGCACAGGCAAATTAAACCAAGTAAAAATCCGCAAATTGTCTTTTTCATATTTCTGTCCTTAATAAAAAGAGAGTATTAATTCAATAATAACACAACTCTGCGTTCAACCCTATCAAAAAATCAAAAAATTTCAGTTTTCCCAGACAAAGAGGTCGGCGCAGTTTCTCTCCCCGCCGGAAACCTCGATTGCCTGCCCTGTACAAAATGTGTTTGTGACCGTCAGAAAATAGCACCACTCAGCGGCCTCATCAACTGAGCACCATTTTTTGAGCGGAGTCACGTCCATGATTTTGTTCCAGAGCTTAGGGTTTTTCATTACCGGTTCGTTGAGTTCAGTACTTACACCGCCAAAACAGATTGCATTGGAAGTCGCCTTAAAATCATTTGCAAGTCGAATCGCAACGTTTTTCATAAAGCCAATCAGTCCTGCCTTACTTGCAGCGTAAGAAGCAAATTCATTTCCGGTCAGGGCAGACGCCGACGAATTGAACAGAACTGATTTTATACTTGGATTAAATGCATACTTGTTGGTCACATTCATGCTTCCGATTAAGTTGACATTTATGTCCTTTAAGCACACTTCATTTGTTGCGCTCTGAACGCCCGCGTTATTGATGATTATTTCCATTGCAGGCAGCTCAGGAAGTGCTTTTGCGTCAGAAATGTCGCATTCAATATGAGTATAATCCGGATGTTCAATCGATGCCTTTTGAATATCAAGGCCCCAGACTTTATGCTTTTGATTCAGGAATTTAAGGGCACAGGCTTTTCCGATGCCACTGGATGTTCCGGTAATTAAAATGTTCATTCGCGCCCTGTTGAATTCAATTTGTCCTGATAGTCAAAATATGCACTTCCGACATTTTCTTTTTCCCACTGGCAGACTACCCTGTAGCCAAAACCTGAGAAGAAGACTTCGCCCAAAAGTTCGCAGACGGCTCCGATACAGGAGCACACCAGAACCTGGGTCCATGTCCAGCCAAAGAAAAACTTTGAAACTACGGTTGCAAAAATCATGTTGTCCACAAACTGCGCTATGATTGTAGAAACGTATGAGCGCAGGGCAAACACACCAAAATTATTTTTCTTAAAGATTGAACCGATGGCGCTGTTCAAAACGGCATTTACGACAGAAGACATGATAAACGCAAGTGCTGAGCCTAGAACGACGTACCACGCTCCGCCAAAGGTTGAATTGAGAGCATCGTTAACGCTCTGATTTTCGGTTGTGTAGAATTCACCCCAGTTGCCCGGAGCCTTTGTCAAAGCCCAGAACGAAAGGCAGACGCAGAGGTTGATGAAAAGTGCGAGAAGAGAAATCTTAACGCTTGCCTTTGGTCCCCAGCGCTTACAAATTACGTCCATGCACAAAAACATAATCCAGCTGAATGCAAAGCCGCAGTCGAGCGCAACAAATTTGTAGTTGATGAGTTCTTTGTTTGCCATAAGATTTGCGCAAACAACCGACAGTACAAAAACTGTAACTGTTAAAGAAGGAATACTTCTAAGAAGGATTTTGTAATCAGCAAAGAATCCGCTGATTGTGGAAGAAATTTTTGAAAGGCTTTTTGCCATAGATAAAATGGTGATCCGTGTCACCGCCTCCATAAGAATTTTAATTTATAACGCGCAGGAGAATTATGAGGTCTCATAAACTGCGCAGTGTCAGGTTAAAACTTTTTACCACTTTTGCCAAGTATTTAATACTTTCACAAGTGTTTGCAAAACGTAGGTATATGTCAAGTTTTGAGTTTTTCACATATCAGTAAGTCCAAGTCTGCCGTAAGCGAGGTTACGGCACAAACTCGCCTGAGCTTTGCTCACCGCGAGGTTTGTTGACGTGCTCTCGCTGAGAGGCAGATTTGATTTATAGATAATTTGAAAAACTCAACATTTAAGCATTTATTTTACGGTGTTTTCCGCAGCTTCCAATGTGTTATACATCAGCATTGCGATTGTCATTGGGCCGACGCCGCCCGGAACCGGTGTGATGAACGAAGCTTTTTCCTTGATTTCGTCAAAGTCACAGTCGCCGATCAAGCGGAAGCCGCTCTTTTTGCTTGCGTCAGGAATGCGGTTTACGCCGACATCGATTACAACAGCGCCGTCTTTTACCATGTCAGCAGTTACTGTGTGTGGATGACCGCTGGCTGCAACGATGATGTCTGCCTGGCGTGTGATTTCTGCCATGTTTTTTGTTCCTGTGTGGCAGATAGTTACAGTACAGTTTGTTTCTTTGCGGCAGAGGAGGATTGAAACAGGTTTTCCGACAATGTTTGAACGGCCGATTACAACGGCGTGCTTTCCGCTTGTTTCAACGCCCATGCGTTCAAGGAGAACAATGATTCCGTGCGGTGTACACGGAAGGAATGCTTTTTTGCCGATTACGAGGTTTCCGACATTTACCGGGTGGAATCCGTCAACGTCCTTGTCCGGGCTGATTGCCATAATGACCTTGTCTTCGTTGATGTGCTTTGGAAGAGGAAGCTGAACAAGAATTCCGTGAACGCTGTCGTCCTTATTCAATTTGTCGATTAAAGCGAGCAGTTCTTCTTCTGAAGTTGATTCCGGAAGTTCTTCGCTGCGGTCAAGCATGCCGGCTTCGGCAAGGGCCTTTCTTTTTCCTGTAACATAAGAAACACTGGCAGGATTCTGGCCTACAAGAATTACAGCAAGACAAGGTGTAATTCCCTTTGCTTTTAATGCAGCTACTTTTTCTGCAACACCTGCGCGAACATCAAGCGCAATCTGCTTTCCGTCAATAATTTGAGCACTCATCTGTATACCTCATAATTTTAATATTCTGCCCGTGTAACCTTCAGGCAAACTAACTTGTTGTTTAGATAAAGCCCTTCCCACTGCAGTGTGGTGGAAGTGCCGTTTATATTGAATTTATACCCTCAAAAAGGTAAAATCATGATTCAATATACTACATTGTTTTAATAATAATGAGAATCTCTAAAAAACAAAAGAGGAATCAATGAAAAAGTCCCTTGCTCTCGTCTGCGCATTGTTAACTTTGGGCGCAGCAGCTTTCTGTCAGGAAGAACCGGAAGAAAATGACGACAAATTTGCAGTAAACTATACATTGAATGAACCGGGCGACCAGTACATCAACATCGGTCTTATGGTTACATTCCCGATGAACTTTGGAGGAAGCTTTCCTTTATTCCGTTCGGGCCAGATGCAGACAGGCGGTGCTGGAACTCTGGGTTACCACCGTTTTTTGACATCATGGTTTGATCTTGGAATCGATGTAACATTCGGTTACAACCCTACACTCGGCGAAAACATTTTTACTTACGTTCCATTTGTTTTGAGCGCAACATTCCAGCCGAATTTCAAACGTTTTGAATTCCCGCTCACAATGGGAGTCGGCGTTGCTTCAGAAAGTTATCTTAACCGCACATACTTCCCTGGCCTCGTGCTTAAGCCGCAGGCAGGTGTATTCTACAGGGCAACTCCAAGCTGGTCTTTTGGAGTACGCTACGACTTTATGTACATGCCGCAATGGTATGATGACCCGAGCAAAAACGATTACGGTCTGTTCTCTTCAGCAATGATTTCAGCCCGATACCACTTCTAGGATATACACAGATGAAAAAGTATTTGAATTCAATAACTAAAATCGCAGTGCTTGCCTGTGCAGCACTTTTCTGCTCATGCAGCGGAGTAATTTTTGACACAATCCGTACGGAAGTAAAACTCACGGACGCCCAGGTTTCCGGAGACGTTTTCTGTATCACACGCCATTCAGGCACTGACGGCAGTGAATACCTTTACACAAGTCTCGGAACAATCAAACGAAAGGACGTAAAAGAAAATTCATCTGTCACAGGATTATACGGCGGCCAGTGGAAGTCTGTAAACAAACCCTCAGGACTTATCACAGGAATCATAAGCGCAAGCGACTCATACCTTTACCTTACAAGCCTTAAAATTGAAACAGTTGAAGACGACGGCGAAAACGAACCGAAGTCATATTCAATTTATTACAGCGACGACGACGGTAAAACCTGGAATACTGTAAAACTCGAAGACGGAACAGATATTTCAACCCTCACATATACAGGTTCAATCACAAAAGTATTTGGAACAAACTCTCCAAAAGCCGCAAACCGCGCCGCATTCTTAAACTATGCAGGTCTTGTTTACAGACTCCAGGCAGGTAAAGCAACAGTGATTACTGAAGATTCAACTTATGTAAACCTGGGAACAAGCAGCCAGTCAGTTGCACTTCTGGACGGCGTTTACTACTTCAGCGACAATTATTCCATGACAAGCAATGAAACAAGTTCAACAGACGCAACCTGCATTTACACCGGAAGCAGCGATTCAATCAAATATCTTTACACAGGAAGCAGCGACTGGGTTTCTGTAGATCCTGATCTTGGAACAATTTACTCACTTTCCTATGCACAGGACAAAATCCTCGTGGGAACATCAGAAGGAATCAAAAACGTCATCCTGGACGCAACAACAACAGACGCAAGCCTCAGATACTACATTCCGTCGAATTCAACAGGCACATTCTCGTCAAACGCAGCCTCTGCCCTTTCTTCATACTATCAGGTATGGCAGACACTGGTTCTTGATCCGTCATTAGCGCTTGAAGAATCTGACCTGTACGCAAGCATGGACTTTGAAGACTCATCATCAAACACATCTGCAACCTTCCAGAACGTGGGCATGTGGGCGTTCTACCCTGGCCGTGCCAGCTGGAACCGAGAATAATGCCAGATCTGTTTGACACTGCACATCGAAAAGAACCTCTCGCTTCCAGGATGCGCCCCCGCAACCTTGATGAATACATCGGTCAGGACCACATTGTGGGAAAGGGCCGTCTTCTGCGCCGCGCTATCAGTGCAGACCAGTTAACTTCCGTCATTTTTTACGGTCCGCCGGGCTCGGGAAAAACAACCCTTGCCCGCGTTATCGCAAATCACACTTCTTCAAATTTCATTACATTAAACGCAGTCCTGACAGGCGTTCAGGATATCAGAAACGCCATCAAAAACGCCGACGAGTATTACAAGCTTTAT
>JAEENG010000129.1 GCA_016283615.1 Treponema sp.
TTGATTTCCTTTTCTTTTGCCAGGGCAGCTTTTTCTTCTGCGCTCTGGTCAGCTTCATCTTGTTTTGCAGCGGCAGCTGTAACTGCTGTTGAGTATTTTGTAAGGAAAGGAACGTTCATGAGAGAGCGGCTTCCTTTTTCTGCAGTTGCGTGGTAGAAGTCTGAGCTGTCCAGGAAGTTGTAGAGGTAGTCAGCCTTTTCTACGTTGAGCTTATTGATTCCTGCTGCTCCGCCCTTCTTTTCGATCCAGTGAAGAACCTTGCCGAGAACGTAGATTGTGTAGCAAGGAGGAGTGTTGTACATAGAACCGTTGTCTGCGTGAGTCTTGTAAGCCAGCATAGTCGGTGTACCAGGCAGGCAGTTTTCAGGTTCTGGGATGAGGTCTTCGCGGATGATTACGAGAGTAACACCTGCTGGAGCAAGGTTTTTCTGAGCACCGGCAAAAAGAAGACCGAATTTTGAAACGTCCAGTTCTTCGCTTAAAACACATGAAGAAATATCTGCTACGAGAGGAATGTCTCCGCAGTCAGGGATGTACTCGTAGTGAGTTCCCATGATTGTATTGTTGAAACAGATGTAAGCGTAGTCATAGTCGCCTGTGATTTTTTCAACGCGAGGGATGTATGAGTAGTTCTTGTCTTTTGAAGAAGCGATTACATCAACTGCAACGCCGAGTTTTTTAGCTTCAGCAGCAGCTTTTTTAGCCCATACACCTGTTTCGATGTAAGCAGCTTTTTTGTTTTTGATGCCGAGGTTCTGTGCAACCATAGCGAACTGAGTTGAACCGCCGCCCTGAACAAAAAGAACTTTATAGTTTTCAGGAACTTTCATAAGTTTGCGGATCATTGCTTCTGCATCTTCGATAATAGGTTCATAGTACTTTGAGCGGTGGCTCATTTCCATAACAGACTGACCTGTTCCCTGATAATCAAGCATTTCTGCTGCACATTCTTTTAATACTTCTTCCGGAAGGCAAGAAGGACCAGCGCTAAAGTTGTAAACACGTGACATTGTATGTATACCTCGTCTTTGAGAATTTAAGTAAGGACGATTCTATTCATAAGTACATTCATGGTCAATTGAATTCGGGAAAATTTAGTGATTTATTGTGAAAGAATTCACAGGAAATTTAAAGCAACGGAAGCGCAAGCGGAACAGCGCAAAGCCCGGCCCGAAGGGGGCGCCCTATTCAGCATACATTTCTTTTAACATCAGCACTGTGTTTACATTTCTGACACGGATATTTTTGGACAGGTGCAAAATCACGTTGGTATAATTCACTATCCCTTTGATTCCGGCGCTGACAAGGCGGTCCGCAATCTGCTGGGCACGGTCATCGCTTACGGCAAGAACGGCGTATTCAATTTTCATCGCGGGGATTTTAATTTCGAGGTCGAGTGTTGCAAAAAGCGGAAATGAACTTTTCATCATTTCGATGCGGTTGACGTTGGTATCAAAGCCTGCCACGAGTGTAAACGGCGAGTTTTCAAAAATTGAATTTTCGAGCAGGGCCGAACCGAGTTTATCGAGGCCGACGATGCAGCAATTGTGTTTTTGCCTTGAGTTTCCGATTCCAAGCGCGGTGTCGATCGCCGATTTTAATTCAACAATTGAATAACCGCTTTTGCTGCCGGCCTTCATGTTCAGGTGCAGTATATCGCGCCGGATTGTGTCTTCGCTCCAGCCTGTCAGGGCCGAAAGTTTTTTTGACGTGATGTTTTTATCTTCCTGCTGTTCGATAAGACGTTCAAGCAGCCGCTCAAGAATAATAAGTCTTTCTTTTGTGCGCGGAGGAAGATTTATCATAATTTAATTGTTCCTATTACGGTTGCGTCGTCGTCGCGGGAAGAACTTCTGTTTGCACTGTAGCGCGGACTTTCGCGGTCAATCTGGGCAAGACGCTCTTTTACGGTTAAAGTGCGGTCCGAAGAATCTGACTTTGACTTTGCCGGAGCTGCGGATACCTTTCTTTTCGGAGAAACGAGAAAGCCGAAAAGTGAACCGCACAGGCCGCCTGCGATATGTGCAATTGTTGAAATGTTTGAAAGTGACGGGCTTAAAATTTCTTTTGCAACATAAACCGAAATTACAAAAACGAACGAAAGTGGAATTTCATTTTTGTTGAGTGTGCTTACGGCGGCAAGGATAATAAGCATAAAGGCGATTCCGCTCGCTCCCATCAAAGACGATGGAATAAAGCAGACGTTGATAACACCGGTAACAAAGGCGGTCACAGCCATCATCAGGCAGACCATTCCCGAACCGTAGCGCTCTTCCATCAGAGGGCCGAGCAGTAAAATGAATGCAAGATTATTCAATAAGTGAATCCATCCGTCGTGGCCAAAAACGTGGGTAAAAAGGCGGATGTAGTCGAGCGGGGCAGCCCAGTTAAAACTCACGGCCGCTTTTGCGTTTCCCGGTACGATAAACAGCGCAGGAATAAGTTTGCTGTTGAGTGCAAACTGGTCGAGCAGGAGAATCAGGGTACAGATAATTGCAAAAGTGAGAGTTACGGGTGCGTTGTAAGTTACTCTAAATCTTTTTTTCATACCTTGATTATCGGATAGAATTTGATTCGAATTGAACTGTTAAATTCGGTTCATGGAAGAAAATACTTTTTCTGCCATAACGTTGATTTCGACATGAAGTTTTTCGCTTGTTCCGTGCAGAATCTGGCGTAATTCGTCAATCGAAATGTCAGCGCCGTCGAGACTAACCATCATCATCATGACAAAATTGCCCGAAAGAATTGTCTGTGTAATATCGGCGATGTTAATTTTATGTTCTGAAAGCAGGGTACTAACCTGAGCGATAATACCGACCTTGTCGCTTCCAACTACTGTGATAATTGCGTTCATAGGTTAGATAATATCGAAATCCTGCCCGGCGCGCAATCGTAAATCAGTCTGGAGTTTTAGAAATGAATGCGGAGTCCTGAGTAAATGCCGTTCCAGTAGTCGGAGCGGTAGTTGGTTGCTTCGTTGCCGACGCTCATGTACTTCCAGCCGGCAAATACTTCGTAGCGGCGTGAGAAAATTCCACCTTCAAGGTTTGAATCTACAACATAAAGGTCGTTGTTGAATGTTGTCATATTGATGCGCCACATTACCGTAACCGGGTAGGCCGGGTAAGAGCGCAGGTCGAGACCGATTGTGATTCCGTTGGTGTCGATGGTTGAATCAAGATACCAGTGGCTCCACTGCAAAATTGCGGTACAGCTCAAATAGTCGTTCTGCAGAAGACTCAGCTGGCCGCCGATACGGATATTGCCGAGTTCCGTGGAGTCTTTGCCCTCTTCCTTTTCGTTTTTGTCGGAAAAAATGATGTTTTCAACATAAGGACCGATAACCGGGAATAAAAGACCTTCAAAAATTGTTTCGTTTCCTATGCCGAGGCCCTTGAGATAAACGAAGGCTGTTGAAGCAGAAAAACGTGCCTTTTTGAGGCTTCCGTTCTGGACATTATAAACATAGTTCGGCCTTAACTGCTCGTACGGAAAATTTGTGTAGGAGCAGGTCAGGTTGTTGAGCAGCCAGCCTGCTGCAAGAAGTTCGGCGGCGGTTCTGACGCAAACCTCGGCGCAGGCATCTACACACGGATCGTTTGAGCCGCTGGAAGATGATGTAGTCTTTGTTTTTTTGCGCGGCTTTGCCTCGTCAACTGCGTCATTAAAACCGCCGGCAAAAAGACCTGCCGTAAAAAGAGAAAGAACTGTGATTGCAATCAGTTTTTTTGAGTTCATAAAATTCAAAACCTCCGGTCGGGCTGCAGGTTACGGAGCGCGAAGATTATTTTCGGGCAACGATTACAGCGGTTCGGGCCTTTTCATTGAATGGAGAAAAATCAAAATCTCCGTACACTTCTACGGATTTAAATCCGACACCCATGAGCAGGCGTTTTAATTCAACTCCCGAATACAGGCGCTGAACATATTCATGTTCAATCCGTTCTCCTGTCTGATTATCGATTAAAATCCATTTTGAGCGGAGTCCTTCCCATGCTCCTGTGACAGAAAATTCTGTTAAAACTGTTTTTCCGGCACGTTCAAACCATTCTCCTTCGGTAAAGTAGAGAATTGCAATCTCGCGCGATGTGAGTTCCATTACAAAAAAGCCGTCGTCCTTGAGACTGTCGTAAATGCTTTTGAGAATCATCGCATCTTCTTCGATTTTGTCGCAGTAACCGAAAGAATCAAAGACGTTGATTGCCGCGTCAAATTTTTTCCTGGTTGAATAATTACGGAGGTCAGCCTTTACAAAGTCGATTTTTACATCTTCGTCAGCCGCACTTTCTTTTGCGCAGTCGAGTTCACTTTGAATTATGTCGACGCCTGTAACCTTGAGGTCGAGTTTTGCAAGCTCGATGCTGATTCTTCCAGGCCCGCATCCGGCGTCAAGAATTGAACTTCCTTTTTTAAGTCCGCAGATTTTTTTGATATTTTCTGCAACGTCAGGAGCTTCGGCCCATCTTTGTGCATCAAACATTATCGGTCCGAAGTTATTCCAGAATTCTTCGTGTTCAAACCATTGTTTTTGTGTTTTCTTTGCCATGAAAGCCTCCCGTGTTTACTTTTAGTTCAAATGTCGAGTTTCAATTACAAATAATACGACTATATGTACACTACCAGAAAAGCACGGCTGTCTTCGCATAGTTGAAGGTAATAGGAATCCGACTGCGCTCGCCAAGGCTCGCTTGCGATCCTTCAAAATGCTCCAGCAGCCGCTTGCTTTTCTTCCCGTTTCCATAAATTGTCTTTTCTGATAAAGAAACTCGACATTTGTTCGACTAATTTATAATCGGAAAATTTCGAGTTTTTGTATATCAGCAAGGTTCAATCTGCCGTAAGCGAGGTTACGGCACAAACTCGCCTGAGCTCTGCTCACTGCGAGGTTTGTGCTCGTGCTCTCGCTGAGAGGCAGATTTGTGTTTTTTTGATAATTTAAAAAACTCGAAATTTGCCCTTTTTGTCTTTCTTAAATTGTAACACGAAATGAGAAAATTGAAAGATGAAAAACCGAAAGCGCTTTATTCCTCGGCAACTGCAGGTAAATCCAGTGCTTCCATGGCGAGGCGCTTTGCGTACGAGACGCTTTCTGAACTGCCGTCCTCCGAAGTTTTGCCGTCCGGGCCCGCTGCGGCTTTTTTGAGGCGGCTGTTGAGAATGAGCTGTTTTGTTTCCTTAGATTTTTTGCGTTCGTCTGCAAGTTCTTTTGCCTTTTCAAGGATTTCTTCTGCCTCAGGTGTTTTAATCTTCAAAAGGGCTGCAACTGTGTCTGCGTCGGCAAGTGCAAGATTTTCGAGCGTTGTAAATTCTTTTATTAAAAGGACTTCGCGTTTTGGTCCTACATGCGGCAAACTGGCAAAAATACTTACGACATTTTCTTTTGTGCGCAGGTTCTGGTTCCGGCTTGTGGCAAAACGGTGGGTTTCGTCGCGCACGCGCTGCAGGAGACGAAGTCCGTCAGAGCGTTTTGGAAGACAAATCGGCCTGCTTGTGTGAGGGCGCCAGATTTCTTCATCGCGTTTTGCAAGGCCTGCGATTGGAATGTCGGCCCCGAGCGCTTTCAAAATTCCATCTACGGCGTTTACCTGACCGATACCACCATCGATTAAAAGCAGGTCCGGCAGAGGTTTTCCTTCGTTGATTAAGCGGCTGTAACGGCGGCTGGTTGCTTCCCGCATGGAAGCAAAGTCATCGATTACGCCGTTGGTTGTGCGCAGGCGGAAGTAGCGGTAATTTTTTTTGTCCGGGTTTCCGTTGTAAAAACTGATAAGTGAAGCAACCGGAAACTTTCCTCCGATATGCGCAATATCAAAACCTTCGATTCTGACCGGAAGCCGCGGAAGATCCAGCAGTTCCCTGAGTTCTTCCATCGCAGGAATGTCGCCGCGTTCACGCAGGCGCCTGATGATATCTTCTTTTGCGTTTTCCTGGGCCATGTCGAGGGCGGCGCGGTGCTTTCTGTCTGCTTCCTGAACGTTCTGTTCGATTTGAATTTGAATTATCCGGCTTTTTGAATTCAGGTTTTTGTTGATCCAGAATTTTAAAAAACTAGTTTCATGTCTTCCGCTGATGTAAATCTCCGGCGGAAGATTTGTGTTGTCCGTGTAATACTCGCGGGCAAATTCTTCGACAAGTTCATCATCTTCATCCAGGCTCTCTGCCTGAAAGTTGTCGCGTCCAAGAAGTTTTCCTCCGCGGATTTTGAGGACCGTAAAACTTACAAGTTCACCTTCGCGCCAGTGGGCAATATAATCGCGGTCTCCGCTTTCAAAATCTTCGACAATGTTCTGGTTCTGCAAAATTGCGAGGGCCTTGAGGGAATCACGGATTCGGGCCGCTTTTTCAAACTCCAGGTTACCCGCCGCTTCTTTCATTTTTGTCTGTAATTTATTGACCGTTTCGTCACCTTTTCCCTCAAGTAGAGCCTTGATTTCTTCGATAAATTCATTGTAGGCCTCTCTGCTTATTTTGTTGCAGCATGGAGCCTTACAGCGGCCAATGTGGTAGTACATGCACGGTGCAGTTCGTTTCTTAAAAGTCCTGCAGTGCCGTACAGGATACAGTTTATAAAGTGAATCTATAAAGGTATCCAGCGCGCCCGCATCAGGATAAGGTCCAAAATAAAGCGAGCCGTCTTTTTTGATGAGCCTTGTTTTATAAAAGCGCGGAAAGTCTTCGTTCGTGATTTTGAGCGAAGGATAGGATTTTCCGTCCTTGAGCTGGATGTTGTAATGCGGATTGTACTTTTTGATGAGGTTGTTTTCCAGAAGGAAGGCCTCGTACTCGTTGGACGTAGTGATGTATTCAATATTTTCTGCATTTGAAACAAGCAGCCGCGTTTTGATGTGCTGCCCCGCAGAAAAGTAAGAGGAAAGCCTGTTCTTTAAGTTCTTGGCTTTGCCGACATAAATGACGGTTCCTTCATGGTTCCGCCACATATAAACACCGCTGGAGGAGGGCGCTTTTAGTGCGGTTTGGTGAAGTTTTTCATAAGCCGGATTAATTTGTGTATTCATATATGAAAAAATCGCTTAATTCAATTTATGTTATTTTAGCACAAAAGGCAAAATTTTGTATCAGACTTGCTGCCGCTGCCGTAATGGTTTTTGCAGTAAGCTTTCCGCTTTGTGCAGTTCAGAAAACAATTGTTCTCGGCGGTGAGAACGGCTGGAATAATATCGCAACTATGGACGGTGTTACAACCGGTTCAGGACGCTATGGCTTTGAATCAATTGAACTTGCAACCCAGTCTCCGGCCCTCGACGGCGTAACTGACCTTCTGCTTTCTTTTGAAAACGGTCAGGCAAAGGACCTTGCAGGAAAATACGTTGTTACAGAAAATCACCTCGTTCCTTCTTCTGAATCAATTAAGGGTAAGGGAGCTGCTTTGAGCCGCGGTGTTGAACGCGGAATCACGCTTAATGCGGCTGACGGTGAATTTACAGGCACCCGCCTTGCAGGTTCATTCAGTATTGAATTCTGGATTAATCCTTCCCTCGCAGAAAACGGCGAAAAAATTTACAACTGGTCAACATCAATGAGTTATGAAGATTACAGCGAGTACCAGACTGTAAATGCCGTTTTTGTAAACAACCGCCTCGAATGGAAATTCAAAAATGTTTTTCCGACTTACAAATCAAACGAAGTTGTTCTCCGCGGTTACAGGGCAATCGTTCCAGGTGAATGGAGCCGCCACACAATTTCTTATGATGAAGAAACAGGCTGCCTCGAGTACCTCGTAGACGGCAATGTTGAATCAATCAGCTATATCACTTCGACAGGCCACGAAAGCGGAACAATCTGCATTCCTGTTATCGGACGCCACGCAAAACTTGAACTCTGCCCGAACTTTACAGGAAAAATCGACAATGTGAGAATTACACGCAGCCCATGCACAGAAAACCGCGCTGACATCTTCAGCACAGGAAACGAACCATACAGAGTGGAAGGCGGACGCTTTATCAGCCGGCCGATTCTCGTAACTCACGCCGCAACACTGAACAGCATCGATGCCATGATGAATGTTCCGGGAGAAACTGCCGTAAAACTTTTTGTACGTGCAGGCGACAACTGCTACGGCTGGAGCGACTCATACCCGGCATGGACAGAAGTTACAAGCGGTTATGAAATTGCAGATGTTAAGGGAATGTACTTTCAGGTTGCCGCAGAACTCCTTCCTGACGGAATGGGAAAAACAACTCCTTCTATCACTCAGCTTACTTTGAATTACACAGAAGCCGAACTTCCGCTTCCGCCGTTTATTGTAAATGCAGAAAGCGGTGACGGACAGGTTACCCTGACCTGGAGTTACTCAGTGGACGAAACAGCTGCCGGATACTACGTATATTACGGAACACGCCCCGGCGAATATTTGGGACGCACAGCAGTTGAAGGAGCTTCTCCGGTAAAAGCCGGAAATACAACTTCAATTACTCTGACTGGACTAAAGAACGGAACAATTTACTATTTTGCCGTTTCATCATATTCAAGCATTGACGGCCGCCTGAGAGGAGAACTTTCCAGAGAAGTTTATGCGCGGCCTTCAAAGCATCTTGTAAAAAGGTAGGAAGAAAAATGTCAAATAATTCCCTTTTGATTTCAAGAGCCCGCGCAGCCCTTATGGCGCGCGATTTTAACCTTGCTGCTCGACTCTATAAACAGCTTTTGCGTGATGATCCTGATAATATTGAATTTTTAAACAAGCTCGGCGAACTTTACATGAAAAGCGGCCGTGACGACCAGGCCCTGCCGATTTACAAGCGCATCGGTGAATTGAACAGGGACGATGCAAAACCGTACATCACAATGGGCGGAATTTACCGTCGTCTCAAACGATATGAGGAATCGATTGCCGTTCTTGAACAGGCACTCGCCGCCGACGGAACAAACCCTCAGATTTCCTACAATCTTGGTTTTACATACAAATCAATGGGCGACTACGAAGATGCCATCAACTGTTTTGAAGACGCCATCGACATGAACCCGAATGATGTTCTTGCATACAACCATCTCGGCGCAATCTACGCTGAACAGGGCGACCACGAAAAGGCCGTTCAGTCGTATTTACGAGGACTCAATATTGATGCAAACCACCCGGTTCTTCTATTGAATATTGCAAAATCTTATGAAGCACTCGGTGATATCGACAAGGCCCTTTCTTCTTACGAAGGCGCTTTGCGTTCAAAACCGCTGTGGGTAGACGCAATCGACAGCTACACAAAACTTCTGATTAAAGCAGACCGCGCAGAAGAAGCCTATCTCCTTGTAAGACGTGCAATTAACGTAAGTCCGAAAGATAAAAAACTTCTGGATGCACTTGCAACTGTAGAAAAATACGTAGACAAGGACAGCCTTCAGGAAAAGGTTGAACAGATGCCTGCCCTCGAAGTGCCGGAGCCGGTTCAGAGTGCTGACGACGACATGGCAAACTTTGACGAACACGAATTTGACGCGGGCGGTCTTGAAATCGAAATGCCAGTCGATGAATTCAACGAGTTTGAAGAAGAGGAAGCGGCTGAGGATGCGGATTCAGCGGGTGAAGGCGAAGAAAAATCTGAAAAAATGCAGGACGGTGACCAGCAGAACGCTGATGAATTCGATTTTGATTCAATGGGAATGGACGTTCTCAAGGATGAAGAGCCTTTAGATCCGCTTTTCTTTGAAGAATCCGATGCAAATATGGAAGACGACACCAGGGTACAGAATCTTGATGATCTTCTCGACGAAAATGACGCTCCGGTGGATACAAACGAGGGCGAACCATATAAGGCTGACGACGACTACGGCTTTACGGACGAAGATGTCGGTGACAGCGATTTTGAGGACCCAGCAGACGAAATTCAAAAAATAAACGAAGATGAGCCGGTTCAGAGTGCGGATGAATTTCCGGAAGATGAAGCGGAGCCTGCCCCGGCACCAGAGCCTGCTGCCGGAGAAAGCGGAGAAGAAACAGCTCCGGTTGATATGGATGAATACAAAAAGCTTTCTGACGAACTTGCAGACCAGGTTCAGCAGGCAAAAGATACTCTTGAAAAGGCAAATTACGCCGCTGAACGTGCATGGAATGCTGCCCAGCAGGCCGCAGATGCCGCACAGGCAATCGATGCTGCACAGGCAGTTTCCGACGAGGGTGAAGATGGCTTTGAAGACGATATCATCGAAGAAGCGGAAGATGTAGCCGAAGAAAATAATCCGGATTCACTTTTTGCAGATGAAGATGATTCGATTGACCCGGACGAAGTGGATGTAACTCCGTTTAGCGATGCTGAACTTAAAACCAATGAGCCTTACATGTACGGTCAGGATGATGAAAGCCTTGAACAGTTCAGGAAAGAACTTGAAATGTTCAAAAAATTGAAGGAAATGCTTACATTCCTGCCTGAAGAAAAACGTGATGCGTTCTTCTCAAGCAAGACCCGCATTCTGCTCGATTATATTATCACAAGACTTTCCGGGGCACCGGGCCTCTACAAAACTGCAGATTCAATGATCGAAAACGGTTCTGTTACTGCCTGGTCCGGGGATAATTCAACAGCCAAAGAAGGCGACGAACTTGTCCACGAAGTTTTTGGAATTATGGAAAAACTTGCAGGACAAATCGCCGACGAAAGCCTTAAAAACGCAATGCTCAAGGAATTATCTGTATATAATTCGTGAGTGTGTGATAACTTCGTTACCGGTTTCTGTGATTAAAACGTCGTTTTCAAGGCGGACACCGCCGAGAGACGAATCATAGAGACCAGGTTCAAGGGTAACAATCATGCCCGGTTCAAACATAACTTCCGGGTCCTGTTTTGAACTTACCCTCGGAAATTCATGAATTTCAAGTCCGATGCCGTGCCCGAGAGTGTGCGGCATTTTTCTTTTTGCCTTGTCAAAAACGTCGTCCGCAGCAATGGCCGCAATTTTTATCTGCTCGCCGGGCTTGTAGAAAGCAAGCGCTTCTTCTGCTGCCTTCTGTACAAGTTCAACCAGTTTCTTCTGTTCTTCTGTGGCATCTTTAACGACAGTTACTGTGGTGTCGCTTGTGTAACCTTCAAAAACAACACCAAAGTCGAGAATAGAAAGGCCTTTTCCAGGCCACGGGGCAGAAGTGTATCCCGGAAAGGCGTGAATCGCAAAACTTCGTGAAGGGCCTGCGGCAAGAGTATCAAAACCTGTGCGTTCGCAGCCGTGTACGCGGAGTTCCCGTTCGATCAAAAGGGCAACGTCTGTTTCGGTTTTGATTGAATTGTCATCGATTCCCTGTTCAATTTTATCAATAATAAGGTCGCCGATGCGGGCAGCTTCTTTTGTGCATTCAATTTCATATTCGTCCTTGCATGCGCGCATGGAAACTACAAAGTCATGAACCGAATTGTGGCGGCACAAAATGTCCCAGTCTTCCATTTCGTTCAGGTATTCGAGGAAGAGAGGGTAGGGAGTGGACGGGTTGAGTTCAAGCTTGAGCTTATCCTTGAGCTTGAATGTTTTGAGAACTTCATGAACTGTGCGTGTGTTTTCGCGGCCGTATTTGTTGTACGGAATAATTTTTACGTCAACGGCGCGTTCTTTTGCCAGATTTTCGTCCCACGGAACAAGGGCGTTTTTGCCATCGCTCGAACAAATCCACAATGCGTCAGACGGATGACCTGTAAAATAACGTATCGCAACATCGCGGCGCTCTTCGCAGTCTTCAAAAACTGCAGCGGTAATTCCGTGCTCTTTCATATATGCAAAAAGTTTCTGGCGTCGTGCCTTGTAAATCTTTTTTAATTCTTCCTGAGAATAATTTTTCATCGTTTTATTTTTCCTTTTACCATAGATATTAATTTAACAATTATTGAATCCTTAGTTACGAGCAGAATTACCAGTCCGCATCCAAAGAATACTGCGGCAGTCGTTACAACGCTTCCGCCGGATCCAAGGATTCGGCCGCGGCTTTCAAAAAAGCCGAGTGTTGCCCTGTGCACAAACCATGCCGGAATGCCTGCAATCAGCGAGAATAAAACCATTTTGAGCGAGTAGCCGGCTGCTCCTTTTATGAGGAGTTTTAAGTTTATTCCCTCAGACTTTTTCATAAATATAAACAAAAATACTGTGTTTGCAAAACTTGCAAGCGAGAGTGCAAGTGCAATTCCGCCACCGCTCATCGGCCGTACGAGAATCAGCGCACAGAGGATGTTTACGACAAAACCGAGGATGCCGGCAAGTGTCGGAAGTTTTGTGTTTCCCTGGGCGTAAAATGCCGGAGAGACTATGCGGTTCAATGCGATAAAAAAGAGGCCTGCAATATGAAAATTGAATGCGCTCAAAGTCAGCTGAACCGAGTTGTCGTCAAAGTGCTTTGATTTATAAACGAGGGAGATTAATTCCTTTCCGCTGATAAGTGAATAAATTGTGACCGGAATCGCAATCATCGCAATTATTTTAACAGCCTGTAACAGCAGATCGTTGAATTCAATCCAGTTCTGGCGCTTTGCAAGTCCGCTCAAATCAGGAAGAATTACTGTTCCGATAGAAACGGCAAAAATTCCTAAAATCAGTTCCTGAAGGCGCAGTGAATACTGGAGAGAGGCTACAATTCCGGTGCCTGCGCGGCCGGCGAGTGCGGTAGAAACAACGTCGTTCAACTGGTAGGCTGCCATACCGATGATTGTAGGTCCAATCAGGGCAAGGACGCGTCTGGTTCCCGAGTTTGAAAATGCTTTTTTGATTGTTGTAAAACGGCAGATTCCGACTGCCCTGACAACAAAAGGAAGCTGAAAGAGCGCCTGAACACAGCCGCCGGCAAGAACACCGACCGACATTGCGCGCGCTGCCATCCGGGCCTTCATAGATTCGTCACCGCAGGCATTTGTAAAGACTGGAGTCAAAATGTAAGTGGCGGCGATTACGATTGAATTGAACAGGACCGGCGTAAAACCAGACGGACTGAAAATCTTAACTCCGTTCAACACTCCCTGAAAAAATGCAGCAATTGAGATTACCGCAAGGTATGGGAACATAATCCGGGTTAAAAGTGCAGCTTCTGACAAAAGTTCAGCATCGCCTGACTTAAAAAACAATGGAACAATCCACGGCGAAATAATAATTCCGATGATTACAACGCAGGTTGTGCAGAACGAAATCAAGGTCAGGGTTGCGTTCAAAAACTGTTTTGTTTCGTTTGCGTCAGCATCGTCAGATTCAAGATAAGATTTAAAAGTCGGAATAAAGGCAACCGAAATTGAATTTTCAGCAAAGAGGCGGCGCAGAAGGTTTGGAATCATAAACGCGATTCCAAAAGCGTCGGCAAATTTGGAAGTTCCAAGAAAAGCCGCTTTTGTCATTTCGCGGACGAGCCCTAAAATTCTTGATAAAAGAGTAAAAAAAGAAAGTGAAAGTCCGGAAGTCAGGAGTGAACTTTTTGCGGGACCCGCCTTAGGCGCAGTTTGTGTTTTAGAATTGCTTTCAGTCATGCTATATAGGATATAGTTTTCGGGGCATATATTCAATTAAGAAGATGGAGCAGGCTCTCTGTGCCAATATAGTTGTCGCCTAGTGAGGTGGCAAAATGAAATATACAACAAGTTTTAGGAACTCGGTGTTGAAGAAGGTATAAAACTTGCTAAATTAAATCCCCACATACATTGTTGTATAAATCTTCAAAATTGCCTTGACGAAAGAAAAATCTACAGAGTAAGATATAAGTAAGGAAAGTAAGGAGGTGTTTTATGGAACTTGCAAAAGTAACTTCAAAAGGTCAGATTACAATTCCTCTTATGATAAGGAATAAACTTCAATTGAAAACTGGTGACAAAGTTTTCTTTGAAGAAAGCAGAGGTAGAGTCTATATCACAAACGCTTCACAAATAACTCTTGCAAATGTTCAGGCTCAAATGCAAGGTGAAGCAAAAAAAGCCGGTTTTGAAACTGAAGACGATGTTGTCGCTTATATCAAGGAATTAAGGAAATCTAAGTGAGGGTTTTCGTTGACACAAATGTCGTAATCTCTGCAATGCTTTTTCCAGATGGAAAGGTTGCCAAAGTTTTTTCACATTTGCTTGAAAAACATACTGTAATAATTTCCTCTTATACAAAAGAAGAATGCAAGGAAGTATTTGAAAAGAAATTCCCTACAAAAATCGAACAACTCGAAATCTTTTTTGATGGCATTAATTTTGAAGAATATACAACTCCCAATAAGATCGACGAAAAGAAATATCCAAAAATCAGAGATATAAAGGATTTACCCGTTCTCGTATCAGCAATTTTATCTGATTCTGATATTTTGCTTACAGGTGACAAAGATTTCGAAGATATAAAAATTGATAAGCCTTTGGTTTTTACACCAGCTAAATATTTTGAATTGATAGGAAATTAGCATAACAAGAAGTTCAAAGCCGACAAACCGGTCAAGCCGGTTTGCGGTACAACTCATTGTTACACGGACGCCCGCAGTGGGCTGGTAGTTTTATATATAAAATAGGCAAGAAAATGGTCTTTTCATGCTATAATTTGTTTTAGGTATATGTAATGGCGTTCTTTAATCGTATTTTTGGAAGCAAAAATGCATCTTCCAATAAAAATGGACAAATAACTCATTCAGATAATCCAAAACTTAATGAAATTCTACAATTGCAATCCACCATAGAGTCATTACTTTCTAAAAATTCATATATAGCAAAATCTGAATACTTAAAGGAAATCGATAAGAAAAAAGATATAATATCATATTTTCAACAATTGAAAACTGATGATTTACTATCAGATTTTTGCAAAAAAAATGGCATTTCAGAGAAATCAGTTGTTACTGTAATTCAAAATTGCTCCGGAATAAAAGATCTTGTTGTTGATCACAATGAGAAATTCATTATTAATAACCTAGAAGCAGAAAAAGAATATCTCGATACAATATTATCAGAAGTTGACCCGAATATTTTGCTGGATGATGACCAGCGTCGCGTCATTCTTACAGATGAAGATTATTGTCTTGTAATTGCTGGGGCTGGAGCCGGAAAAACGACAACGGTTGCAGCAAAAGTAAAGTATCTTGTAGAAAAGAAAAACATTAATCCAAAGGAAATTCTTGTAGTTTCTTTTACTAACAAAGCAGTTGGCGAACTAAAAGAAAAAATAAATCAGCAATTGAAAATCGATTGTCCCATAACAACTTTCCACTCAACGGGAAATGCAATCTTGCATAAGGAAAACGATGAAAAACTGAATATTGTACAAAATGAAAAGCTATACTTTGTTTTGGAAGATTATTTTAGAGATACAGTTTTACAAAATCAAAAACTTGTTGATGATTTAATAAAGTTTTTTGCGACTTATTTTGATGCTCCAATTGAAGTAAAAGATAAAAATCAATTTTTTAACAATTTGTCAAACTCAAATCTTTCGACTATGAAGAGTGAACTAGGAGAAGTTGACTATCAAGTAGAAATCAAAAATTCCAGAACAAAAAAATATGAAACAATACAAAATGAAATTTTACGCTCTCAGGAAGAGGTTCAGATTGCAAACTTTCTTTATCTAAACAATGTTGATTACGTTTACGAGCCTTGTTATAAATACAATATTGAAGGGGCAAAAAAGCCCTACACACCTGATTTTAAAATTACTCAAAATGGAAATGAAGCCTATATTGAGCATTTTGGCGTAACTGAAGAAGGGTACAGCAACAGATATTCACCAGAAGAATTAAAAAAGTATAACAAAGCAATGCGGGATAAAGTTGAAATTCACCGCAAACATGGAACAAATCTCATCTGCACATGTTCACAATATAACGATGGCAGGGAATTGATTGAGCATTTAAAGGAAAAACTAGAAGCATTTGGTTTTGTGCTGAATCCACGAGATAATAAGGAAATAATGCAAAAGATTTCCAATCAGGATTCAAGCCGTTATATCAGAAAACTGATAAATCTTGTAGATAGATTTATTTCAAATTTTAAAACCAATGGTTATCCAGTCGAAAAATTTGATGAGTGGGGAACTCAGACAAAAAATGTAAGGACGAAACTGTTTCTAGGTATTTGTAAAGAATGCTATTTGGAATATGAGCGATACCTTCATAAAAACAATGCAATCGATTTTTCGGACATGATAAATAAATCTGCAAGATTATTGAAAGAATCAAAAGCCGTGAGTGATCAGATAGATTTTAAATACATCATTGTTGATGAATACCAAGATATCTCGCGGCAGAGGTTTGATTTAGTCGGTGCATTACATGATGTTACAAATGCAAAAATTATTGCTGTCGGCGATGACTGGCAGTCAATTTATGCATTCAGTGGTTCAGATATTACTTTATTTACAAAGTTCTCAGAAATCATGGGATATGCAGAACTTTTAAAAATTACAAAAACATACCGTAATTCACAGGAGGTCATCGATATTGCCGGAAAATTTATTCAGAAAAATACGGAACAAATCAGAAAAACGCTTAAATCCCCAAAGACAATTACTGACCCTGTAATTATTTACACCTATAATTCAAAACAAAAGAGATTTGGTGTAAATTCGAATTACAATCTGGCAAAGTCTGTTGAAACTGCTATAGATCAAATCATTGAATTTAACAAAATTGAAGGAAAAGACTCTAAAAAACAGGAAATTCTCTTACTTGGAAGATTTGGCTTTGATGGAAAAAATTTGGAACGCTCAAGTCTCTTTGAATATAAAGATTACGGTAATAAGATTAAGTGCTTAAAGTATCCAGAATTAAAAATCACTTTTATGACAGCCCACGCATCAAAAGGCTTAGGATATGATAATGTTATTGTCATAAATGGAAAGAATGGAACTTATGGTTTTCCTTCAAAAATTGAAAATGACCCAGTATTGAATTATGTTGTAAAGCGAGACGATTCTATTGAAGCCGCCGAGGAACGTCGTCTTTTCTATGTTGCCATGACACGAACAAAGAACAGAGTGTATTTTATTGCTCCAGAAGAGAATCCTTCTGAGTTTTTACTAGAAATAAAGCATGATTATAAAAATGTGGTGTTAAAAGGAGAATGGAGCGAAGAAGTAAAAAATGGCAGTGCATTTAAGAAATCTTGCCCGATATGTGGTTATCCTCTTCAGCATAAAGTAAAAACTGCTTATGGACTGAATCTTTGGATTTGTATGAACGACCCGGAAATTTGTGATTTTATGACGAATAAAATTGAAGCAGGAAAATTATCAATCCAAAAATGCGATAAATGTGATGGATATTTAATTGCACGACAACAAAAGGATGGGCGATACATGCTTGGATGTACAAACTATAAAACAAACGGAACAGGATGTGATAATAAAATTTTTCATGATTTGTATTATCGAATGAATAATCTAACTCCAGAGCCCGCTGCAAAAATAGATATTCCGAAAGGATTTAAAAAGGAAAAAGCATAACAAGAAGTTCAAAGCCGACACAGTGGTCGAGCCCGCTGCGGTACAACTCATTGTTATGTGGACGCCCGCAGTGGGGCGCTTGGTGTTTTAATATATAAGGAATATTTTTTCAGCAAGTCAAGCTTGTCTGGATTTTTTAATATCGTGTAAGTAAAATTATACTTGACTTTGTAACAGTGTATTGTTACACTTTTTAATGTGAATAAAGAAAAGAAAGAATACGTTTTATACAAGGGCGAAAAATTCACGGTAGAATGGTACTACACTGAGAAAAACAAAAGTCAGCCTTTTGAATACTTTAATTCACTTGATTCGCAACAACAGATGAAACTTTTGTATTTAGTAAAACGTATGGGTGACTTTGGAAAAATTTCGGATAAAACGAAGTTCAATTTTGAAGAAGATGGTATCTGGGCATTTAAGCCTAAGCCTGACAGGTTTCTTTCATTTTTTACAAGTGGAAAGAAAATAATTATAACAAATGCATTTGAAAAGAAATGCCAGAAACTTCCGCCTGCAGAAAAAGAGAAAGCTGAAAAATGCAGAGAGGATTATGAAAACAGAGTAAAAGGAGGAACCTACTATGACAACATTTGATCGACTGATGCAAAATCCAGAATTTAAGGATGAATTTGAAAAAGGATACAATGAATTTTTAATCTCTGAATTCATGATTGAAAAAATGGAGGAAGAAAATATCTCCGTAAGGGAATTGGCAAAAGAAGCGAACGTTTCTCCTACTACTATCCAGAATTTGCGCAGTGGAAATGCAGAAAGTGTAAAATATAAAACCCTTTCAAATATAATGCAAAAGTTAGGATATGCTTTACAGCCTGTAAAAATGGCAACATTGTAATTTAAAAAAAATCTGCTTGCGGGGAAAATAAGCAGTATCACATAACAAGAGGTTCGAAGCCGACAAACCGGTCAAGCCGCGTGCGGTACAACTCATTGTTATTTGGACGCCCGCACTGGGCAACAAGAATTAGGAAAAAAAATGGCGAGTACAAAAGAATATTATGATTATGTTTTAGACCAGCTTTCTTTGCTTGATGGTATTTCATCTAGAAAAATGATGGGAGAATATATTTTATATTATAAAGGCAAAATATTCGGCGGAATCTATGATGATAGATTCTTGATAAAGAAAACTGAGTCCTCAATGGATTTACTGAAAAATGGAATAGAAGAAATTCCGTACGAAGGAGCAAAGCCAATGCTTATGGTAGATGAAATAGATAATAAAGAATTCCTAAAAAAATTAGTTGAGAAAATTTATCCTGAATTACCAGCAAAAAAATAAAGCTTACACGCACACCCGCAGTGGGGCGCTTGGAGAAAGGATGAAAAAAATTTGTTTTTTTATATGTTTAAATTTTCTTTCTCTTGTTTTATATGCACAAGGAAACCAATTAATTGCACATTCAAAAATAAAAGAACTGTCGTCTTTTAGGATAATGGGAGTAATCGATTTACGAACAGAAAAAGATTATTCCTCAGCAGTAAAATACAGGACACTAAATCACGAAGGAGGAATGAATGTTACTGTTTTAGAAATTCTAAAAAGTGATGTTCAAAATAATGAGTCAGGAAAATGGTTTTATGTTTTGGTAACTTCTCCTATGTGGGTTGATAACGGTGAGTGGATAAAGGGATATCAGAAGTTCTTAATCTTCCTTCCTGATAATATGCCTGTTTTCGATTTTGAAGAATAATTACCAGTGTAATGGCTAATATAATCACTGGTATCCGAATTCTTTGCAGTATTTCTCTTCTGGCTGTCTCAACATTTTCAAAATCATTTTACATTCTGTACCTGACAGCAGGAGTCTCCGATATGATTGACGGAACTGTAGCGAGGAAAACAGTAACTGCAAATGATTTTGGTTCAAAATTTGATTCAACTGCAGATTTAATTTTTGTAGCAGTTTGCCTGATAAAATTGATTGAACATTATGGCGAGGCAATGTAGCGGTAGTACGAGGCTTTACGCCAGTTGAAAATACTTGACACCATATATAACACCACTTAAAATATAATTATGGCAAAGTGGGACAAATATGCGAACATTTGAAGAATACATGAAATTACCTTATAAATTGGAAATAATTCCAGATACAGAAGAATCAGGATTTGTCGCTTCATATCCGGAACTTCCAGGTTGTATTACTTGCGGAGAAACAATTGCCAATGCAGTTGCAAATGCAGAAGATGCAAAAAAAGAATGGCTTTATGCAGCAATTGAAGATGGAATCGAAATAGCTGAACCAGAAACCGCAGATTCCTATTCTGGTCAATTCAAGCTTCGTCTTCCAAAGACTTTGCACAAAACTCTCGCTGAAGATTCAAAAAAAGAAGGCGTAAGTATGAATCAATATTGCGTATATCTTCTTGCTAAAAATTCTGAGAAAGAACATGTTGCCTTAGCAAAAAAACAAATGGAAACATACTATGACAACATTTGACCGACTTATGCAAGATCCAAAATTCAGGGATGATTTTGAAAAAGGATATACAGAGTTTTTAATCTCCGAATTCATGATTGAAAAAATGGAAGAAGAAAATATCTCCGTAAGGGAATTGGCAAAAGAAGCAAATGTTTCTCCAACTACTATCCAGAACTTACGCAGCGGGAATGCAGAAAGTGTCAAATATAAAACACTTTCAAATATAATGCAAAAACTAGGATATGCATTACAGCCTGTAAAAATGGCAACATTGTAAAAAATATCGCCTAACAAAGCTTACGACCTTCAGTCGTTTGCATGAGTGGAAATTATTTAAATCGTCGCTCACGCGACTTGCGCATCGTAGCCGCCAGGCAGTCAAGCTGCCTGCTGTACAACCAGTTGTTATGTGGACGCCCGCACTGGGGCGCGGAGGTGTAAAAATGAAAAGATTTATTTTAATTTGTTTATTGGTCTTAGCTACTTGTTCTGTGTTTGCAAAACCAAAAAAAAATAAACTCCAAGTTTCATATAATGAAAGTGGAACTCCAATATCAAAAGATAATCTATTTATTGTTAATTATGCTGCTATTGGAGGAGATGTATTTGTAAAAAATGCATCTGATGCAGCTATTAAAGTTTATTCTTCAAAAGATAATAATTGGAATGATTTAGGTAATGTAAAAATTGGAAATAGTTTTTATATTCCACAAAGTAAAAATCCTGATATCAAGTATATATGTCTTGAATATCTTGGCACAAATTCCACTCCTTTTACTATAACATTTGATAAAAGTTTTTTGTCAACTTATGTTATTCTTGGTTGTCCTGCACCTGCATGGTCTGGTGATTCGTATGAAAAAATATCAAAAACCATAATAAATGAAAGTTTAACTAATCCAGATGCCAATTTTATAATACAATCACTCGAAACTGGGACTCCTAACTCAGCAGGTGGTGTCGATATAAACATCAAATTCTGGAATTTATCAGAAAAAATAATAAAATATGTTTATTTTACAGTTGAAGCATATAATAGGGTTGATGATATTGCTGTCTCTACAATCAATGGAGAATCTATCGCAATCGTTAAAGTGATAGATTTTATTGAAAAAAATCATTCTTACAATGCTAGTTGGGAAAATGTTTGGTATAATAATTCAATCTCTTACTTTAAAATAAAAAATATAAAAATTATCTATAAAGATAACACTGAAAGTATTATTCCCGAAAAAAGTATTCCTAGTATTACAGGTATTAATCCTATTAGCTGTAAATTATTCGAAAACGATTCTTTCTCAATTATTAGTTCTTATGATGAAGGAAGAGTTTATTTTTATGTAATTTCTGATTCAACTTTTGAAATGTTCAATATACATTTTGAAACAACTCC
>JAEENG010000130.1 GCA_016283615.1 Treponema sp.
GGAGGGTGTCAATTTTGTCACGGCGCTCTGCAAAAATTGCGATATGAGTAATCCGCTTTTTTAATACGTCTTCCGGAGGCAAAAACAATGTCTGAATTTCAGCAGATTTTGTTCCGTCGGATTTTACTTTTGCATTGTTAAGAACTTTTTGTGTTGCGGCAGAAATTGTTGCACTGCAGGCGATCAGCTGAACATCTTTTTTAGGGCAGTTGATAAGTTCTTCCGTGTAATCACGAAGTTCAGGCGAGAGAAGGCGGTCAACTTCGTCCAGGACAACAGCCTGTAAACCATCGAGCTTGATTTTTTTAAGATGAATGAGTTCAACCAGGCGGGCAGGAGTGCCGATTACAACTGCCGGTTTTTCCTTGAGCGTTTCTATCTGACGCTTGATCGGGGCCCCGCCGATTAAAAGGGCGGTTTTTATTTCGCTTACCATTTTGAACTGATTTTTTATCTGGCTTGCAAGTTCAAAAGTCGGAGCTGTAACCAGAATTAAAATTTCTTTTTTTGAATTATCTATTGTCTGGATTTTATTCAAAAGCGGAAGTGCGTAGGCGAGTGTTTTTCCGGTTCCGGTTTCGCTCTGGAAAAGCAGGTTCTGGTTTTGTTGAATTAATGGAATTGCCTGTTTTTGAACACCGGTCGGAACTGTAATCTGGTTTTGTTCAAGTTTTGCAATAAATGTGTCGTCAATTTCTAAGTCTTTGAATGTGTTAATCTCGCTCATAAGCGTACTATAGCATAGAAAAAATAAGTTTGCTATAATTTAAGAATATGAAAGTCGGTATCGATACCTTTGGATGCGGTCACGGAAAGACAGGTCTTGGTTCTTATCTTGATTCGTTGACACGCTGCCTCCAGAATACAGAAAATGATTGCTTTGAACTCTTTGGCGCAGAAATCGACCGATATACCTATGGTGCCGACAACGGATTAAAATTCAATTCTGTGCATCTTCCGGACAGCCGTCGCATTAAGCGTATCTGGCATTACGCCGGAGCAAACCTGTTTGCTGCAAAACATAAATTTGACGTTGTAATGTATGCGGCAGGTGCCCGCTATCTTCCGATTATGTTTGGAGTTCCTGGCGTTGCGATTGTAAACGACCTTGTTTCTGAAGTATACGCGGACGAAGTTCTTTCGAGCCGCTTGCTCCGCCTCCTGGTCGGTCTTAAAAATGCTTCCAGGGTAATTGTTCCAAGCCAGTTTATCCGTAAGGATTTAATCAAACTCGGTGTAAGCGAAGACAATATCACTGTAATTCACAACGGAATTGATCACTCGGTATTTTATCCACAGGAAATTCTTTTTCCTAACCTGGTTGATATAAAACCTTTTGCAATCAAGCAGCCTTACTTTTTGTATGCTTCGCGCATGTCGGGGCCTTCAAAAAAACATATTGAATTAATTAAGGCTTTTGAATTATTCAAGCAGAAAACCCACCTCGAACACCGCCTTGTTCTTGCAGGTAGTGTAGGTGAGTCAACAGAAGAAGTTAAACAGGCGGTTCTGGAATCGACCTACTGCCAGGATATCTTTATTACAGGCTTTTACCCGAGAGAAAGCTTTCCGCTTTTGTACGCTTTGAGCGAAGGCTGTCTCTTTCCTTCTGTAAACGAAGGGGTGGGGCTTCCTGTTCTTGAAGCAATGTCCACCGGAGTTCCTGTAGCCTGTTCAAATTCCGGCGCCCTTCCAGAAATTGCCGGTAACAACGCAATTTATTTTGACAGTGATAATATCGAACAGATGGCCGCCGCTATTGAACAACTTGCCCTCGACAGTGCACTCAGAAAAAAATTAATCGAAGGCGGAATCGACTGGACACAGCGTTTTACGTGGGAAAAAACGGCAGAAAAAACAGTGCAGGTATTAAGAGAAGCTGCAGAAAAATAAAGAAATAGGTTCAAATGCGGGGGACTTTAAAACAAAAAAAAGCTGTCCGTTGGACAGCCTTTGCAGTTTTAGTTATCTACTGAAACACCCTGGTGTTTTTTCTGGAACTTTTTGAGCATTGCAACTCCGTTGCGTTTGCCGTTGTAAACATAACCGCCGTCCCAGTATTCGAGTGCTGCGAAGAGGGCGTTACCACCGTCCTGATCGTCTGAGCGTTTTGTACGGAATGAAACGTATTTTGCAAGTTCTTCAAAGTTTCCGTTGTGGAGACAATCGATACGTTTTTTATTGAATTCATTCCATTTTTCGAGATCTTTAAATCCTTCGCCTTCATCTTTTACGATAATATGTGCGTGGTTAGGAGAGAATGAATACCATACCTTAACCTTTTTGTTGATATCGCAGTGGTTACCGTGTTTTACGGCGTTCTTGATAACTTCTGAAATCTGCTGTTCAAGAAGGTTGATTTCCTTAATTTCAAGCGGTGCTGACTGCACAATTAGCAGTGTAAAGTAGCGGATCTGTCTGAAATCTGACGGAAACTCTTTATAAAGCATATTGGTAGTGTCGAACAACGGGTCGTTGTCGTCCGAGCGCAATTCTTTGTATTCGTCCATTTTTTTCCCTCTAACTTATTTTTTATTCGTTGATCATGAGCAAAGCTTCTTCAATGCTGTTTGCAATAGGGAAGTAGCCCATGAGTTTTGTAAGTTCAATAACCTTTTTTACTGAACCGTGAATGTTTGAGATAGCAAGTTTGAGATTCATCTTTTTGATGGTTGAACAGATGTAAATCAATGCACCGATTCCTGACGAGTCGATATAATCAACTTCTTCAAGGTTGATTATAAAGCTCTTAACGTTCTTTTCGAGCATTTTCATTACGAGTTCCTTTAGTTTATAAGAATTGTACAGGTCCATTTCACCATTAACGTCAATGATGTAAACTTCTCCATTTTTACGAATCTTCAGTTCCATAAAAAAACTCCTTTTATTATCTACTGAATTTTAAGTACAAGAAGAGTCTGGTCATCGTGCAGCGCCTCAGAACCGATAAACTTCTTAATATCTGTTTTAACTAAAGCGGCAATATCTTTACCGCTCATTTTACTGTTTGTTTTGATAAGATTAGATAGACGCTCGAGGGAATACTGCTTTCCTTCTGCGTTTAATGCTTCTACCACCCCATCACTATATGTAATTATAATATCACCAGGCGAAACTGTAAACTGAATATCCTTATAAGTTGTTGTTTTTTCTACACCAATTGGCTCACATGAGATGGATTTTCGTTCAATATTGCCTTTTGCAGCCGAATAAAGCAGTACAGGAGTAGTTCCTGCGGTTGCAAACTGAATCTGTTTTGCTACCGGATTGTAGTTGATCAATGAAGCGGAAGCAAAGTGCTCAAAGTTGATTTCGCCGCAGATTCCGCGGTTTGCCCAGCTTAAGATTGTGCCGGCAGTCTGGGTTGTATTTACAACCAGACGGAACATGGCGCGGATCATCGACATAACGAGAACTGAGTTTGTTCCTTTACCCGCAACGTCCATAAGAACAAATGAGATTCTGTCGGAACGTGCCGGAATTACATCGTATGTATCCGAGCAGACACCTTCTGTATGTTCTGTCATCGCACCGAACTGAACTTTCTGTAAAGGAGGAAGTTTTTTTGGAAGCAGAAGGTTCTGGAGGCCTGTTGCGATATCACTTTCCTTTGTGAGTTCCTGCTTTTCCTTGTATTCCTGGAAAGATGTCATTGATTTTAATGCAGATTCTGCAAAGTCGGTCAATGTCAGAATCCAGTCAAATTCTTTCTGTGTAAATTCTCCGTTATCCGGATTGCGGGAAAGTGCAATCAAACCAATTACTGTTCCCTTTCCCTTGAGGTGAATCGGAGCAAAGATAAATCTGCCGAGTTTCAGGAACGGTTCAGGCCCGTTTTCAAAAATACGGCTGTCTGATTTTGGATCATTTATGATTTCTGCCTTTCCCGAACTTGCGATTTCGCCAAAAATATTGTCGCGCAGTGGAAAACTTGCGAATTTAAAGCTTGTTGATACACGGAGCGGTTTGTGCGGCATATCTGCCGGAAGCTCGTACGGTGGAGGAAAGTCTCCTGTAAATGATTTTACGTTGATTGAATCTTCAAAGTCGTCAACCATAAGAATTGCGCCGCCGTCAGCCTTTGAAACTTCAACACAGGTTTTGTTGATTGTATCGAGCAGAGTCTGAAGCCCGTCTTTTTTGCCGAATCCGTTTGCCGCAAGAGTGTTGAATTCTGCGCCTTTTTCGAGGAGGCTGACCTGGTCCGGTTTAATGTCTTCGATTACAACTTCCGGTTTTTTGATTTCTTCGGTAACAGGAATATATGACTGTTCTTCTTTTGGTTTACCAAAAGCGAGCATGATTACATAAGGAAGAATGATTACTGCAGCAAGCAGGAGAAGAAGTACAAAGCGCATCATTCCCGGGTGCAGGGCCGTGTAAACACAACCTGTGATTAAAACTATAAGCGAGAGAAAAATAAGGGAAGTGACCTTTGCAGTTTTTCTCGTTTTAACAATGCCGAGCAGTACAAAAAGTGCTGCACAAACAATTGCTACACCGAAGAGAGGAATATAAGCTACTGCATCTGAACTGAACAACTTTGTTCTCCGTATTTTAAATAATTTTGTTTAGATTTATCCGGTTTATACAGACCGTTCTACTTTTTAAACTATAAATTTAATTCTATCATTGAAGTTTTTTGCCGTCAAGTTAGAGTTTAGGAAGGTTTGAACTTTCAATCTCCTTTTTCATAATGATTTTCTTGATTTTGTTCAGAATCCTTCTTCGCAGGCTTGTCCCGAATTTGAGGGTAAACGAGTCTGCCGCGCTGTCCAGGGAGTATCCGTCCCCGAATTTTGTCTTGATTTCGTCCCAGTACTTGATGATGTAAACATAGATGTCACTCTTTGTACGTCCCGGAAAGTACTTCATTGTCTTGTGCTTGTCGATTACTGCAATAACCGGACGGTAAACAGTTCTGTACCAGGAAAGGATTGCCTTGTCCATAGGCACTTCTGTTGTCTGGTTCATGTTTATGTAATATTTGTGGGTCAGAATGTGGTTGTAAATTACGTCGTACTGTCCCGGAACAGAAAAGTCCAGAACCCAGTAATCCGTAACGTCGCCAAAGCCTGTTTCTCCGTAAAAGACGCGCTTTTCGTAATCAATTACGTGCTTTGTCATTTTCTGGAGTGAGTCGGTCGGATTCAATTTGATTTCGCTTTTGAGGCTTACTACTTCTGCGTCGATGAATTCAACACCCTTGGCTTTGGCAACTGAAACCCTGTGGTTACCGTCGCGTACAAAGTAAACACCGCCAAGTTCATAAAGTGTAATCGGCGGAAGGTTTATATCCTGGATGTGAGCCATGTCGATGTGTTCCCAGCGTGCCTTTAAGTGCATGCGCTTGGGGAAGAAGCGGTTGTCAAAGTCCTGGTAGCGCGATTCGCTTCCAACGATGAGTTTGACCGGAACGGTCTGCATTCCCATGTATGATTCATCATTAGGGTGGAGAAGTTTTTTTATGTCAGAAAAAGAAATAAGGGTAGCTTCGTCCGGATTCAGAAAGTGCTGGATTTCGTTAAAGAGAGCCTTATTTCTTGCCTTTGCAAAATCTTCGTTTGTTTCAGAGGACTGAAGTGTATCAAGCATTTGAGTCTCCGTATAATTCGAGTATGTAGTGGCTGTAGGCATTGACTACAGTTGTTGTGCCCGATTTTGTCTGAACTTCTGTAACGCGCCGGGCATTTGCGTCATACAGATGAATGTGGCCGTGGATAAAAAAAGTCGGGGTAAACTTCCGGATAAATTTATTAAAACACTTAAAGCCTTTGTGGCACGGGTCTTCCTTGTCGTGAATGTGGCGCGGACTTGCATGGGCAAGAAAAATGTCGAGATAGCGGCCGTATCGGATTTTATTGTAAATAAGGCCAGGTACCATTTTTAAAAGGTAGAGCGACATCTGGCGTTCCGTATACTGGCACAGTCCCTTGTTGTATCTTCTTGAACCAGACGCTCCAGAAATTAAAAGCGGGCGTGTTTTTTTTGTAAGCGGATCGTAAACTTTGATTGATTTGTCGCGCAGGTTTTTAAACCCTGCGTAAATTGCGCCGAAGTTTGCGCTCATGTCGTAAATGCTGTATTCCTTTTCCCATGTTGGGTGAGAACCTTTCTGTCTTTTTGGAGCTTTATGGTAATAACTGAATTCTGTGAGGTTGTGGTTGCCAAAAATAAAGAAGGCCGGTTTGTTTAGGGTTGAAACGATAAAGTCGATGTAATCAGACGGCAGATCTCCTGCGCATAAAACAACATCAATGTCAGCAAAGCGTTCTTTGGCAAGGCTGCTGTATACGAGCGGATCTATTTGATCTGAAACACAGAGAATCTTCATATTTATAACCGGTTGAATTTAGTTTAGATTCCGGCCTTTGAGAGAATGTTTTCGAGTTTTTCCTTTCCAACAAGCTCAATCGGACGGTTTTCTGCAAAGCCGGATGCAGAACTTGTAAAGCCGGCAGAAGCACATACAATTGCCTTTGAGCAGTTTTTCTGTTTGCTCAAATCAAGGAACTGACGAATGGCAGAATCTTCAATTGCATCAGTATCACGGCTAAAAATCAAAAGGAACATCTGTTTGCGTACGTTCATCCAGTCGTCTTTTTTCTGTTCAGTACAGAGCATGAGACAGCCCCATTTTTTTGACTCGATTGTCTGGGCAGCCATGCTGAATCCGCTGAGTGCGGCTTTTTTACAGATTTCAATAAATTCATCCTGTGAGCAGGTCAAAAACTCTTTAAGCGAGTCGTTTGACTGCAGATCGCGGTATTCGGCGAGTTTTGCGGAAACATCACGGAATGAATGGTTATGCTGGTAAACAATCTGCCACTGTTCAATAGCCTTGTCGATGTCGCGGTTGCGCTCGTAGCAGGCTGCAAGAAAGTAGCGGGCATACAAAGTTTCTGAAGAGTTTTCGTCTTTGGAAGCTTTTACTGCACGGTCAAATTCAACAAGTGCATTGTCTGTCGAATTTGCCATCATATAGCAGGAACCTCTTTCGAGGAGGGCTCTCTGTTTGAATTCTGGATCACGGAGGGCTTTTTCAAAAGCGTTTACGGCTCCAGGATAATCCTTGTTTTCCTTGAGAATTTTTCCAAGATAATAATAAGATGAATAAGTTTCCGGACTCATGCTGATTGCAAGGTCGATTTCTTTTTTGGCTTCTACAAACTGTTTTGAGCGGAAAAGTAAAAGTCCGAGGGCTGCATGTGCCTTAACGTGACGGCGGTTGAATTTGATTGCCTTCTGATAAAAACCGAGGGCTGATTCTGTACGGCCTTTCTGTTCGTAGATTTTACCGCAGTTGAAGAAGTTTTCGGCATTTGTAGGTTCAAGTTTTGTGAGAAGGAGGAATTCTTTTAATGCGTCTTCTGCCTGATTGAATTTTAAGTAAAGCTGTGAAAGCTGCTTTCTGAATTCAATTTCAGGAATCTGCTGGTCAAAGATTGCGTTCTGGTTAACAACCTTGTATTCCATAAGTGCAAGTTCATTTTTTTTGTCTGCAAGATAGGCTTTTCCAAGGTAGTAGTGTGCAAGATAATCACGGGGATCTTTTGCAATCATTGCCTTTGCCATTTTCTGGGCGGCTGAGAATTTGCCCTGTTTGATGAGTTTTACGATTGAATCCAGCTTTTTAGGCTGCATGAGAGATTTAATAATTGCCCAGGCTAAAAAACATATACCGACAGCAAGAATTGCGATTACCATTAGCTGAATCGGATTATTCATTTAAATTCCCCCGAATATATTACTACTCTTAAGGATAATCATTTAGTTTGAATCTGTCAAACCCGACAGTTATTTTGAATTCAAACTTATGTGTTTTTGTGCGATAATTATATTATGAAAAGAATTCTTTACATATTTATTGCGGCAGTTTTTTTATCCTCAAACGGTGTTTATGCCCAGGCAAAAAAATCCCTGATAGAAAAAAGCAAAAAGGCAAAAACTGCTTCTTCCAAAAAAGTCCAGAAAGAAGAAATTCCGATTGTATATAACGAAGACTATGAAAAGGCAGAAGAGTTCTACACGCTCAACCAGCCTAAAGACGCAATTCCTCTCTACGAAAAATGTATTGATGAACCTAATATCAACCCGGCAATTTATATTCACCTCGGAGTGGCCTATTATCAGACCGGAGATTTTACAAGATCCCTTGCGTGCTGCGTAAAAGGACTTTCAAAAAGCAATACTGACCACAAAATTCTCGCTTACAATGCAGGAAACTCAGCCTACGCGCTTACAAATTTTGCCCGTGCAGAAGCAAGTTATACCCTTGCCATAAAAGAGGACGAAACTTTTGCGCCTGCTTATCTGAACCGCGCAAATGCACAGCTCCGTCAGGATCACCTCCAGGCAGCAAAAGACAATTACATCAAATATCTTGAACTTGACCCCCAGACTGAACAGAGGTCTGAAATCGAGCGTCTCCTTGCACTTCTGGATGCAGAAATTATCCGCCGTGCAAACGAAAAGCCCGAATTAATCAACCTCGACGAAATGAACGTCAAAAATTCAAGTATTATCCGTGCAGAAAATACAGAAGAAAAAGTTAATTATGAACTTCCGGTTTACAAGGCAGAAGATGATGATATTGATGAAGAACTTGTAAAATTCGAAGTGCCGGCTCTTCCTCCGCAGCCTGAGCCTCAACTTGCAGAAGTTCCGGAAGAAAGCCGCTTTGAAGATGATTATGTTGCAGTAAAACATGTTGTCCAGGAAAAAGAAGTTCCTCAGGAAGAAGCTGTTGATAAAGAAATCATGAAGCCTGCGGAAGTTGTGATTCATGAAGAAAAGGCTGATTTTGAAGCCTTTGTTGATGAAGAATTAAAACCTGAAAGCGGCGAAAAATTTGCCGAAGAAAAAACACGGCTTGAAGAAGTCGGGGATGACTTAAAGGATGTCCCTGACGCAGTTTATACTTTGAGCGCAGGTAAGCTTACAATATTGAATAACAGGCCGGGCTTTTCTCCTAATGCGGAAGACATAAAACTCAGAAGGGAAACCTTTACGATTACGGCAACTGACAGTAAGAATGTTTCATCGTATGTGTTTGAAATCGTTGATGAATACGGAAATGTCGTAAAGACGATGAAGGGTAAAAAGTTTAATTCGCAGCTGGCCTGGGACGGAAGGGATGATAACGGAAACACAATTGACGGAAAGTTTACGCCGCGTATGACAATTCAATATAAGACAGGCGGTTCTGTTTCTGCTTCAGGAAAGCCTTTTGTATGTGTAACAACGATTCCGCCGCTTCAGATGAATGTATCGCCTGAAGACTTTTCTCCGGACGGGGACGGTATAGACGATGTATTGAAAATCGACATCAATCCTGAATCCGTTGCAAATGTTGAAAAATGGAATTTTGAAGTTACTCAGGGCAGTAAGGTTATCCATTCAACGAACGGAGAAGGAAAGCCTGATAAACTTGAATGGGACGGAAAAACTCTTGACGGAACCTTTGTAAAGGAAAACGACAAGCTTGAATATGCTGTAACGGTCAAGGATGCTTATGACCAGACTGCAACGTCGAAGGGAAAAATCAGCGTAAAGCGTTCTGCAAAACCGAAGGAAGTTGCCAAAAAAGTTGAAATTTATGCACATGACGACGGAACAATCGATATTGCAATTCCGACACTTTCATTCAAGATTAACAGCGCCGAACTGATAAACAACAGCAAAAACAACGAAACTCTGGAAACAGTTTACAATATCCTGATTGACGAAAATTACGAGCAGTACAAGGTTACAATTATCGGCTACGTAAATCCTGACGGCGACGAATGGACAAAAGAAGAAAAAGTTCTCGCACTCAACCGTGCAAAATCAGTTGAAAAATTCCTCCTAAAGCGCGGAATTCCTCAGTCCCGTCTTATAGCAAAAAACGGTGACGGCAAAACAGAAAACAAAGAATACAACCGCCGCGTAGAATTTATACTCACAAAGTAAAAGGTTTTGCTAGCGGGTACGGCGGACGCGGGCAAAGAGCTGCTCTTTTGTAAGAACGGTCCAGACCGGCCGTCCGTGAGGGCAGTGCGGGTCGCTCAGACTGAGCGCTTTTTTTGCAAGAGAAGCGGCCGCATTGCGGTCGAGGATGTTTCCGTCCTTGATTGCGGCCTTGCAGGCAGTCATCGCAAGAACCGAATACAGAATCTTTTCCGGATTTTCCATATTCTTTAAAATTGCTTCTTCAAGTTCCTGCTGAGTGCTGGTGCAGCGGGATGGAACCGTAGAAAACTCAAATTTGCCGTCGCCGAGGCTTTTTCCTTCAAAACCGTGCTGTTTTAAAAGCGGTAAGGATTCAATAAGTCTCTGTTCCTCTTCTTTTTCTGTTTGAATCTCAAAGGGAATTAAAAGAGACTGGGTTTCTGCAGGACCCGTCATGAGCTTGTCAAACAAAATGCGCTCGTGGGCTGCGTGCTGGTCGATAAAGTAAATTGTGTCGTCCACCTGGGCAATTAAAAAACAGTCCAGGGCTGTTCCGATAAAAATAAAACCGTCGCTGTCTTTTTTGTTGAATTGTTCAGCCTGTCCGGCCTGTCCGGTGTATTCCAGCTGTTTAGTTTTCTGCGTGTTTTCCGGGGCAGAAATAACCGGTTTGTCTGAATTTAACGCGCTTTCAACCAGGCCTGAAAGGTTTTTTGGCTGTGGAGTTTTTTCGTAATCAAAAAACTTTGAGCGCAGTGAGCCTGTCCCGCCCGTGCTTCCTGTGCCGAATCCGCCAGAGATTCCGGGGCTGCTGAAACTTGCTCCAAACGGAGAGCGCGGTTTTTCTTCTTCGATTTTTACCTCTGGAATTGAATCAAAGTCAAAGCCGCTTACTTTTTCTTCCTGTAAAAGTTCTTTCTGTAGGTTTTCTTCGTCCCTTGATGATTTAATTCCAAGTGCGCGGAAGTGGCCTGTTACTGTTGAACTTATTCCGTGGTGAAGTTCTGATGAGTCCTTAAAGCGGACTTCTTTTTTAGCCGGATGAATATTAAAATCTACCTGCGACGGATCCATCCGAACAAAAACTGCTGCAACCGGATGAGTTCCGTTCGGAAAGAATCCCTGACAGCCGTATTCAATTGCCTGTAAAAGGGAATATTCCTGGACGCGCCTTCCGTTTACGTAAACAAAGATGTTCTTGCGGTCATTGCGGTAAACGGATGGTTCACCGATTACAAGTTCAAAACTCCAGTTTGAGCCCGACTGTTTTAATAAAGAAAATAACTGCGGGCTTTCCTTTAATTCAAGGGCATCGCAAAAGCGTTCAATTATATTTTCTGTCTGAGGAAGGTTTAGGCGCAGCTGTCCGTCAACTGTAAGCCTGAATGAAATGTCAGGGCGGGCGAGGGCTTTTTCTACAAAAGTTTCGCGGCACATCAGGTTTTCCGAAGCCGGACGTTTTAAAAAGACACGGCGTGCCGGAAAGTTTTCAAAGAGACCTTCGCTTGTAACGATTGTTCCCTTTCCGTTTTGAACCGGTGCAATCTGCTCGAGAAGATGGTCCTGAGTGATTGAAGCGCTCATTTTCCATGTGCCCGACGCAATTGTAAGTCGGCTTACGGCTGCAATGGACGCAAGGGCTTCTCCGCGGAAGCCGAGGGTCGACAGGTTCATCAGGTCGCTTGCCTGTTCGATTTTGCTTGTTGCATGAGGGTGTGCGCAGTTCTGCAGGTCTTCTTTTGTCATCCCCCAGCCGTTGTCGCTGATGCGGATCTGGTTGATTCCGCCGCCTGAGATTTCTACATTTATTGAATCAGCCCCGCTGTCCACAGCATTATCCAGAAGTTCGCGGACTATTGCGTTGGGACGGTCGATTACTTCTCCTGCGGCAATTTTTCTTGCAACTTCAGGACTAAGTGTTTTTACGGGACGGTGAGTTTTAGCCTGGCTCATTTTAGCTGTCTTGTCTTAATCCCTGATTAGGTGCCCCGGAACTGCCGGTTTCAGAATTTGCGGCTGTAAACAAATCAAGTTCAGGTTCAACTGCTTTGCCAGAAGGACTTTCTTTTGCGCTTACAGGCTGGTTCATGAGAATCTGGATTTTGCCTTCGATTTTCTGCAGATCAACTTCGAGAGTTTTTGCAAGTTTAATGCCTTCCTCAAAATCTTTAAGGGCATCTTCGAGCGAAATGTCGGTGCGTTTTATATCGTTTGATAATTGTTCGAGTTTTGCAAGGTTTTCTTCAAAAGTCATTTAATTCCCCCAAATCCTTTTTTTTATTGAATTACCTGAGCGTGGATAATTCCCTCGGCAGGTGTTATTTCCAGTGTTTCTCCCGCTTTAACATCGCTGTACGAGCGGACAATTTTTCCTTCGGCATTTTTTACCATCGAGTATCCGCGGGCAAAAATTGTTGAAGGGCTCGCATTTTCCAGGACCGTTACATGCTGCTGAATCTGCTGTTTTATGTCCTTGATTTTCTGCGTAAGGTTTTCGACCAGGGCCTGTTTTGCAGTTTCGTAGCGCATGGAAAGCGGTTCGTAGATTCCACGGAAGCGTGTTTCCATTGCCTCCGGCTGAAAACTGTTTATCAGGTAATGCATTTTTTCTGTTTTTTGTCTGATTGTCTGGTAAAGCTGTTCCTGATAATAATTAAGGTCATTTTTGATGTCCATAAGCTGGGGAACCGCACATTCGGCTGCCGCAGACGGAGTAGGCGCGCGGTAATCTGCTGCGTAGTCACAGATTGCCCAGTCAATTTCGTGTCCTACTGCGCTGATAACCGGAATTTTACTTTCTGCAACTGCACGAACAACGATTTCTTCGCTGAACGGAAGAAGGTCTTCGAGCGAGCCTCCTCCACGGCCGACAATCAGTGTGTCGCACATGTTGAATTCATTTGCAGCTTTGATTTGTCTTGCAATTGACGGTGCCGCCTGGTCTCCCTGGACAATTGCCGGAAGAACTACAACGTTTACTGTCGGGTTACGGCGTTTTGTAATCTGTAAAATATCTCTGAGGGCCGCCCCTGTAGAACTTGTAACAACTCCGATAGTTTTTGGAAATACCGGAATTTTTACTTTGCGTGACTCGTCAAATAAGCCTTCTGCAAAAAGACGCTTTTTTCGTTCTTCGAGAATCTGCAGAATGTTTCCGGCACCGCAGATTTCCATCTTTGTAATGTTAATCTGGTAGTTTCCGCGCGGAACATAAACTGTAATTGTACCTGTACAGCGGACTTTCATGCCGTCTTTTGGTACAAAATTGAGATATGCGGCACGCTGGCGGAACATTACGGCACTGATTTGCGATTGTTCGTCTTTTAATGTAAAGTATAAGTGACCGGTTGAATTAGGTCTGTAGTTTGAAATTTCGCCTTCGAGCGTGATATTTGTAAAAGTTCCTTCAAGAAGGTCTTTTACTGCAGTTGTGAGATTTGATACTGTAAAAACTGTGTCCGGATCCATTAAACTTTGTGACATAACTACAGCTTGATTTTATACAATCGATTTATATTGTTCAATTACGGAGCCGATAATAAAAAGATGAAAAATTTAGTTATTCTTTTTGCAGGTATGGCAGACGGCGGACATTTACTCGAAAATGTTTTTGACGGTAAATGCGCGTTCGATCTTAGTCTTGAGTGGGCTCTTTCCCGGAAAAACAGCGTAAAAACGGTTGTTTTGTTGAATTCAACAGGGGTGTCGGAAAAAATAATTGAACGCATTGACGCAAACTCCCAAAAAGCGCAGATTGCGGCAGTTACAAAAGATGCGTGGCCGGCAGCCGCTTTAATTGAACAGATTGCAGTTTTGTGCGAAGAATACAAGGCAGATTATGCGCTTTTCAGCTGGGCTGACTGTCCTTTTTTGAGTTCAAAACTCACTGACGAACTTGTAAAAACTCACGAAGAATACAAGGCCGAATACACTTTTGCAGACGGCTATCCATACGGCCTTACTCCTGAAGTTATCGACCGTGGTGTTGCGCGCATTATCAGTGAACTTGCAGAGAATAACGAAAAAAATCTTCATGATTCAGGCTGTGCACGCGATGCAGTATTTTCTGTGATGAGCGGCGATATCAATTCGTTCGAAATCGAAACAATCCTTGCTCCGAAAGATTACCGCATGTTCCGTTTTGAATTTGAATCGTCTTCCAGGGCAGGACTTTTGCTTTGTAAAAACGTTTTTGACGCGGCAAAAGCAAAAAATATTTCAGCAGGCTCAAACCTTGATCCTGTTGAATTCAGCGATCTGGCTTCAAAAACCTGCGGAGCATTAAAAACTCTTCCTCATTACTACAATATCCAGATTTCTCCTTCATATAATACAAAATCCCTGTACAATCCTTACGACAAACTTTTTGCAGGAAAAACACTTCCTCAGATGAAGCTCGAAGATTTTAAAAATCTTGTTAAGAAAATAAGCGCTTTTTCGGAAACCGCTGTCGTCAGTTTGAGCTGCTTCGGCGAAGCCCTTTTGAACCCGGCCTTTCTGGACATGGCAAAAGAAGTTCTCTCTTATCCGGGACTTTCTCTCCTTGTTGAAGGCGACGGACTTTTAATTACGGAAGAAATTGCAAGGGAGTTGAGTGCGGATTCCAGCCGTGTTTACTGGATTGTCTGCCTCGATGCTGCAAACAGCGAAATGTATCAGAAAATCAACGGCCTCGGTGCTACTGAGTTTTCCAAGGCAGTTTCTGCTGTCGGACTTTTGCAGAAGTATTTTAAGGGAAACGTTTATCCTCAGTTTACACGCATGAAGGAGAACGAAGAACAGCTGGAAGCCTTTTACAGATTCTGGAAAGAAAAAGAAAATCCTTCCGGCGGACAGCTTATAATTCAAAAATACGACAATCTTGCAGGGCTCCTTCCTGAGCAGAAACCTGCAGACCTTTCTCCTCTTGAACGCAACGAATGCTGGCACATAAGACGCGATATGGTAATTTTGAGTGACGGAAGCGTGCCTGTATGCCGGGCTCGCGCAGATGAAATTCTCGGAAACGCATTTACGGACGAACTTCCTGAAATTTGGGCAAAACTCGATAAAGAAGTTGAAGCCCACATTGCCGGAAATTACTGTAAAAAATGCGGAGGTTGTGATGAATACTATACCTTCAATTTTTAACGAAAGACAAATCAACCGCACTGTGCTCGGCGGAAAAGAGCTGATGCCGGATGTTAAAATGAAGGTGTCGGTTATTTTATTGAATAAAAGGGGCAGCCAGTTCCGCATTCCGATGATAGAAAACCTGCTTAAATGCGGTTTTGAATCCATCGTATCCATAGAAAACAGCACTGATAATTTTAATATTGAAGAATTTTCCCATAAATTTCCGTACGTTAAATTTGTAATTCCGCTCGAAACTGCAACTGACGGCGAACTGATCAATATCGGAATGGCAGAAGTCAATTCAGATTATGTGCTTGTTTTGCGTGATACATTAAAAATCGATGGAGAAATTCTAACCGCAAGAATCGCAGAAAAACTTTCGATGGACAAATTGTTCTGTGTTGTGCCGCGCCTCGTTGCAAGCGACGGAAGCAGCTTTCCGATTGTGTTTTCGCCGGGTGTAAACGGAACCCAGTTTGATGTTCTGCATTCTTCAACTGTAAATGACGGCTGTCCGACCTTGTATCCGCTCGATTATATCGGTTATTATGACAGAAAGGCTTTTATGCAGCTCGGCGGCTATGATTACACGATTAAAGAAAGTCACTGGCAGAACCTGGATTTGTGCTTCCGCGCATGGCTCTGGGGACAGCGCATAAAACTTACCACACTTTTTTCGCTGGCTTACGCATCAGATATTCCGATGGAAGATGTTTCTGCAAACCTGTCTTACAGCAGGTTTTACATGAAAAATCTTCTGCCGCGTTTTGAAGACGATCACGGAGTTATTCCAAAATCTTCGATTTTCGTGTATCTTTTACGTTCAGGGTGTGGATTTGTTGAATCTTTGAGACAGTTTTTTGACGCACGGAGCTGGGTTAAAATGAATATGTACAGATTCAAATTTGATGCCAAATATTTGATAGAAAACTGGGGAAAGATATAATGACAATCTTGGTTGTTCAATGCCGAATTTCATCTACAAGGCTTCCGGGAAAAGCCTTGCTGGAATTGGGAAATAAAACAGTTCTTGACTGGACATTGTCCGCAATGAAAAAGGTTAAGGCTGACAAATATTATGTTGCAACTGATAAGGACAGCTTTGAACAATTAGAAGAAATTGCCGGACGCAACGGCTTTAACATGTTTGAAGGCCCGCTCGAAGACGTTCTTGAACGCTTCTGCATGCTTGCAAAAAAAACAAAGGCCGATGTTATCATCCGCGCTACAGCCGACAATCCGTTCCTTTTTTACGATGCGGCAAATTCACTCGTTGACCAGTACGAAAGACGGGCCCAGACAGGAAAGTGTGACTACATCACATATACAGGCCTGCCTCACGGCAGCGGAATTGAAATTCTCAACGCAAAATCACTTTTAAAGGCTAAAGAGCTTACAGATTTACCATACGACCACGAACATGTAGGACCTGCTCTTTACAATCATCCCGAACACTTTACAAGCATCATGATTCCCGCTCCAAAACAGTGGAACAGACCTGATCTGCGTTCAACAATTGACACAAAGGCAGATTACCGCCGCGCACTTGCTGTTGTCAGAAAACTCGGAAACGAAGGACCTTATGAAAGCGATAAAATTATCCGGGGCCTCGATGATGATTCAATAAAAAATCCTGTGCTCTGTGTGCCGTCTGTCAGAAAGGGCAGGGGAACCGGACATTTAAGACGCTGCCTTTCTGTTGCAGTTTCCATCGGAGCCGATGTTTATATTCCGGAGAATGCAGGACTCGAAGAAAAGGACGAACTTTTACAGGAAGCCTTTGAAAACGGTCTTGAAAAAAGCCAGATAATTACAATTCTTCCGGAAAAAGGTGAATATTCACTTATCGTAACAGACGCCTTTGTTCTGGACAGGGAGTTTGCCCTCAAACTCGCTGAACTTGCTCCTGTTGCCGCCATCGATGAAGGTTCGCTCAACACAGATTTGTGCGATTATCTTCTCGATATCATTCCGTCGTACGGGCTTCAGCGTCCTGCCAACAAGGTTTCGCCGTCGTATATTACGCTTCCAAAAAATAAAAAAGAAACAAAATTAAATTCAGTAAGTGATATAAAATCAGTCCTCGTGACAGTCGGAGGAGAAGACCCTGCAGGGCTCGTTCTCCCTTCTGCTGCCGCTCTTTCGCAGAAAGGGTTTGAGGTAACCGCCATCGTCCAGAATCCGGATGAGGCCGTCATCCAGGTTGAAGATGAATTAAAGTCAAAAATCAAATTCATCAGGCCTGTCCACAACCTCCGCGAAACTCTCTTTAACTACGACCTTGTTGTAACCCACTACGGCTTTACCGCCTTTGAAGCAGTTGCCGCCGGCTGTGCAGTTCTGCTTCTGGGAACAACACCTTTACATATTCAGCTTGCACAAAAATACGGCTTTAAATGCCTTGCTTCACAGAATATCAACAGGGAAGGTTTTGACTCTGCTCTTTCTGAAATCAGCGCTCTTTATCCTGAAAGCCCGTATTTGAGCAGGGATTCAAACAGTCATGACCTCGGAAACTTTGTAAGAAAACTTTCGCGCGGAAAGCGGATCGGATGCCCGGTTTGCCGTGGCGCCCACCAGACTTTTGAAGACCAGATTGTTTCCCGTATCGAAAAACGCACTTTCCGCCGCTGCCGTACCTGCGGAATGCTTTATATTTCGTGGACAACGGACGGCTTTGATACAAATTACGACGAAAAATACTTTTTTGACAGCTATAAAAAACAGTACGGCCGCACTTACCTTGAAGACTTTAAGGCAATCAAAACCCAGTGCGTAAGACGAATTTCCGTAATCGACTATATTTTCAGAAACAAGCACAAGGTAATAACTCCGGCAGTTCTTGACGTAGGCTGTGCTTTCGGGCCATTCCTTGACGCGGCAAATGACGCAGGCTGGCAGGTTTTTGGAACCGATATTTCACAGGAAGCGGTTTCTTACGTTCAGGACAAGCTTCATTATCCGGCAAGTTTGTCGGCATTTCCTGCCTTTGACAGTGTTACGGAATTCGGAATCAAGGAATTTGACGTTGTTACAATGTGGTACGTAATCGAGCACTTCCAGGATCTGGACAGTGTATTAAAGGCAGTTTCAAAAGTTCTAAAAAGAGGAGGCGTTTTTGCCTTTTCAACTCCTTCAGCAAGCGGCGTAAGTGGAAGATTCAATACCCAGAGTTTCTTCCAGTCAAGCCCGGCCGATCACTTTACATTGTGGGAGCCTTCACGTGCTTCTTCAATTCTCAGGCGGTACGGCTTTAGGGTCCAGAGGATTGTTTCTACGGGCCATCACCCGGAGAGATTTCCGAACCTTGCCAGGGACAAAGTTAAGCCGAACAGCATTCAATATGCTTTATATGCTGCTGCAAGCCGCTTCTTTGGTCTGGGCGACACTTTTGAAGTATACTGTATAAAAGAGTAAAATTAATTCAAAATCGGGTGGGATAAAATGAATCAATATATAATGATACTCGGTGCAGGCCTGATGCAGGCACCGGCAATTAACAGCGCAAAAGAACTCGGCTATAAAACACTTGTCGCAGACGTAAATCCGGATGCGCCTTCCGTAAAACTTGCCGACATTTTTGCACCGGTAGACCTCAAGGACCGCGACGCTCTCGTTAAGCTTGCAGACGATTTAATAAAAAAAGAAGGTGAGGGCGCAATCAGGGCCGTTTTTACCGCCGGCACAGACTTTTCTGCGAATGCGGCCTTTGTCAGTGAACACCTCGGACTAAAATCACATTCTTACGAAGCCTGCCTCAATGCGAGCGACAAGGTCCGCATGAGAAAGTGTTTTGCAAAAGAAAATGTTCCGAGCCCGGATTTCTGTCAGATTCAGGAAGAAGATCTGGCAGGTTTAATTCAAAAGGCAAAAGAGGGTAAAATTCAATTCCCAAAGGTTATAAAGCCTGTAGACAATATGGGCGGACGCGGATGCCGTCTTGTCCGCAATATTGATGAACTTGAAACTTCCGTAAAAACTGCAATCGAAAGCAGCCGTACAAAGCGCGCAATTTTTGAAGACTACATGGAAGGTGCAGAGTTCAGCATCGACTCGGTTGTTTACAACGGAACCCTTACAATCACGGGCTTTGCAGACCGCCACATTTATTATCCGCCGTATTTTATCGAAACCGGCCACACAATGCCGTCTGCCGTAAGCCAGGAAGTTAAAAGCGAACTTATCTCTGTATTTGCTCTTGGAATCAAAGCCCTCGGCCTTACCCACGGAGTTGCAAAGGCAGACATCAAATACACAAAAAACGGTCCCATGATCGGAGAAATTGCCGCACGGTTGAGCGGCGGCTACATGAGCGGCTGGACCTATCCGTATTCATCTGATTTGAATTTGACAAAACAGGCTCTCTGCCTCGCACTCGGAAAGGAACCGGAAGAACTTTTGAAAAACCGTCATCCCGTTCAGTTTACCCTGCCATCTCATCTTGCAGGAACTAAACAGCCTTTTGAATTATTTGAATATGATTCACCAAAGACAAGTGCTGAGCGTGCATGGCTTTCGATTCCTGGAGTTATAAAATCTGTCGAAGGCCTTGAAAGCCTTAAAAAAATTGCCTCCCTCAAAGACATTCTTCCAAGAAAATTTGCAGGCGACACCGTAAGCTTTCCGCGCAACAACGTTCAGAAATGCGGCAACGTGATTTCTCTCGACAAAGATTACGACAGGGCAGTCCAGACGGCAGAAGATGCTGCTGCTTCGGTTACACTTCGCCTTGAAGCACACAATAAAGAAACGCAGGCCTTTATCGACGGAATCTGCACAAAAGACGAAATGGGTTTTCCGCCTCCGGCATTTGACATTCAGCTTAAAGAAGCGGAACTAAAAGATATTCCGGCAGGAAAAAGGGCTTTGGATTACATCCCGTCTCAGATTGAATTAAATCTTGATTCCTTAAAAGACTGGAACCATTGTTCCCTGCGTCTTGCAATTCAAAAATTTGATGGATTATGCCCGGACCACCCGGCACTCGACGGAAAAACCTTCTGGCGTGCCTGCGTGAGGGCGTCTGTCCAGGGAATGCTTTACGTTGTAGACTGTCTTGCAGAGTAAAATTTGCTGACAGTTGAGGGATTGAATTAAGTTTGGTATTATAAAGAAATATGAAAAAGTTTTTTTTGACTTTGCTTTTAGTTTCAGCTTTCTCTTCGGCCGTCCCGGTTTTTTCCCAGAACGTAAACATTGTGGACGCCTCAGCAAAGGCCGGAATGACTTTTTACTGGGACAGCCTTGCGCTTTCCGGCATCCTCGAAAAAAACGGACATCAGATTGCCTTTAAGGCCGGCGACAACTTTATATTACAGGATTACAAAAAAATCGTCCTTGTTGAACCTCCTGTTTCCAGGGACGGAAACCTCTATGTTAGCCAGGACTTTATGAATAAGGCCGAAGAGCTTTTTAAAACAGAAACTTCAGAGAACGGCTTTAAAATCGGCGCAATCCTTATTGACCCGGGCCACGGCGGAAAAGATCCGGGCGCCTTTGATACAGTTACTGTAAACGGCAAAAAAATTACCTTAAAGGAAAAAGACATAAACCTTGCAGTCGGAAAACTTTTGTATCAGCGTCTCAAGGCCGCTTATCCGGAAAAAAAGATTCAGATGACACGTTCGACAGACGTATTTCTGTCTCTCGCGCAGCGCACGGAAATTGCAAACGCAATCAAGCTCGAAAAAAACGAAGCGATTCTTTATGTTTCAGTGCACGTAAATGCTTCCCTTGATAAAAAGGCTTCCGGCTATGAAGTATGGTATCTTTCGCCGGGCTACCGCCGCAATGTAATCGATAAAAATTCAGTTGATGACAAAGAACTCTACACCGTTATGAATTCAATGATGGAAGAGGAATACACAACAGAAAGCATTCTCATTGCAAAATTCATCATGGACGGCCTTCAGGCGCAGGTGGGTTCCCAGACCTCATCCCGCGGAATCAAGGCTGAAGAATGGTTCGTAGTGCGCAATTCAAACATGCCTGCAGTTCTGATTGAACTTGGATTTGTAACAAACCAGAAAGAAGCCGGACTTCTGGCATCTGATTCATATAAACAAAAACTTTCACTTGGAATTTTCAATGGACTTGCCGCGTTCGTAACACACTTTGAGCGTTCCCGCGGCTTTACGGGGGCACATTAATGTCATTCATCAAATTAATTAAAAGCGACCGCAAATTCTTTTTATTTACAGTTTTGGCTTTTCTCTTTGTATTTTCCTTTATTTTCTTTGTAGTCAATTACCGTGGTGCAAGATACCATTTTTATTTTGAATCAACAGATACAGACGGCTATGAAATGGAAGTCCGCCAGCTGCCTTCAGTGAAGGGCAGGGACAAAATTGAACTTTTTACCGAAGAACTGCTGCTCGGTCCGTCGATTCAGCGTGCAAAACGGGTCTTTCCGGTTGGAACCCATGCGCTTTTCTGTTTTGAACAGAACAAAATCCTGTATCTGAACCTGTCAAAAGAAGCACTCTACGACTTTTCTGACAGCGCATCCATCGCCCGGAACCTTAAGGTAATTGAAAAAAACATCAAGACCAATTTTCCGGCTGTCAGGGAAATTGAGTTCTTTATTGAGGGGAATTCGATTAAACTTGAGGATAAAAATTAGCGAAAAAAATCGTTGACAAAATGCTTTGCTTATATAATAATTAAAGTATATATACAAGGCTACATCAATCGAATATAAGGAGCTTCGAATGAAGAAAAGTTACGTTTTATCTGCTGCAGTAATGATGCTCTTCAGTGCATCTGTATTTGCAAAAGAATCAACACTTATCGATTTCACAATGCTTGATGCCGACATTAACATTAAGGCACAGGACAGTGATGTTGAAATCCCGGAAAACAGCCGCACAATTATGGATTACGGTATTGCTGCTGGAGCAACATTTGACCAGGACCAGAAAGATCTTATGAAAACTTCTCTCTATCTTGGCGAATGGGAAGTTAAACTTAACAGCTCAGCACAGACTGTAAGCGCACTTGCTCAGTCAACTGTTGTACCTGCACCTGTACGTGACAGTGCAAAAGTACCATTTGCCGGCAAGAATGTAATGGGTGTACGCGTAGTATTCCCAAGCGCAAACTACAATGCAAACGCTAAAATCGTTCCGCCATTTGATATTCCTGCTTATGAACCACTTTCTACAGCAGACGAAAATGGTAACCGTCAGCCACAGACTGATGAACAGAAAGCATCTGGACGTACATTGTTCGAAGCAGATGATGATGATTCACCGGCTTATGGTCTCGTAAAGAACGTTGGTACTATTAAATCAATCGCTGTAACAACAATGGGTATGAACTTCCCACACGGTCTCTATGTAATGCTTACAGATACAGACAATGTTACACGCCGTTATTTCATGGGTTACCTCGGATTCGACGGATGGAAAACTCTTACATGGAACAACCCGGACTATATTTCTGAAGTTCGCACACGCGAAATCCGTGTATATCCAATCTACCCTCGCGGACTTCCATTTGTTAAGTTTGCAGGATTCCAGATTACACGTGATGCAGCTCACATCGGTGATGACTTCATCGGTTACTTCAAAGATGTAAAGATCATCTACGACAAAGCTGAACTTACTTCAGAACGTGATATCGCAGACGAAGACCTTTGGGGTATCGTTACAAAAAAAGAAACTGCTCGTCAGAATCTTGAAATGAGCCGCTTCGGTAACAAACAGGTTAACCGCTACCTCGAAAAGTCTAAGATGGCTACAGAAGAACAGTTCACATCTTCACTTGATGAAAACTCTTCTTCTAACGCTCAGAAGAACGGTGGAGCCGCTGCTGATGCTAAATAATAGTTTCTAAAATAGGAAACTTCTGAAAACCGTCCATATAATTATGGACGGTTTTTTTTGCTTTATTGCTTCTGTTGTGTTACATTTAAAGTATGAGCAAAATAACAGTTTCAATCCCGCACAAAAACGAAATTAAAGAAATATACGAAAGCTACAATCCTGTGCTTTCTTCAATCATGCAGAAAATTGAGGCAAAGTTAAAAAGCACAATTAAACTTGCCAGCATGCCGACTTACAAGTCACGCATAAAATCATTCAATTCATATTACAGAAAGGTCCTTCGTCTCAAGGCCGAAGAAGTTGCCCGCCGCGGTCAATTAGTTGAACTTACCGACATGATGGGTATCCGCGTTATCTGCGCCTTTATGGAAGACCTTAAAGAAGTTGAACGTCAGGTACGCGAAAGTTTTACCGTCCGCGAAGTTGAATACAAGGGCAGTGGCGACAACTTCCGTGAATTCGGTTATGAGTCGATACATGTTTTGATTTCCATTCCCGAAGACTGTATGCCTGAAAACCCGGGAATAGAAATTCCAAAGGACATGGTATGCGAAATCCAGATCCGTACGATTCTGCAGGATGCGTGGGCAGAAGTTGAACACGAACTTATTTACAAAACAGAATTCACGCCGTTTGACATGCCGCTCCGCCGTAAACTTGCGTCAATCAATGCAAGTCTGAGCCTTGCAGACACAATCTTCCAGGAAATCCGTGACTATCAGAAAAAACTTCAGATGGAAACTGCGGCCCGCCGTGAGTCCTTCTACGAAAAGGTTGATGACGCTACAAGTGAGTTTTCTGAAGAAGAAAGAGCCAAAAAGCAGAATATTGCACGTATCAGTCCGTTTGTACGCGGCACAATCGATGATCTTCTGCTCGAAGCGATTCACGCGCACAACAGCGGCGAAATGGAAAAGGCTGTAAGCATTTACACACAGATTCTCGAATCAACTCCTGTTCCGCCGGCTCCTGTTCTGTCGGTTGTGCATAAGCACCGCGGAATGGCATATTTTGCTTCAAATGAATATGATGCAGCCCTAAACGACTTTGATTTGTCCGTTCAATACGATCCTAACGGATTCCGCTCATTCTACTACAAGGGAATTGTTTACAGCGTAAAAGAAGACTATCAGCACGCAATTGAAGCATTCAACAAATCTCTGGAAATAAATGAATTCCAGTCGCACGCAAGATACAGGCGAGCCGTTGCATATTCAAAAGTTGGAGAAGACAGCAAGGCCCTCGAAGACCTGAACGCCGCAGAAGCAATGGGCTTAAATGATGCGGACTGCAAGCTTTTAAAAGAAAAGCTTCTTAAAAAACTTGATATAAGTATGTAAAAAAATTATAGAAAATTATAATTTTTGACATTAACACACTTGACGAAGTTTTATCTGTTTGATATATTATCAAAGTCAACTCTCAATGAGTTGAATATGTCTCCTTCGTCTAGTGGTTAGGACATCGGGTTTTCATCCCGACAACAGCAGTTCAATTCTGCTAGGAGATGTTTAAGCCTTGTGATACAATGTATTGCAAGGCTTTTTTTTTGGTGGTGGGGAATTGGAGATAAACAGACGTTTTTCTGACAATGTACGTGCGCAGATGCGTCAGGCGATTAAGGATGCCGACGGAAACGAAGTTTTTTTTGCAGGTACAGTAAATGAGCAGGGAATCGTCATTTCTGTAACTCCGGGCGCCCGCGGTTCAATCAATTCAGTTCCAGTAAACTTTTCTTCTGCCCGTACAGCCGGTGTTTTAATTCATAATCATCCGTCCGGAAACATTCATCCTTCTGATGCAGATCTTGCCGTAGCCTCAGATTATTCCCAGCAGGGGCAGGGCTTTTACATTATCAACAACGATGTATCCGAAGTTTATGTCGTAATGGAATGTGTCCTTCCGACAGTGATTAAAAAACTCGATGTAGAAAAGACAGGTTTTCTGCTCAGTAAGGAAGGCCCTTTTGCCCAGAAATCTCCTGATTACGAAGAGCGTCCCGTTCAAATTGAACTTGTAAAAAAGATTGCATCTGCATTCAACGAAAATAAAATCGGTGTTTTTGAAGCCGGAACCGGGGTTGGAAAAAGTTTTGCCTATTTGATTCCGTCGATGCTTTGGGCAAGCCAGAATAAAGAGCGCATCGTAGTTTCTACCGGAACAATCAACCTTCAGCAGCAGATTATCGAAAAGGATATTCCCTCGGCAGAAAAGATTACAGGCGTTAAATTAAAGGCTCTCCTTGTAAAAGGCCGCCAGAATTATGTCTGCCTCCGCCGCCTTGAAGAAACCGGAAAGGAACGAGATTTATTTAATGATGAACAGGATGTGTTCGATAAGATTTACGAGTGGGCCAGAACAACAAAGACCGGAAGTAAAAGTGATCTTTCCTTTATGCCAAACGAATCTGTATGGTCAAAGATAAACTCCGAGGCCGACGCCTGCATGGGTTCCCGCTGTCCGCACAGGGAAAACTGCTTTGTAATGAAGGTCAGAAAAGAGGCCGCAGACGCTAATATCCTCGTTGTAAACCATCATCTTCTCTTTGCTGATATAGAATCACGTCTGGAAGGCGTCGGCTTTGAGGACACGGCAGTCCTGCCTCCGTACAGGCACGTTGTTTTTGATGAAGCCCATGGAATTGAAAGTGCGGCAACCTCATTTTTCAGTTCGCAGGTCAACAGATTCCGAATATCAAAACAGCTCAATCTTTTGTATCGTATCCGCCGTTCAGCCGCAACAGGATTTGTATTTACACTGCTTGCCTTATGCAGGGATGCTCCTTCTTCCGAACTTTTTGTCCAGAACATTCTCGATATCAAAGATTCACTGACATATCTTGAAAACACAGCCCTCGACGTTCTTGAATATAAATATTCGCTGCGATTATACGGTCAGACAACAGGCGCCTTTAAGAACATCCTTGACGCGATGGATGTACTTAGAAAAAAAATTATTGAATTGACAGGCAATTTACGGAAGCTTTTTGACAATATGGGAGACGATGTTGCAGACCAGCCTGTTTTATACGAAAGCCGGAGCGTTCTGCGCCGCCTCGAAGATTGTGCTTCAATGCTTACAAATTTTGTCAGCTGGGAAGAACATCCTGACAGTGTTTTCTGGATTCAAAAATCCAAACTTGCAGGCTCTGGTGCCAAAAATACAGAAAATCCTTTTTATGTACAGTTTTATCAGACACCGCTTGATATAGCCCCGATGATGAATAAGGGCGTTTTTGAACCGTTGCAGAGCGTAATCTGTACTTCTGCCACAATCGGCACAGGCGGTAACTTTAACTTCTGGAAAAAGCGGACTGGCGTTGCCTTTGCAGAAAATGAACGTGTAAGTGAAGGAAACTTTCCTTCAAGTTTTCCGTACAAGACAAATGTTTTGTTTGCCGTAACCCGTGACGCGCCTTTACCGGACAAAAATGCCGAATTCCAGATGTATGCGGAAGAAGCGGTTGTAAAGCTTATACGGGCTGCAAGCGGGCGAACACTGGTCCTTTTTACTTCCTATGACTCTTTGAGACATGCCTGCGACAGCGCACGCACCGCCCTCAGGACCAGCGGAATCAATATCTTAAAGCAGGGGGATGATGACCGCTTCCGCCTTCTTTCTACCTTTAAGGATGACAATCAGAGCGTTCTTTTTGCAACGGACTCTTTCTGGGAAGGAGTTGATGTTCCAGGCTCATCTTTGTCACAGGTAATTATTGTAAAGCTTCCGTTCATTGTTCCTGACGACCCGGTTTATGCTGCACGCTCGGACATAATTCAGCAGAGGGGAGGTAATCCGTTTATGGAATTATCTGTTCCTGATGCAATTATAAAATTCCGGCAGGGCTTTGGCCGCCTGATGAGGCGCAGTGACGATAAGGGTGTAATTGTAGTTTTAGACAGGCGCCTTGCAGAACGCCAGTACGGCAGGATGTTCAGCGCGAGTGTTCCGCAGACTAAAAAAATGTACGACGGTGTGGATGCAATTGCGGAGGCAGTCGAGCGCTTTCTTGAATAGAAAAAGGGCATAAAAAAACCGTCCGTTAAGTGCACTTTTTTCGGACGGTTTTAGTTAGAATTATAAAATTCTTTAGATTAAAGATTATTTCTTAAAATCTTTAGGTCTGCGCTCTGTGCGTTTGCACTTTGAGCACTCAGCAACGTTTCTGAGTCTTCCGTTTTCGTAAAGAGTTTTCATTACGATTTCGCCACCACAATCAGGGCATTCGAATTTGTGTGTTGTAACTGTAGTACGCGAGTTCTTACTTGCTCCGGCCATGACTATCCTCCAAAAATAAATATTCGAATATGTTCAAATATACTATCGGTTTTACCGTTTACTGTCAATATTTTACAGGCTTTTCAAGTTCATAAAATCGCTAAATCACTGTAATAAATTGATTTATCAAGGCGTAGGAAACTAATCTACTTGACTAGAACTAATCCCTTTGGTAAGATAATCAAAGTTTTTAATTGGGGGTGCCTCCTTTGGCTGGAAAAAAATCATCTGCAGAAAAAAAACATGCACAGAGCGAAGTTCGCCGCTTGCACAATAAAGCAATCAAAAGCGAAGTACGCACATATGCACGTCAGTTTGTAGAAGCTGTACAGAGTAAAGATTCTAAGCTTGCTCAGGAAAAGCTCACAACATTGGTATCTAAGCTTGATTCTGCACGCAGCAAGGGCGTTATTTCACGCAACGCTGCTTCCCGCAAAAAGTCTCGCATGATGAAACTTTACAATGTTTCATTCGGCGACAAAGCGGCTGCAAAATAAACTTAGGACACTTTTGTCTAAAACCTGATGTTGTAATCATTTTGATTACTGCATCAGGAATTTTTTTTCTTTTTGGAGGTAAATAGGTATGACTGGCAATAAAGTTACAAAATATGATCTAGTAGAATCTGTTTACCAGGACACCAATTGTGAAAAAAAATTAGTTCAGGAAGTTGTAGAAAAACTTCTTGACGAATTAAAAGACGCTTTAAAAGACGGCAATACAATTGAATTGCGCGGTTTTGGTACATTTGAACCTCGCCTGCGCAAAGGCCGTTCTAAAGCGCGCAATCCAAAAACAGGCGAGCAGCTTACTGTTGCTCCCCACTATGTTGCTGCCTTCCGTTCCGGCCAGGAACTTAAAAAGGCTCTCTGGGATCTTCCTGTAAAATCAGAAAAATAAAAATGCGCAAAACTTTTTTGCCGTTATCTTTATTTGCCTTATCTTTAATCCTTACATTTTTATCAAGCCCAAATTTTATATTCAATAATGGAATTTCTTTTTTTGCCTGGATCTGTTATATTCCGGCGGTCATTGCATTAAAAAAGACTTCGATTAAGAACGTGCCTCTTACGGGGGCAGTGTGGGGCTTTCTGCTTTTTTGTTTTACCTGTTCGTGGCTTTATTTTTATAACTTTTTTGCAGGCCTTGGTGTCTGCTTTCTGATGGCAGTTTTTTACTGTCTTTTATTTTTAATTTTTAAATTTATTGACATTCATTTTTGTAAATATTCTTTTTTATTGAATTCAATTATTTTTTTACTGTTTGAATTTATACGCACAAAAGGTTATCTGGGTTTCTGTTACGGCCAGATTGTTTATTCTCAGTGGACTGTGGTTCCCCTTGTAAAAACTTCGCGCATCTATGGCGTGTGGGGAATCAGTTTTTTAATTTACATGACAAATTTTACCCTTGCAGAACTTATTTACACCAAAAAAATTCAATTTTCAAAAATAATTTTTTTAATTTGCTCTTTTTTAATTATAATTTTGCCCGGAGTTTTTGTTTCCAAAAAAGAAAATAAAACTTCGACCCTCAAGGTTCTGATGATTCAAAACAACAGTGACCCGTGGAAAAACGGAATCGGACAGTATACACAGGAAGTAGAGCAGTTAAAGGAACTTACCCTGCAGGGCCTTTCAGAGTATCCTGACGTACAGCTTGTTGTATGGAGTGAATCTGCTGTCGTTGTTGACGTTATAAATCATTATAAAAATAAAAAAAATGAACGCCGTTACACGCTTGCACAGTCACTGTTTGAATTTATAAATCAAATCAATGTGCCTGTTCTCAGCGGAAACAATTATCTTGATTATAACAGCGCGGTTTTGTTTTTGCCAAAAGACGTGTCAGGCACAGATGACTTTCCCGTAAATTATCAGGTTTACAATAAAAATCATCTTGTTCCTTTTTCTGAAGATTTTCCGGATTTAATTTTGTTAAAACCGATAAAAACAAAAATGGAAAAAAGCGGAAACAAGTTCTGGAAAAAAGGTGAGGATATAAACTTAATCGAATTGAATTCAATAAAAATCGGAACTCCAGTTTGTTTTGAAGATACTTTTTCTGACATTACAAAAAAGATGGCTGAAAAGGGAGCCGACATTTTTATCAATGTGTCAAACGATTACTGGTCAGACAGCGCTGCCTGCCAGTACCAGCACCTGTCACAGGCAGTTTTCCGTTCGGCAGAGACCGGATTATACACTCTCCGCTGCACAAACAGCGGACAGACCTGCGTAATTGACGGCAGCGGAAAGGTAATTCAAATGATGGAGCCTTTTAAGAAGGGCTTTTTGTATTGCGAAGTCCCGGTAAATTCGATAAAATAAAACAATATGTCACAGCAGAACGCAAAAACAACAGAAAACACAGAAACAGAAGAAACTCCAAAAAAGAATTTAACCGTTTTTGGTCAGGAAACTGAGTTTGACGGAACCCTCGAATTTACAGACAATCTGATTATTACAGGTAAATTCAAGGGGAGCATAAAGTCAACCGGCGAACTTGAAATCGACAAAAGTGCAATCTGCGAAGTTGATGATATCGTTGTTAATTCTGTTGTAATTTCGGGCCGCGTAAAGGGCAATATCGAAGCAAAAGAGCGTATCGAAATGTGTTCTGGCAGCAAGGTTTCCGGAGACATCGTAACAGCCCGCCTCAGAATTGCTGACGACGTTGACTTTGACGGTCAGGTAAAAATGCTTGATAAAGAAATCGACACTGATTTGTTTACAACTTCTTCTGAAGAATACAAACAGGCTTTAATCGTAAAATCAGATATGCCGCACTAAGAGGATCCTTGAGAACAGCACAAATACAGGCAAATATTGACTTTTTTAACCAATCGAATATAATGAATTCATAATTCGATTTTTAATTGAGGGTAAAAACCTTCAGAACGACGGTGAAAAGCTTTAAAGCGCAAGCGTTGCTTGAACCGGCTTATTGGGGGTTTATTACAAACCCTAAAAACGGCGAAGTCAAGGCTTTAAGCGTATGCGTGCCTTGACTCGACGTATTCATTTAAGTTTATTTTTTTTAATCCTTTAATATTTTTATATATTAGCAAAATTCACAAATTACATGGAGAATTAAAATGGCTTTACTAAAGCGCCGTTTTACCGACAAGTCTGAAGACGCTGCAAAAGAAAACGCAGAATCTCAGCCTCAGTTGGAACTTGACATGAGTAATCAGACTCAGGAACAGACACAACCTGCCGAAGTTCAACAATCAGAACCTGCCGCAAGTACAGAAGAAACAACCCCTGCTGAGGGCGAAGAAAAAGCCCGCGTTGTTGTTAAGCCGCGAAGAAAAGTAGTGGTAACAAAATCAGATGGTGACAAGGGTGGAGCAGAAAAACCTGAACGCCGTCCGCACGCAGTCAACAGACGCGAAGCTTACCGCCAGAGAATAGCAGAAAGAAACGCTGCCCGCGATGCCGCAACAGAAGCAGCACAAATCATAGAAAATCCAGAAGAATACGAATCTAAACCCCGCCTTTTAATCAATGACCTTACAAAAAAAACAATGCCGGAACTTCGTCAGATGGCAATCGAATATGGATGCGCCGAAGAAGAAATTCCTTCAATGAAAAAGCAGGATTTGATTTTTGTAATCTTAAAGGCACATACAGAGCACGGCGGACTTATTTTTGCAAGCGGTGCCCTCGAAATCCTTCCTGACGGCTACGGCTTCCTGCGCAGCCCTCAGAACAGCTACCTTCCAGGCCCTGATGATATTTACATCAGCCCGAGCCAGATTCGTCTTTTTAACTTAAAAACAGGTGATACAGTTTATGGCCAGACACGCAGTCCTAAAGAGGGCGAACGTTTCTTTGCACTTCTGCGTATAGAAACCGTAAACTTTGATGAACCACGTGTTGCCCAGACACGCGTTCCTTTTGAAAACCTTACGCCACTTTATCCTGACGAAAAACTTACCCTCGAAACAGTTTCTGATGAATACTCAAGCCGAATTGTTGATTTGTTTGCACCAATCGGTAAGGGACAGCGTCTTTTGATTGTTGCTCCTCCTAAAGCCGGTAAAACAATTTTGATGCAGAAAATTGCAAACGCAATTACAACAAACAACCCTGAAGTTTATCTCATCGTGCTTTTGATTGATGAACGTCCTGAGGAAGTTACAGAAATGGAACGCGCAATCAAGGGCGAAGTTATTTCTTCTACCTTTGATGAACAGGCTACACGCCACGTTCAGGTTGCAGAAATGGTTCTTGAAAAGGCTAAGCGCCTTGTTGAACACAAACGCGATGTAGTAATCCTCCTGGATTCTATCACACGTCTTGCACGCGCATACAACGTTACAGTTCCAACATCGGGTAAGGTTCTTTCCGGTGGTGTTGACTCAAACGCACTTCATAAGCCAAAGCGATTCTTCGGTGCAGCCCGCAATATTGAAGAAGGCGGTTCTTTGACAATCATTTCTACGGCCCTTATCGAAACAGGAAGCCGCATGGATGAAGTTATCTTCGAAGAATTCAAGGGAACCGGTAACTCAGAAATCAACCTTGACCGTAAACTTGCTGAACGCAGACTTTTCCCTGCAATCAACATCAAAAAGTCAGGTACCCGCAAGGAAGAACTTCTTCTTACTGAAGATGAACTTCAGAAAATCTGGGTACTTCGTAAGGTTATTGCCGGAATGGAAGATGTCGAAATTACTGAACTCATTCTCCAGCAGATGAAGAAGAGCAAGGATAATAAGGCCTTCCTTTCAAATATGAATACGGGTTCTGCCGCACAGGACTAAAACCCATTGACCTTAATGGTCGTTTTTATTAAAATTGTTAAATCACTCTTGTGGTATTAACTTGCTTCCTAACAGTGATGGAATGATAGATGCGCCTTTTTGTTTTGCGCAAGCTAGTGGTGACTGGGGTTGCTTTAATATCGGGCAAGAAGTTAAGGAGTTACAATATGAAAGCAGGTATTCATCCGGAATACAAAATGACAAAAATTACTTGCGCTTGCGGCAATGTAATTGAAACACGTTCAACTGTAGAAAACATCAACGTTGAAATTTGTTCTGCCTGCCACCCGTTCTTTACAGGCAAGCAGAAACTCGTTGACACTGCAGGACGTATCGACCGCTTTAACAAACGCTTCGGTCTCGGTGCTGACGGTTATGCCGCAGTTGCTAAAAAGAACGAAGAAAAAGCTGCCGCTGCTAAGGCTGCAAAAGCTGCCCCAAAAGCTGAAAAAGAAGACAAATAAGTCTTAGTTTGTCAAAAAAAGAGCCTTCCATTGGAAAGGCTCTTTTTTTATGTCTTTTTACGTTTTGTTGTTCTATGCGCGGACAATTTTCCAGCAGCGGTGCAGTTTTTTGCCCTTGTAATCTTCCGGAATTGTCTCTTCCGTAATATCTGTAATTGTAAGATTTATATCGCTGTCGAGTTTTGCCATAAGTTCTTCTTCGCTAAAACTAAGGCGCCTGCTGTTTGTAGAAAAGTACAAAGTTCCCTTCGGATTTAAAATGTTAATGCACTTCCTGCACAAATCGCTCCAGTCACGGTTTATATCAAGAACATTTTCTGTGGATTTTGAATTGCTGAAAGTAGGCGGATCAAGGATAATCAAATCGTAGCGGTTAACCCTGGATTCGCTTTTTACTTCTGCATTTTTCTGGTTTAAAAAGCCTATTGCGTCCTGGCGTGTAAAAACGTATTTATTTTTGTCGTCAAAGCCGTTCAATTCCATGTTTTTTCGTGCCCAGGAAGTGTAGGTGTTGCTCATGTCGACGCTTTCAACATAATTCGCCTTTCCTTCGGCAGCGTAAACAGAAAAACTTCCGGTGTAGCAGAAAAGGTTTAATACGGCTTTTCCGCCGGCTGTAGAACGCACGATATTTCTCAGAGGACGGTGGTCCATAAAAAGACCCGTGTCGATATAGTCGCTTAAGTTTACGGTAAAAAGCTGGCCGCATTCCTGAACAGTGCCCTGGACAGTCTTTTTGGATTCAATTTTTTCGTACTGATTGTCGCCGCGCTGCTTTTTGCGGTGTTTTGTAAGCACATGGTCTTCGGGAATCTGTAAAACTTTAGCGCAGGTTTTTGCCATCAGCTCAAGCCAGTTTTCTTCTTCTTTTTCGTCCTTTTCGTATGGGCGCTCATAAAGATAAAGGTGAACGAATGTGCGCTCCTTTAATTCATTTATTACAGAAATATTGTTCTGAGAAATTTCTGCAAGAGTCTGTCTCATGTAAAAGGCGCATTCAACCTTGTCAGAAATTGAATCAGGTAAAAATTCATACAGATCCACGGCTACAGGCACTTCCGGAATGTCGCGGTCGTACAGGCGGTAACAGGTGATTCGTTCTTTTCTTGCCCATTTTTTGAGCTGTTTGTATTTTTTTGCAAGGCGGTTTTCTAAAAGTTCTGCCTGATACTGATCTTTGTTTTCCATTTGTATCATTTTATGAAAAATACAAAGCACTCTCAAGTGGAATTGAAGAATTTAAGGAATTCAAAATCGCTTTTGAGCCTTAAAGCTTAGCGTTGATACAAACTGTAAAAAACTGTATAATTTTCTAATATTTTCATAGGTATAATTATTCGATGGATTATTCACAGTTACAGTTAAACGAAACACTTTATAAGGGAATCCAGGAAGCAGGTTATGTTACATGTACACCTGTTCAGGAAAAGGTTCTGGAAGTTTCCCTCGACGGATCAGATTTATATGTTCAATCACAGACCGGAACAGGAAAGACTGCCGCATTTCTGGTTACCATTATGCAGCAGCTTTTGAACGGCGGTAAGGCAAATTCCAAGAATGCACTTGTCCTCGTTCCAACCCGTGAGCTTGCAGTTCAGGTAGAAGAAGAAGCAGAAAAACTTGGTAAATACACGGGCCTTACCATGGCAAGTTTTTACGGCGGAGTAGGCTACGAAAAACAGATTGAAAAGCTCAACAAAGGCGTAGACATCATCATCGGCACTCCCGGCCGCATCATCGATTTGAACACTTCAAAAAAGATGGACCTTTCAAAAACCGGCTACCTTGCAATCGACGAAGCCGACCGCATGTTTGACATGGGCTTTTACCCGGATTTGAGAAAAATCGTAAAGCTTCTGCCGGATTCAGCAGAACGTCAGACAATGCTTTTTTCTGCCACATTGAATTCATACGTTAAAAACCTTGCGTGGGAATACACAAAGGACGCAAAAGAAATCAACATCGAGTCACAGAACATCACTGTAGACGAAATTGACCAGGAACTGATCCACGTTTCAAGTGATGACAAAATGAGACTTCTGACAGGAATTCTCAAACGCGAAAATCCTGAAAGCCTCATTATCTTCTGCAACACAAAAAAAATGTGCGAAGTGCTTTCAAAACGCATGGAATTGAACGGAATTAAAAACGAATTTATCATCGGCGACCTTCCCCAGTCAAAGCGCCTCAAGATTATGAACGCCTTTAAGGCAGGCAAATTGAACTGCCTCATCGCGACAGATGTTGCAGCCCGCGGAATCGATGTCAACGACCTTGCAATGGTTATCAACTGGGACCTCCCGAACGAAGCCGAAAACTATGTTCACCGTATCGGCCGTACTGCCCGGGCAGGAAAGTCTGGCAAGGCGTACACTTTCTGCAGCGAACAGGATGTTTATTCACTTATGCCGATTGAACGCTACATAGAAAAGCAGATTCCGTCACGCATCGCCTACGAAGAAGATTTTGGTGAAGATCTGTCAAAGGACAAATGGATTAAAACCGGTTCATGGAAAGATGAAGAAGGTGCAAAAAAGCACCCGTCACGAGCTGCAAAAGGACGCAGAAACGGCGAAAAGACTGATTCAAAAAGAAACGGTAAATTCAACAATAGCAGAAAGAATGATGGCCAGAATAAAAAGTTCAAAAATTCAAGAACTCAAAAATCTGATAAAAATGAACTTGATAAACTTTCCGGCATGACTTCTGAACAGAGAATGCGTTATTATAAAGAAAAATACGCAAAATCCGGTGCAAAGCCAAATTCAAAGAAAACAAACAAACCAAATAAACAACAACCTAAAAAGGGCCTGTTTGCCAGAATCAAGAGCCTTTTTGGTAAAAAATAAAAGACGGGAGATGAACTATGATTACTGTATCTGACGTAAGTTTACATTTTAGCGAAAAACCACTTTTTAAGGACGTAAATTTAAAATTCACTCCAGGTAACTGTTACGGTATTATCGGTGCAAACGGTGCCGGAAAATCAACATTCCTCAAAGTTCTTTCAGGCGAACAGGACAGGGATTCCGGCGAAATTATCATCACACCGGGCGAACGCATGGCCGTTTTAAAGCAGGATCACTTTGCCTTTGACGAATACAGCGTAAAGGACACTGTTCTGCAGGGCTACCCTAAATTGTACGAAGTTTCACGCGCACGTGATGAAATTTATGCAAAGGCTGACTTTACAGAAGAAGACGGAATCAAATCCGCTGAACTTGAAGCTCAGTTCGGCGAACTCGGCGGTTACGAAGCCGAAAACCAGATTGAACAGATGCTTTCAGGCCTTGGACTTGAAGAAAAGTTCCACGACAAGATGATGAGTGAACTTGATGAAAGCCAGAAGGTTCGTGTATTGCTTGCCCAGGCACTTTTCGGTAACCCGGAAATTCTTCTTCTCGATGAACCTACAAACGGTCTCGATCTTGAATCCATCAACTGGCTCGAAGAATTTCTTCTTGAATTTCCGAACACTGTAATCGTAGTAAGCCACGACCGTCACTTCCTGAATACTGTTTGTACAGTAACCTGTGATATCGACTACGGTAAAATCACTCAGTTTGCCGGAAACTACGACTTCTGGTACCAGATGAGCCAGATTCTTCAGAAACAGGCAAAGGACCAGAAGAAAAAGAACGAAGAAAAGGCCAAAGACCTCCGCGAATTCATCCAGCGCTTTGCATCTAACGCGGCAAAGAGTCGTCAGGCTACAAGCCGTAAAAAGGTACTTGAAAAACTTGAACTTGAAGATCTTCCGGTTACAAGCCGTAAATTCCCGTTTGTTCAGTTTAAGCCGGACCGCGATATCGGCAACAACGTTCTTGAATGCCGTAAACTCTGCAGCAAGGACGAAGACGGCGTAAAACTGCTTGATAACTTTGACCTCATTGTTAACCGCACAGATAAAATTGCCTTTGTTGGAATTGAACACAACACAGTTTCATCTCTGTTCGACATTATCGCAGGCGAAGCAAAGGCAGATTCCGGAGAATTTTTCTGGGGACAGACAACAAGCTTTACTTATCTTGGACGTGACAACAACAAATACTTTAACAACGATTACAACATCACAGAATGGCTCAAACAGTACTCAAAAGAGCAGGATGACGCATACGTACGCGGCTTCCTTGGACGCATGCTCTTCAGCGGTGATGAGTCCCTCAAAAAGGTTAAGGTATTGAGCGGTGGTGAAAAGGTTCGTTGTATGCTTTCCAAAATGATGCTTACAGGTGCAAACATCCTTATCATGGATGACCCTACAAACCACCTCGACCTTGAAGCCATTGAAAGCCTGAACCGCGCCCTCGTTGACTTTCCTGGCGTTGTATTGTTTACAAGCCACGACCATGAGTTCATATCTACCATCGCAAACCGCATTATCGAAATCACTCCGAAAGGTGTTATTGACCGCATGATGCAGTTTGATGACTACATGGTAGATGAACAGGTTAAAAACCTTCGCAAACAGTATTATGAAGGTACAGACAGAAAGATAAAATTTTAATCAATTTGTCGAATTTGCTATTGACCAAAAAATGTGATTAGTATAATATATATTACATCACGCCGCAGTAGCTCAGTTGGTAGAGCGCCGGACTGAAAATCCGTATGTCGTTGGTTCGATTCCAACCTGTGGCAAAGGCTTCTTACGAAAGTAGGAAGCCTTTTTTTATTTAGGGTTTATTACAAACCCTAAAAACGGCGAAGTCAAGGCTTTAAGCGTATGCGTGCCTTGACTCGACGTATGCCTATTGCAAAGCTCTCTAAAGAAATCTTGCTGTATAGTTATTTTAATGATAAAATTACCTATGACTGGGAAAAAAATGACAAAGAAGCAGAAAATGATTGCTCGTCTTCAGGAGTTTACTCTGATGGATGATGACTTCATGACACGCTTTTTTGAAAATGACAAGGACTGTACTCAATTTGTACTTCAGACTATTCTTGAAAACAAGAAGCTTAAAGTAATTGATACAGTTGCTCAGAAAGTCGTAAAGAACCTTGAAGGTCGTTCTGTTAGACTTGATGTCTACGCAAAAGACAATAAAGGTAAACCTTACGATATTGAGATTCAGAGAGCTGATAAAGGTGCCGGAGCTAAACGTGCACGGTATAACTCAGCTTTGATGGATGCTGATATAACGGTTCCTGGTGAAGATGCTAAAAATCTTCCAGAAAGTTATGTTATTTTCATTACAGAAAACGACATCTTTGGAAAAGGCTTTCCACTTTATCACATTGAAAGAACTGTAAAAGAATGTAATATATCATTTGACGATGAGAGCCATATCATATATGTTAATGGTAAATACGAAGGAAATGATCCAATTGGTGACCTGATGCATGACTTTCACTGCAAAAAGGCCGATGATATGAAAAATAAGCTTCTGGCAGAACGTGCCAGATACCTCAAGGAAGACGAAAAGGGGGTTAAGCATATGTGTAGAATTATGGAAGACTTCGCTAAGGAAGAAAGAAAAGAAGCAAAAATTGAAGAAAGAATGAATTTAGCAGCAAAAGTTCTTGAAAGTGGAAAAATGACAGAAGAAGAAATTGTTGAAATGTTTAAGCTTACTGCAAAACAGTTAAAAGCAATTAAAGAAAGAGTTGCAGTTCTGGCTTAAT
>JAEENG010000131.1 GCA_016283615.1 Treponema sp.
TGCAAAACGATCGCGGGTGTAAAGCAAAAAATCGCTTACATCGTCGGCACTTAAGGTTACCAGCCCGAATAAGCGCGGATTTTGATAGAGTAAAACCCAGAGTTTGTCGGACGCCTGTTCCAAAGAGAGTTTTCCGTTTTTGTAATCGTGTGGAAGTGAATTGATTTGTTTAATGACCATTTTTATTCCTGCCTTTGTTAAATTGCCCGGATAGGGACAATCCTCAAAAGCAAGAGTCGTGCCAGGTGGTAAAAACGGCCTCAATCAGGGGTTTTTATTGAACTTTCAACGCTTTCTATAATTTTTCAAAATGAGTCATACAAAATGCAGGAAAATATAAATTAAACACAACTTTCTGTAACCGGAAAGTAAGGATTTAAACAAAAAAAATGCCGTTTCAATCTTATTCAAATTGAATACGGCAGTTTTCTTACAGAACCGTTTTGTTTCAAACTGATTCAAACAAGAATCAAACAGTTTGAGGATAAAAAACTAAAGGATTTTTCCAAATTCTTTTTTAACCTGTGGAATTAAAGTTTCAAGTTTTCCTTCCACGCTGAACCCGGATGCGTTTTTATGTCCGCCGCCGCCGAATCTGGCTGCAACCTGGCTTACATCAACTTCGTCTCTTGAGCGCAGTCCGCCCGTACATGTGTGTTCTGTGTCCTGACGCAGGAAGGCTACAGCCTGTACACCCTCGCACGAAAGCAGAAGTGAATACAATGAATCACTGTCGCGGCCTTCAAGACCGTATTTTTTAGTGTCTTCCATTGTTTCCCAGGTGATTATGAATTTATCGTTAAAATACTTTTCTGAGCGTTCAAGCAAAACTCCAAGAAGCTTTCTTGTTGAATAAGGCTTTCCGCCGGTTATTTTGTCATAAGTTTGTCTTGGATTAACACCTGCCTGAATCAGACGGGCTGTCTGCAAAAATACTTCTGATGAGCGGTCGTCTAAAAATCTAAAATAGCCTGTGTCAGTGCTCTGGCCAAAGAAAATGTATTCTGCAACTTCTTTTGTCAGAGGACCTGCGATTTTTTCATACAGCTGCTGGATGAGACAGCAGGTTGCTGGAGAAGATGGATCAATAATGCAGTTTTCTGTAACTGAGGCAGTAAGATGATGGTCAATGATGAATGTATCAAGTCCCTGTAAATCGTCTCCCAGTTCTCCGAGGCGCTTGTATTCAGAACAGTCGAGAATTATGAGACCTGTTTTTTTGAGTTCCGGCTCAGACAAAAATGTTGGGGTAGCAGAAAAGAATTCTGCCTTGTCGGCAACTTCATTTCGTTTAAAAGGACCTGCATTTAAAAGCTGGTATTCAAGATTCAGTTTGTCTAAAAGCCGTGCCATTCCAAGACAGCTGTAAATACAGTCACCGTCCGGTTCTTTGTGACCGATTACATAAAAAAACTTATGTGAATCCAAAAAGGCTTTAAAATCATTAATCTGTTCGTCAGTGATAATTTTCATTACTTAATCCTTAGTGTATGTGCGTGTATAAAAAAAGAGCCGCCATAAAGCGGCCCTTTATACTAATTTATTTTTTATTAGTAAACAATATCAAAAGTATCTTTGTTTGCATCAACCTGAACGTTGCTGTCTGCGATACCCCAGGTTGAATCGCCGCGGTTTACAGGCATTGTAAGGATAACCTGGCTGAATTCACCAGACTTATACAAAACTGTCATGTAAGGAGACATTCCGGCAGGAAGTGGTCTGAAAGCGAGTTTGTGTGGAGATTCCTTATACCATTTTTTTGGAATGGTAACGTTTCCAACTTCACGATGACCTTTTGCATACATAACTACATAGGCATCACGGTGATCAAGAACCTTGTATACAATTACATTTTTGTAAGTAAGGTTTGATTCCTGGTATTCATATTTGTATCCACGTTCTTCTGCAGAAACGGTGAATAATGAAGCAGCAAGAAGCAATGCAGAAATTACAAAAAATTTTTTCATATTTTTCTCCTTCTAAATACTAGATAAGTGCAAGCATAATTGCTTTAATCGTATGTTTTCGGTTTTCGGCTTCGTCCCAGACCTTGCTCTGTGGACCTTCAAAAACGTCTTCGGTAACTTCCTGACCCAAAACAGCAGGAAGACAGTGCATAAAGATTGTATTATCTTTACCGGTTGCCTTCATCAAGTCAGCATTTACCTGATACGGACTAAGCAAACGGGTTCTTTCTTCTTTGAGTGCTTCTTCACCCATAGAAACCCATACATCAGTATAAAGGCAATCTGCGCCTTTTACAACTGAAATATCATCAGAAATTTCAATTTTTGCACCGCTTTCCTTTGCAAATGGTGCACACAGATCCTGAATGTCCTTTGGAGGGAAGAGTTCTTTTGGTGAATAAATTGCGAAATCGATACCGAGTTTTGCCGAAATTACCATGAGCGAGCGTGCAACATTGTTGCGTCCGTCACCGCAGAATGCCCATTTAAGACCTTTGAGCTTTCCAAAGTTTTCTTTGAGCGTCATTATATCTGCAAGAGCCTGTGTCGGATGAAAGTCATCAGTTAGACCGTTGATTACAGGAATTCCTGAGTATTTTGCAAGCTCTTCAACGTGTTCCTGCTTGAATCCGCGGAATTCAATCGCACTGAACATTCTTCCGAGAACGCGTGCTGTATCTTTTACGCTTTCTTTTCCGCCAAGCTGAATATCCTGAGTAGACATAAATACAGGGTGTCCGCCTTCTTCTCCAAAAGCTGTTTCGAATGAAGATCTTGTACGGGTAGAGCGTTTTTCAAAAATAAGGGCAATGGTTTTTCCCAGGAATCTCTGGTGAACTTCGCCTTTATGTGACTGCTTTTTTACTAAAAATGCGTAATCCAGAATCTGTAAGATTTCTTCGGGAGTCCAGTCCACCCATGATAAAAGTGAGCGTCCTTTGAACGGTGTTTTAAATTTTTCTGCTTTAATCAATTTTTTTGTACTCCAAAGGCAAACTTTAACACTAAGTGTTTTTACTGTCAAGAATTGCGGAATCTCTGCAGGAGCTTGGTAAAGCGGCTTACCATAGGGCGCTTTCCGACGATGCCTGCAGATTTGTCAAATTCATCGAGTTTAAGCTGTGTCTTTTTCATTGAACTCTGAAGCTGGATTATAGTTTCGGACTTTTTGTCCTTGATAAAGTCGTTTGCAGCCTCGCTCGCTGTTTTGTACAGTTCCATTGCATCGCGGAATGCAAACTGCTGTTCTGCATTTTTTGCGGCGGCAAGTGCATACTTGTAAATCTTTTTGTTGTCCTGTGCTTCGATTGCATGGAACAGAAGTTTTTCTGCGTATGGAGACAGGTCTTCGGCGTAAAGGTTTTCAAGAACTTCAAGAATTTCTCTGTTCATCTCTTTTTTTGTAGTTTCGAGAACAGTATCGTAGATAATATGATGAATATAACTTGTCCTGAAACTGAATGTATCAGGAACAAGGTCGTTATCGATAATATTGTGGAATACAAGGTCAGCAAGCATTTTGTCCACTTCTTCCTGGCTCATTTTTTCCGGAAGAATCTGCATGAGAATTTTTGAATTGAATTTTAATCCGAGTGCAGAAGCTGATTTGCAGACAATCTGTTCGCGGTAACTCAATGTAGAAAGACGCGAAAGAATTACGTTCTGCATTGTGGTCGGGATATTGATTTCATCCTTGTCAGAAGAAGATTTTGACAGTGTTTTTGTACCGTTTTTATTGACAATGATGGTTCCGCTGTTGATAAGTTCCGTAATCATATTGTCGATAAAAAGCGGGTTGCCGCCGGCAGCATTTACGACTTTGAGAATCAGTTCGGGATTTGCTTCCTGTAAATTCAATCTTTCTTCCGTGTAAAAATATGCATCCTTGACTGAAAGCGGATTTACGAGGAGAACCGGGACAATATTCGATGCAAAGAAAGAAATAATGTCTTCGTTCTGTCTTGAAGCAAAAATGAATGTGATATCTGCGTCCAGAGGGGACTCGACAATCGACTGGATAAGTGCCATGGAAACATCATCACACCACTGGATATTATCCAGAAAGATTATGAGAGGTTTTTTTAGGGCAAACTTTTTCAGTCCTTCACGGAATTCTGCAAAATATCTGGCGTTGTTCTGTGAAAAATCCGACTGGCTGATATGTGCGGCTGGAACTGTTGCCGTAATAATGTCTTTCCAGAGATAAAGGTTTGTAAAGGACTCGTATTTGAACATTTTGCCTGTAAGAACTGCAGTTTCTGGTTTTTCGGCCTTGGCCCAGTCGATAAAATTGTTTACGAGGAAGGTTTTTCCTGTTCCCGCATCTCCTGTGATGAGAATTGAGCGGCTTTTTTTATTTGTGCTTAAATACAGGTCTTTGATTGTCTGCAAATCTTCTGCGTGTCCGTACATTGTCTTTTTTTTGCCTTTGGAGAATGTGCGGTTTTTTATGCTGATAATTCTGTAGCCTGTCTGCGGACCTGTGTAGCCTTTGCATGTGATTCCGCGGATTTCCTCTGATTCGATAATCATCGAAGTCATTTCTTTTGTAAGGCTGTCCAGAAGAATTGAAAAACTCTTTGAAGTACTGATTGAACTCATCAGTCGGGATGCAAAATTCAACGGGTTTCCGATACTTGTATAGTCCTTTCTGAGGTAACCGCCGAATTCGCCTGTGTATGCGGTTCCGGTAGAAATGCCGATGTGCAGGCCTTTTACAAAAGGAAGTGATGAGCAGCTTTGTTTGAGTTCTGCCGCTAGAAGAATTGAATTCTGTTCTTTGTATTCAATTACGTTAGGAGTTCCAAAAAGGATAGGGAATACAACGCCCTTGTCCGAAATGTCCGGCTTTGTACAGTAAGCACCGTAGCGGAATGCTTTTTCGTTTACAAGGCGGTAAATTGCATCAATCTGGTTAAAAAAGAGGTTAGGGTTAAAATCACTGTCCGGGGTCGAAAAGTCACCTTCAAAGTGAACCATCATACATGTAATTTCGCGGTATTCTCCACTGAATCCCGTAAAGCTCGACTGAATCTGCTGCAGGATAAGCGGGTTGATAAAGCGCGAAAGATTATTGTAAAAAGACGGATCTTCAAAAAACTTGTCGAGGGAAATGTATTCACCGTCGTATGCGGTTTCGCTCATGATTTCTTTTTCTTTTACCATGTGGTAAAAATCACCGCGTTTTTCGAAAAGATTCTGGATTCCGAGAGGTTCGCATAAGTTCCATGTTTCTTCGTTGAGGACGATTTCCTGTTTTGTACAGTTCTTTTCGCAGGCAACCGCTGCCGCATGAGCCGGTCCTGAAATAATCGGTGTAAGGTAATAATCAGTGCTTCCGAGAATCATCTGGTAAAAAGTTCCGTAACTAATTCCGATTTTTGCCTTGAGCGAAAATCCGTTGTCCTTTTCATTTACATGATTGTAGTTGTCGCAGAGGCCTTTAAGGTTTTGAATTGCACCAAGCGCTCGCTGGATATTTTTTGCAGGAGGTTCATCCTTTCCCTGTTCAAATGTGATTAAAAGTGAGTCGCCTGCAAACTGGAAAATTGAACCGTTAAAGCCGCGTACGGCTTCTGTCATTACTGAATAAAATTCTGAAAGTGTTTCGGAAAGATCTGCAATATCTTTGTTTTTGTTAAGATAGGTGAGGGCGATTGTGGTAAAGCCGATGATGTCAAAATAAACGACACATCCTTTTAATTCGACTACGCGTTCGTCAAAAACTTTGTCTTTGATTAATCCAATCTGTTCAGAAACACGGCACGGAATATATTGTGTCAATCTCTGGGTTTGTTCTGGTGTAGGAGATTCTGTGCTTTTTACCTGAATGTTCATGCTGATAATTTCTTTCCTGATTTATTTTTTTAATGTTAACATTATATAACAGGTATCAAAAATTTGAAAGTTTAAACTTAAGTATTGTTGAAAAAAATCAGTGCAAATTTAGAAAAAGCTTTGCGCGGAGGCTGATGAATACTAAATGCGCGCCGTCCATGGCGCCTCTTCCTCGCACTTGCTCGGCGCTCATTGCGGTTCAAGTCCTGGCTTAGTCAAAAAAAAAGCACTCCCTGTGGGAGTGTTTTAAGTAGGGGCGATAGGACTTGAACCTATGACATACGGAATATGAGTCCGGTGTTCTACCAGCTGGACTA
>JAEENG010000132.1 GCA_016283615.1 Treponema sp.
GACCTTACCCGCCAGATCTGCACAAAACTGGTTTATAAATTCACAGCTGATCAGGCATATCTTGAAAAGGAACTTACAAATGCCCTGCCGCGTGTTCAGTGCCTTGAACTGGAAATTGAACACATGACCGGTAAACTGGTGAATGAGTCGTAATATAAAATCTATACTCCCTTCTGTTCCAGAATAATGTCTTCAACAACATCTACAGCAGCAACCACCATTTTTGGGCAGAACTCAGTGAAGAGTTTATTATCACGACAGTATTGAAACCTGATTGCTTTCATTCATGTCCGACTTACTTTCTTAATCTGTATTCCAGTTGGACATCAAAGGGTTCCGCTTCCGCCAGCGACTCATTGACCTCCTCCGCAAATGTACATCCAAGCGCCCGATACGCTGCCTGCGACTCCTTCGAGGAATGTCCAGATATGTAAAGCTTATCCGCCCCAAGCCGCAAAGCCTCTTTACATACAATTGAAAAAAGCCTTCTGCCGATGCCCTGATGCCGGAACTCCTCCGAAACCTGAAAATAAATCAACTGCACATATCGTGCCGTCATTCCAAAAATATGATGGGAAAGAGTTGCGAATCCTATGAGCCGATCGCCATTGAACGCGCCAAAGCCCGTCTGGTCAAGGTTCATGTGCTGCACCACATCCTCTGCGATTTCCCGGCATTGCTCCTGTGACCAGTTTTCTTCATAGACATTCGGTACAAGTTTCCAAATATTGTCCGATCTTCTCCAGCACTCGGTGACTGCCTGATGACGGACGAAGGAATCCAGCGAACGCCCGTTGAAATTGGTCGTGTCTAATCTCTTGTATTGAATATCATCCATTTGTCGTTTGCCCCTTATCTAGCATGATACAGATTTTCCTGAATTATTTCTTCAACTACTTTGACAAAAACCTAACCTTTACCGCGTTCAACTGTTTTTTTTTGTTATTTTCTCTGAGTCAGTTTTTTGTTATATTTAAATAAAAAGGTTTATATGACAGTCAGAAAATACGAAGAAAAAGATCTTACAGCAATGATTCAAATCTGGAACGAAGTTGTAGAAGATGGAATTGCGTTTCCGCAGGAAGAGTTGCTGACTCCAGAAAGCGGCAAGGTTTTTTTTGCAGGACAAACCTTATCTTGTGTTGCAGAAGAAGGTGGCAAAATTTATGGACTGTACATCCTTCATCCAAACAATATTGGACGCTGCGGTCACATCTGTAATGCAAGCTATGCCGTCGCTTCCTATGCACGCGGAAAACATATTGGTGAACAGCTTGTAAAAGACTGCCTGCTTCAGGCAAAAAAATGTGGCTATGGAGTTCTTCAGTTCAATGCTGTTGTAGAGAGCAATATTCACGCCCGCCATTTGTATGAGCGACTGGGCTTTGTACAGCTGGGCACAATTCCAAAGGGATTTAGAATGAAGGACGGACATTTTGAAAACATCTGTCCTTATTATCATGAATTGTAATCGACGTCCCGCCCTAAAGTAAAAGCCCCTGATAAATCTCCAGATCCTTATTTCCAAAGACATTGAAGACAACCTTCTTCACGCTGGAATCTGGATTTTCTGCCAGCCACTTTTCTACCGTCTCAACTGCAATCTGGGCGGCAAGGTCTTGAGGGAATCTGAATACTCCGGTTGAAATGCAGCAGAAAGCGACCGTTTCCAGCTGATTTTGAGACGCAGTTTCAAGGCAGTTTTTGTAGCAGTTTGCAAGCAGAATCTTTTCGCGCTTTCCCACGCTTGTGTAAATAATGGGGCCAACAGTATGAAGCACATAACGACTTGGAAGATTAAAGGCCGGAGTGATTTTGCAAAGTCCGGTTCCTTCTTCATGCCCCTGCTTCTGCATCAGCTCGTTACAGGCAAGCCGTAGCTGAATACCTGCATAGGTGTGGATACAGTTGTCGATGCAGATGTGAAGCGGCGCAAAGCATCCAAGCAACGCAGAATTTGCCGCATTAACAATTGCATCAACTTTTAGCGTAGTGATGTCGCCCTGCCAGAGGTAAAGTTTTGGGTTCCTTTCTGTCGGGCTTAAGTCAGCAATATTCGTAATCCCTCGCTCTTTATTAACCTGCTGCAGGTACTCATCCTGAGTTTTCAAAAAGTCAGTACTAATGGAATATGGACCACGAATATTCATCAAAGCCCGGAGTATATCGCGCTGACTTTTTTCATCATCAGGAATCACAAAACCGCCTTCATTTCCCGGCACAAGGCCAAGCTTAAATCCGGCTCTTCCCTTATCTTCTTTGAGGAGTTCTGTTATCAAATATAGTCTGCGTTCTGCCTGTGTCATAAGCTTTTCAAAACCTCATAAATATCATTATTTACGCAAATACTCTGTTTTTCAATCTCGTCAGGTACCTCGGCCTCTCCCTTGTTTATGCAGATATAAACAGCTTTTGGATTTGCATAGGTCATCTTCCAGAAAGGATATTTAATGATTCCCGGAGTATTACCACCAACACCAAGCTCCAGAAAAACAATACGGTCATCTTTATTTTCATTCAGAAAATCTTCATAACGGCCAGCTGCCTTATTCCAGCCTTCATCTTCCACAAAAGTATCATCCGCCCTGAGATTCATGCTCATAGGCTTTCCGCAGACAGGACAGTGGGGAACCAGTTCAGAAGGAACAGTCATTTTGATTCCTTCAAATCCATTTTCCGGAAGTTCCAGACCACCATCATCCTGAATTACAAAGCCCTGTTCCCTGACCATTTTTTCAACAAAAAGCTGATTATCGTAAGTTTTCTTGTGACAAGGCTCCGAGCACTGCCAGAGACCGTAATCCCCCTGAGTATAAAACAGTCGTGACTTATCAAAACCCGCTTTCTGAAAGCAGTGGTCAACATTAGTCGTAAGAACAAAATAATTTTTATTCTTCACAAGTTCAAAGAGTTCTTCATAGACAGGAAGGGTCGCATTCATGTAGCGGTTAATCATGATATAGCGGCTCCAGTAAGCCCAGTTTTCTTCCAGAGTTTTGTAAGGATAAAAACCACCGGAATACATGTCGTGAAAGCCGTACTTCTTTTCAAAATCAGAAAAGTATTTTTGAAAACGCGGCCCGCTGTAGGTAAAGCCTGCAGAAGTTGAAAGTCCCGCCCCGGCACCGATGAGGATTGACTCTGCATTTTGTAAGATTGATTTGATGTCTTTCATAAGAACCTCCTTGATTTTGACCATGCGTTAGGCTATACGTCGGGGCAAGCTCTCCGTTTAGCTAATTGGAAATTATTGACGTTACGCTCGCTTTGCTCGCGTTAGGCTATGGAGCGCCTGCGAAGCAGTCCACCGCAGCGCAGCGAGGAGGATGAGCGGTAGCGAAGCGCGGAACAGCCGACCGACTGCCACAGGCAGGCGGGACGCCCGAATTCATTTTCCTTTAAAACTTAAAAACAACAGGCTTAGAAAAAGCTTTATTCTCTTCAAGTCCCTTAACATGACCAAGATTGTTCAGACTGCCGGAAATCTCAGAAAGATAGAAAACCTTGAACAAGGAATGATTTGCATCATTTT
>JAEENG010000133.1 GCA_016283615.1 Treponema sp.
AAGACAAAAAGACAGGCGTCTGCACATTTGAACTTTCAATCAAAACAAAGGATTCAAAAGACGGAGCCGCAGTCTGCTGGTTTAAGGCAACAGATAAAATGGGTTCAGTTGGTATCAATTCATTCCTCTACTTCATTGATAACACTAAACCTGATGTTCAGATTGTAAGCCCTGCCCAGGACGAAGTTAAAAACGGCGTATTCGGTGTAGCAGGTTATGCAAAAGATACTATTGGAATTCAAAAACTCAGCTGGTCATTTAACGGCCAGACAGGAGAATTTGAATTAACTCCGGGTAACCCTTACTGGTATAAAGAAATTGATACAAAGGCACTTTCAAAGAATACTGAATTCTCAGTTACTGCAGTCGACACAGCAGGAAACTCTGTAACAGTAAAACGTACAATTCCACTCAACCAGGAAGCTGACAAACCGGTTGTTACTATTGAATATCCTGCCAAAGACGGAACTGTAGAAGGCGATGCCGGAACAGTATTTGTCCGCGGTATTGTAACAGATGACGACGGCGTTGCAAGTGTTGAATACAAACTCGACAACGGCGCAGTAGAAACTCTCGAAACTCAGGGCGTATTCTATGCTCCTGTAAGTGCAGACAAAGACCTTCCTGCCGGACAGCACACAATTACTGTAACTGCAATTGATATGTACGGCGTTAAAGGCAATCCTTCAGTTGTAAACTTTGTTTCAAAAGGAAAGGTTCCTGTATTTGGAGAAGCTAAAATCAAGTCTTCAACCGGAACAGAACCGGCATTTGTCGGCGCAGTAGTTCATCCGGAATCTGGTCCTTCATATGAAACTTCAGTTTCTTCAGAATCAGGAATCCGCAGCGTTTCTTACAAACTTGAATGGAACGGCGGTACCGGAATTAAGTCGGGAGAAATTCCACTTAAAAACGCAGAAAAATCTGTTCCTGTAAGCATTGCTTTGAGCGGTGCAGATATCGGCTGGGGCGCTGTAGCACTTACAGTTACCGCATCTGATATTTACGACCGTGTAACAGAACAGAAATTTGTTCTCAATGTAAAAGACTTAACAAAAATCTCAGTTGAACAGCCTGTCGTTGTATTTGATGACAGCAGAATCAGCGAAAACGGCGATATTATCAATGATCTTGAACACCCGGTAAGCGGCTACTTTGCGGGCGGAAAAATCAAGAGCGCAACCCTTGTTCCATCAACTCCGTTTGCACGCCTTGAATTTAACGAACACACAGTTACACTCCATGCAACTGACGCACTCGGTGCCTCAAGTCCGGTAAAAGTTCGTGTTGTAAGCGATGAAAACATTGCATACGAAAGCCGCGAACTTATTTTCCACTCGGACAGCCCGGCTCCATCTGTAACAGTTGATGACGGCGGCGAAAACTTCTGCTTTGATGGTCTTGAAGCAGTAAAAGTTCGCGGTACAGTTGCAAGCCAGACAGCCCTTACTTCTCTTTCATATCGAATTCTCTCGGTTCCTGCCCAGTTGACCGGAACAGGTTACCTGACAGGCGTTGGTGGAGTTCAGATTGGAGAGTACCAGAGCCTTCCTGCAAAAACAGGCGCATTTGAATTTGAACTTCCTGCCGGCACATTCGGCAGCGGTATGTTTGTAGTTGAAGTTGTAGCAAACAACGGAAAAGAAGCCGCTGCTTCACTGAAAGTACGCAATCTCCCGGAACTTCCTGCTAACGGACCGGACGGCAAAAAGAAGGCTGCTCCGGTAAAACCGATTGTAAGCTGGATCGAAGGTATTGATGTTTATTATTTGACTTCTTATCAGGGCACAACAGACAAGCTCTGCGGCACATTCTACCGTGCAAACCTGCAGCCGGGCACTCCGGAACTTACTGTTAACGTAAAGGACAGCGCAGGCAAACCTGTTGCTTCTAAACATACTTCAAAGAAAGAAGGAAACGCAAAAGTATTTATTACCAGTGTCGGCGAAAATGCTTATGCAAGCGGCATGAACGTAGTTATCCCGCATGGTGCAGGAAAGAGCAGTGTTCCGCTTGCAGTCAGTGTTGTTTCGGACTTTAAGGTTTCAGAAATTAACTGGACAGTCAGCGGCGATAAAGTACCTGGCGGTGACGAAAAACAGTCAGGCAAGGTTGATGTAAAATCAATCAAGGCTGTGGATTCAACACATTACGAGGCAGTAATCGGTCTTGCAAATCTTCCGAGCCGCATTACACGCGTAGATATCGTTGCAGTAACAGAAAAGGGCAGTGCCGCATACAAGGGAACAATCAATGTTATCCGTGAACGCGGTCCAGAACTTATCGATAACACAAAGAAACTTTACTGGGCTCCATCAGCTGACGTTAAATGGGACGAAGTTAACGGCCGTTACGCTTTGAGCCGTGCAACAAACTTTGGCGGATTTGCCAACGCACTTGCACCGCTTACTGTAAGCCTTTCTCCGGCTCAGAAGGGACTTTCAGTTACAGCTGACGGAAACTTTGTATATATCACTGCAGAAAACGAAGGACTCTACAAGAATGTAACTGTCCGCGTAAGAGACAGTCAGGGGGTTGAACTTGTTTCTTCTCCTGTAACACTCCTGGTAGATGACGAAAATCCGTCTGCAGAAATTGTAGCTCCAGAATACCGCAAATGGGTTCAGAAGAATACAAGCCTGAGCGTAAAAGCAACAGACTCAAACGGAATCTCACTTGTTGAATACTCAACTGACGCAGGCGCCAGTTGGAATTCATGCAGGGCTGACGGCGCATCAACTTTCACCGCTTCAATCAATCTTGACGGACGCGATGACGGAATTATTCCTGTTGATGTACGCGTAACAGACGCTGCAGGCAAACAGACATTTACTCAGACAGTAATTCAGAAAGATACAGAAATCCCGCAGGTTGAGGTAATTGAACCTTGTGTGGAAGATATCGTTAACGGCGAAAACTTAATCGCATTCATCGTAAAAGATAACGGACACCTTAACCGTGCAGAATATGTTGGACCAAAAGAAGGAAAAACAACTCCGGCTCCGGTAGATGTTCCTCTCGGACCAATGGTAGTAACTCATATCGGTACAGCAGACAAACCAATCAACGATCTGATGGTATTCAACTTCTATGATGAAGTAGGAAACGTTGCAACTGTACGCAAGTGGGACTTTATCATTGACCAGAAGAGTGACCTTCCGGTAGCAGAAGTTCACCTTCCTGAAGAAGAATCGGTTATTACAACTGACTTTACAATTTCAGGAGTAGTAATTGATGATGATGGTCCAAGCCGGGTATGGTACAAGATTGACAAAGGTCAGTACCAGCTTGCAAGTGAAGAGTTTGGAACAAGCTTCTCAATCGATGTTCCTCTCAGCACAATGACAGACAACGAACACTCAGTTACAGTTTATGCAGAAGACCTTAACGGCGTTAAGGGACCGGAATTTGTACGCAACTTTAAGATCTCCCTGGAAGAGCCTAAGGGTGCGGTTGTAACTCCGCCAATCGTAGAAACTGTAAAGGGCTGGGTAAAACTCAGCGGTTACGCAACTGATAAGAACGGTATCAGCAAGGTTTATATCTCTGTTGATAACGGTAACACTTATAACGAAGCAAAGGGTAACTTTGCACATGAAAACGAACGCTCTGACTGGACATATGAATTTGATACACGCGTAGTTCAGGACGGAACCCACGTAGTATTCATGAAGGTTGTAGACTGGTTCGGTATCGAAGGTCTGTATTCATCACTGATCAACATTGATAACACAGCTCCAAGCATCAACCTTGAGCTCCCTCTCGATGACTCAAAGACAACAAAGATGCTGTTCTTCTCCGGCCAGACAACAGACAACATCGGTCTCGAAAAACTTTATATCACAATCCGCTCTCTCGACGGAAAGACTGTAAGTTCAAAACTTGCACACATCGACCTTGTACCTGGCGAAATCATTACCCAGTCAATCGATATGTCTTCTCTCGACAACGGATTCTACAATGTTGAACTTACCGGACAGGACGCTGCCGACAACATTACACATGTAAGCCGCAACGTTCAGCTGAACAAGAATTCTCCGATGGCCAAGGTAGACCTTCTCTATCCTCTCAACGGTGAATTTGTACAGGGTGTATTCAACATTTACGGTACTGCAACAGCAGAAATCAACATCGAAAATCTTGAACTCTTTATCGACGGCGAAAAGGCTGCAGAAACTACAATCAGCCCAAGCGGATACTACAAGTTCAATCTGACTCCTGAACTTATTACTGATGGTCAGCACAAGATTCAGGTTAAGGCAAATCTTGCCAACGTAACTTCTATCCTGTCCAACACACAGTACGTTAACTACAGTTCTGTAGGACCATGGGTAACAATTGACAACTTTACATACGGTGACTTTGCTATCGAGCGTCCATACATTGTTGGTAACGCAGGATACGCAATTGCCGAAGATGAACTTATCGCCGCAAAGGCAAAGGGCGCTTCTAAAGAAATGAAGGTTGCCGTAGAAGCCAAGGCTGTAGAAAAGGTTGAACTTTCATTGAACAACGGTAAGTCATTTACTCAGGTTTCTAAAGCAGGAAAATGGCGCTACCGAATTGAAAACGAAGATATCGCAGAAGGTTACCACTTCCTCCTCGTACGTGCGACTATGAAGAACGGCGAAAAGGCTGTTACAAGAACAATCGTACAGGTAGATAAGACTAAACCTACAATCAAGCTCATCAGCCCGGGTGAAGGCGGAAGATTTAACCAGTCACTTGAATTCAGCGGACTGGCACATGATGACGTTGCCCTCAAGAACGTTACACTTGCCCTCCGTAAGGGTGACAAATCAAGTTACGAAGTTCCTGCATTTATCCAGGGATTGTACCTTGACTGGCACTTCTGGGGTGCTACATTGTTCGATATCGGTGCCGGACTTTCATTCTTTGATGACAACGTTCGTCTCCAGTTCCAGTGGGGCCAGTTTACACAGGCCCAGCGCGACATGTTCAGCAAGACAAGTATGCGTTACGGTGGTGACAGCATCTTTGGCGGTAAGATTCTTGCCAACGTTGCCTACATTCCGTTCATGTACTTCCTTGGACGTGACTGGGAATGGCTGTCAGCAAACGTAACAGTCGGTGCTAACTTTACACGATTCAATGAATCTGGTTCAGGAAAGGCCCAGATCCTTTCGGCACTTCTTGTTCAGCTTGAATTCCCGAGAATCTCTTTTGCTAAACAGAAGATGTTCAGAACTATCGCATTCTACACTGAAGGTCAGTTGTGGTTCATCCCAACCGACGTTAACAGTACGGTCGACATCAAGAATATTGTACCTCAGATATCCGTCGGTCTTCGTGTAAATGTATTCTAACTTTGGCGAGGCTGTGGCTGCCCGTCCTTGGGCAGTGGCATCCGTGCCTGAGTTGACAGAAAAAATTTAACTGCCCGTTCGCGGGCAGTTTATCTTGTTTTAAATATGCTGCAGGTCATTATCCTCATATATGCCCTGCGGTCAGTTTATATAAAAAAGTAGTAATAATTAAACAATGGGGGTTAATTATGAAAAGTGTTTTAACAAAAGTGGTAGGCGCATTAGGCCTTATTTCAATCCTTGCTTTTACAGCTTGTAGTGAAGGTGTCGGACTCGGTGAATCTGTCGATACAGAATCTCCTACTCTTTCCATCACGTATCCGCCTCTGGGCTCGGCAATTATGGAAAACTTTGTCGTTGCCGGAACCTGCGGTGATGATAAAGCCGTTACAAAGGTAGAAGTTACCTTAAAGCGAATCGACAAAGAAACTACAGTTATAGAAACCCGCGACGCAGAAGTTGCCTCTGACCAGAAATCATGGCAGATTGAATTTAACCCGTTCCTCGGCGACGAAGAGCTTGGTTACAACGGCTGGACTTTAGCCGACGGTAACTATGCGGTAGATGTAATTGCATACGATAATGCAGGTCACAAATCAGGTCTGGCTTCTACTTCCTTTGAAATTGATAACACCGCCCCATTCTTTGTTTTATCAAGCCCTGCAGTTGTTTTTGGTTCATCAAACTTTACTGAACTCGGTTCTGTGTTTGCAGTTGAAGGTACAATCGTTGACGACCACTCGATCGAAGAGATGGAAGTTAATATTTTTGATTCAAACGGTACACAGGTAAACGCAACTCCTTACATTGAAAACGATGTTGCCACAGCCGGCGGTACAAGCGTTCAGATTGCACGCTATATCGAAAACGGTACAACAACCGTAAATCAGCGTTACGAAGAAATTTATGATGTTTCTGCAAGCCACTACGGCACAACAGAACAGTATTACTGTTCAATCAAGTTGACCGATAACGCAAAACTTTATCAGGATCCAGCTGATTCAGGCGTAAGCATGGGTAACACAACAAGCATTGTTTATCTTTACGACGATGTTTACCAGTCTCTCGTAAGCGACAAGGCCGGCAAGGGACTTTCTTACGCTGTATTAAAGACAATCATTAATAAAACTGCCGCAGCAACAGTTACAGGTACAAACGGTACTACTTCAACATCAAGCGAAGTTCTTGCCGCCCTTACAAGTGCTGCAAAAAACACTGGTTTACAGGATGAGGCTCCTTCATTCTCACTTAACCCGGCTGCAAACCCGACTTATGCTGTAAGCGGCTTCCAGTATGAATTTACAGACGGCTTTATTCCTCAGGACGGTTCTGCAGGCGGTACAATTACTGTAACTGCAAGCATGGGTCTTGATGAAGTTAAACTCCTGCCTCAGACTATGAAAGTCTGGATTATTGACTCGGGCACAACTGTGCTCACAGAAACTGAGCTGGATTCTAAAATTCAGAAACTTACAGCCCTCACAAAGGCTGCAATGTATCAGGATGCGGACAATCCTACTGCCGCAACTCTTGAATTTGACGACGATACAATTACAAATATTAAAAACGAAACAGGATTTGTTCTCCTCTATGATTACAAGAATTATTCAAAAGGTTCTGTAAGCTCTGTAACAATCCCTGTTGTACTCGACAAAGATATAATTTCAATTGTTCAGGATCGCTACTACTTTGTGGCAGTAACCGGTAACGACGCCGACCTTGTTGAATTCAGCCAGAAAAACTACTACGGTTTCCATGGTCAGGCAGCAGGTACTCCACCAACAGTCGCAATCAATACTCCGACAAGCCTTTCATATCAGGCAGCCTCGGACTTTGCATATACAGGTAAAATCACAACAAAAGAAACTCCATTCAAGTCACTTGAATTAAAACTCACTGTACAAGACGAATCTTCAGGTGCTAACCTCGACGATTACATCTACGTAAAATCTACATATAATTCAACTGCAAAAACATGGAGCGATGTTGCAGGCCTTACCATCGCATCCGACGGAACATGGACATTTACTCCTAGCCAGGCAGACGGCTACGCAAAGATTGCTGCAGGCGAGGGTACTGCTTATCTCTACACACTGTATGCATTGGTAACTTCTGCTTCCGGACAGTCGAATAATGTAGAAAACTATGTTCATATCGATACAATTACTCCGGTTGTTGAATTTACTGCCGTAACTCCTGTAGTTGAAGGCAGCAGCTTCTACGACGGAGCAGCAGACAAGAACCACACATACGTTAACGGCAATATTGAATTCAAGGGTTCGATTTCAGAAACTAACCTTATAAGCATGTGGTACAAGATTTTTGTAGACGGCATCGAAAAATATTCTTCACTTAACCCGAATAAACTTGTCAAGAAGTTCTCATTCAACGATTCAATTGATACAACACAATATACTGACGGAGACGGAAAGGAAATTGAAGTTGTCGTATACGCAGAAGACGTTGTAGGTCACGTTGGATCTGCCAGCACAAAGGCATACAACAAAGAAATTTACAGCCTCGACGAAAACATCATAATCAACCAGGATACTGATAAGCCGCAGATTAAGTTCTCTAACGCTGATTCAACAGTAACTGATGTTTCAGGCATTGATTCAACTACAAACTTCTTCAGTTCAACAAACAAGAACCTGCTTGCAAGCCTGAGCGATGATGATGCAATTGCAAGCGCAAAAGTTACCTTCTACGCGGCCGACGGAACCACCGTAATCGGAACTCCTGTAACAAAGACTGGTAAAATCAGCCAGCTTTCTGCTGCCGTTCCAACAGCGGAAGGTACATACTTTGCACAGGTAAGCGCAACAGACTCCAACGGAACAGTTGGAACATCAGACAAGTTCTGCTTTGTAGTAGATAACGAGGGGCCGTCAATTTCTACAACAACCCTCAACGGCTACTACGGAACAAGCGATAACGCAATTGAATTTACAGTTACTGCAAGTGACCAGCTTCTGGACAGCCTTACAGTTGGTGTAAAACATGATAATACGACAGTTGAAAATCTTGCCGCAAATTACGTAACTGTAACAGAAGCTTCAAATACTTCTACAATCAAGTCTTATGTTGTTCGTGTTTCACTTAAGGATGGTTCGGGCAACTGGACAAATAACGGTTCATGGATCTTTACTTTGAACGCAGAAGACAGGGTTGGACGCTCAACAGTAGTAAACACAATCGCGCAGACTGTTGATACAAATGCTCCGACACTTGAAATCAGCCAGGAACCTTCCAACCGCTTTATCGATAAAACGAGCTCCCAGATTTATAAGGGATCTTATGTTGAAAGTGAAACTGAATCTGGAATCGCAGGCGTTTATTACACAATAGTTTCTCAGGGTGCTGCCGCTCCTGATTACACAGCTGGAGATTCAGCATGGAAGGATGTTTCCTTTAAGAACGGTACATGGACTGCATACGCTGACTTTGGACAGCTAATTGAAAACAGCAGTTATGAGGTTTATTTTGCCGCAGTTGATAACTCAGGCAACATCGGTTCTGAAAAGGGAACTGCAGTAACACTGGATGCAAGTGCACCGGTTGTGACTGCCAATGCAGTCGGCTGGAATGATGCGCGTACAAAGGCAACAGCTTCCGGTACTGTCACAGAACTCAATCTTGAAAGTATTACAGTAAGTGTAACCGCAACAGGTACAAACGATTCCAACCCTCCGACATTCTATTTTGGAGATGCCGCAAGCGGTACTCCGCTTACAAAGGGGTCAGAGAATTATTCAGGAACATTTGAATATAATTCAACAGACAACAGTGCTTATATCTCATCTCTCAGCACAGGCTCTGCTGCCGTATACAGTTACAGCTTTACGGGTGACGGTTCTTACATCGTTACAGTAAGTGCAAAAGACAAGGCAGGTAAATCAGAAGAAGCTTCTAAAAAGCAGTTTACATTCGACATGGACAGCACTGCTCCGACAATTACCGTAAACAATACTCTTGCTTCAACCGGAGCAGAAATCTTTGACCAGGAAACTTACACATTTACAGGTACCTGGTCTGATAACCTTGCAGGAACTAAAGAACTTCATTACACGGTAAACGGCACTGAACAGGCTGCTATTACGTCATTTGCCGGACAGACTAACTGGCGTATTGAAGACATTCCGCTCACTGAAGGCTCAGGCAAGTCATTTACATTCTGGGCAACTGACCAGAACGGAAACACTTCTGAGGTAACTTCATTCACCGGAATTACAGTGGACTTTGCAAAACCTGTTATTGCAACAACATTTGCCCTCAACTCTGCCGCACGGGACAGTATCCCGGCCTACATTGCAGACGGTGCAACCCTTGTAATCAGCGGTGCAATTACAGAAACCAGCGGATTGAGTTCAATAGATGTAGTGGCAAAGAAGGCTGGAGCTACAGTTGCATCAGGTAACTCAGGTTACACACTCGCAGCAGACAAAGCCGCAAAGACATTTACAATCACACTTGTTGGAGGCAGCGCTTCCAACGGTTCATGGACATTTGACATTACAACAACAGACGTTGCAGGACGCGTTTCTAAAACAACAAGCCTTGCAACAGAAGTTGATATGACACCTCCAGTATGGAAAAACAGCTGGACCGAAAATGCGGTAACCAAGTACTTCCAGGTATCCGGCAAGAACCACGTTCTTGCTTCAGGACATAACTGGTATAACGGCGCATCACTCAAGTTTGACGGATGCTTTGAAGAAACAGGCTCTGGTGTAAATCAGATTTACGCATGGGTAACCGCACCTGGTGCTGCCGCTCCGGCCACAGCTGATACTTCAACTGCAACAAGTTCATTTGTTGGAACTACATCTAACGGATTCCACACATGGAGTTCAAATATCGGTGAATTTATTGCATCAAGCACTCCAAACAGCGTTTACTTTGTAGCCGTTGATAATGCAGGTAACACAAGTGCCGTTCAGCATGTAGAAATCTACCGTGATGAACTTGCTCCTGTTATCGATACAGACGCAGGAACAGTTCTTACAAACGGCGTTCTGGATATTGCTCTCAGCGGAACAGTAACAGACGATGCTTCCGGGGTTGCTTCCGTTGCATTGAACTTTACATACGGTGCATCTTCAACATGGGAAGGAAACGCAACTCTTGATACAAGCGTAACTCCTGCAACATGGAGTGCAACAATTCCTGCTTCAGTTCTTGCAAACCTTACTTCAGGAACTGTATATCAGGTTAAGGCAGTTGCCCTTGATAATGCCGGAAACAAATATAACGGAAACGCAATTAAGATCGACGTTGATACAACTGCTCCTGTGGCTACAATCAGTGCAGCCCTGAGCCGTACAACAGGTCTTAACGGAACAAATACTTTGAGCGGTACCGTAACAGACGGACACAAACCTGTTTCATTCAAGCTGTTCTATACACTGACAGATCCATCTTCTGCAACAACTCCTGCTGACAACAGCGGCAAACCTGCAGGCTGGACTCAGATTGGAGACGAAATTACAACTGAGCAGGATATTTACAACTGGAGCGGATTTGACTTTGACTTTACCGCAAAATCTGCGGCAGCAAGTGCAGCAGACGGTACAGATATAGTTTACATCCTGCCTGTAGCTGTGGACGAAGCAGGTAACTGTAACGCTTACACAAAGGCAAACAACGGAACAATCTCATGGGATTTGAGCCCTGATTCAACAGGTGCCCAGTGGGAAGCATTTGCCGTTGATTTGAGCAAAGACAGACCTACAGTTAAGTTCTCAGACCTTACAGATTTGTCTGCCGGCGGAGATGCTTCTAAACTTATCATCAAGAATTCAACAGGCGGTAAGATTACAGGTCTTGTAACTGATGATGACTCAACAACAGAAAACGTAGTTGATACATTCATTATCAGTAGTTCTGTAATTACAAGTGCAGCAGGATTTGACATCTCAACATCAGGAGATGTTGTAACTGCAACTGCAAGCGGTAAGGGAACTACCACATACAACAAGACAAGCGGTGACTGGACATATACACCGCCGAGCGAAGATGACGGAAACAAGACTGTTTATATTTACATCAAAGATAATAACAGTCATGAATTCTATTCGACTGCAACAGCAAGCGGATACACTGTATACAATAATCCACGCTTCCAGGTTAAGACCGGAACAGTAATGGATAATAAGGCTGTATTAACTTATAAGTCAGATAATAACTCACCATCAGTTGAAAGCATCCAGGTTGCATACAGCGACTCAAGTTCAATCGCAGATAACGCAGCATTTGCTGACTTTGCCGCTACAACAAAACTTGGCGGTACAGTACGCAGATACGCACGCTTTAAGGTTACTGCCAAGGACTCAAACGGCATTGATGATATCGCCCTTGAACTTACAGGAACTCTTGCTTCAGGTGCAGTAGCTCCAGCTGTTACAATGACAGGTACAACAACAACCGACAACTCTGCAACTTCATGGCTTTCTTCTGTTGTTGACCTTGAAAGTTTTGCAAGCGGATATGTTTCTGTTAAGGCAACTGCAACAGATACAAGCAGTATGACAGGTAACGGTAACAACTCATTCTACTGTGACCAGGATGTTGAAACAGAAAACTTCATGGTAAACAACCCTGCCGCAACAAGCAACGGAACAAATGAAGTTTCAAACGATATTCTGACTTCTACAATTTCAATGGCAGGTTCTGCAACAGAATCTCTCGGTGCCGGAATTGCAAAGGTAAGCTGGCTTGTTCCTCCTTGCGATGCAAACGGAAACGAAGTAACTTACGCAACAATCATTGCTGACCCGGATAGTTATTCATGGAGCAGCAATAAGTCTTCTGACACATACACTCAGTGGAAGTTTGCATTTGACGGTGGAACAAATACTGCAGAAGACACAACTCACAACCCTACATTTGAAACAATGTGTAACTCTGCAAACACTGCAGGCGGTTATTACATGACTGTAAGCAGCGGTATTTACACAATCCCGGTTTACTTTATGATTGAAGACGAACTCGGCAACGTAGGCTTTGTAGGCAATTACCGCCTGCGCTATAACCCGGATGCCGACAGACCAAGTTCTTCAATTCTTGATCCTCAGACCGGCGCAACAGTCGGTGACCGTATCCGTATCACTGGTAGTGCAGAAGACAACGTAAGTGTAAGCGCTGTTTACCTCCAGATCAGTTCTGTAAAGAATTCAACAACCGGAGAAATCACATGGTCTTCAAGTGATGCTGTTCTTGCAGCAGCTCAGGCCGCAGGGGATTCTAACACTGATTCAACATATCTTGATGTAACAACACTTGCAAATTCAGGAATTACAAACGTATACAATGCAAGTACATGTCCAACCGGTGTTGAATCAACATGGTGGGGTATCAAGGCCGAAAATACAATCAGCTGGGCTCTGGTAATCAACAAGTACGGCAAGTTTGAACTTGAAGGCGGTACTCAGACAATTTATGTACGTGTTTGTGCCGTTGATAACCTCGGCAAGGCCGGAATCTGGTCTGACCCTGTAACAATCAACATCGTACAGGGTGCTCCAACAATCACATTTGTTGAAACAGCCCAGTTTACAGATAACACTATCGCAAGCGGTGAATCTTCTAAGTACACTTCTTACGATGCAGGTTCATACCTGACAAACCAGAACGGACAGTGGTACATTGTTGCCAACGCTTACCATGCTTCAAAAATCAGTTCGATCGAAGTTAAGAGCAGCGTAACCGGCGGTAACCTGACTGCAACTGCATCAGTTTCAAATATCCAGGCTGATAACGATACAAAGTTCGGTTACTTCTATAAGACAACTTCTGATGACAATGTAAATGTTAAGATTTACATTCCGGTTGATACACGATTTGAAGGTGACATTACTTATACAATTACTGCCAAGGAAGCAGGAAACAATAAGTCAAATACTCAGTCTTACACATATAAGATTGATAATACTGCACCTACAATCGGTGAACTGACTTCAGGAAATACACGTAACACAAGTCTTGCAACAGTTGCAGGAAACAAACTCGTTAATTCAAACGGCGGACTTACAAGTATTTCTACTATCCTTAATGAAGAGTATTCAGGCTTTACAATGATGGCTTACTACTTCCTCAAGGACGGAAAGGTTTATAACCCGATTCCTGGCGGATCAAGCGCAGGCTTTACTAACAAGACTGCAACAGGTTATGCAACAACTTCCCTGACAGAAAATGCAGTTACTGCAGACCACAACCTCTACGGTGTTAATATCAGCCTGACAGGAACAACTGCAAGTGATGGTACAGGCGTTTATGTAACGGCATCTGCTCTTTCTGACAGCAATGTAAGGGCCGGCGGTCTGATTCAGATTGACGGTATCTACTACCAGATTAAGAATGTAACCGGTACAAGAATTTATGTAACAGGTCTTTCTGCAACATGTACTGCAACAACAGCATTCTGTCCGTATGCTCTTGCAATTCAGTATGTATCTACAACAGGTGATACAAACGAAAGCATTGCAAGCGGAACACCTTCTGAAGGTTACACAATGACCGAAAACGATGGTGACGGTATTATCGAAACTGTAAACAAGGCCGGAAGCAAGTACACACTCCAGACTTCAATCATGAGTGATGAACTTCCTGACGGTAAAACTGATATCATTTGTGTAGCATTCGATAAGGCCGGCAATATCAGTTCAAGTGAGACAAGGACAATGATCAGTAACAACCTACCGCGTCTTTCTAAGGTATTCCTGGCAACAGACTTGAATGGTGACGATAAGTTTGCGCCATTTGAATTTGAATACAAACAGGATGTAAACGATGTTGATACAAGTGCATACGCATATTCTTGTCTTACTGCAACAGGTCAGGGCCAGGAAGGCGTAACCCTTACAACAACAGACTCCGCAGGAACTAAGTTTGCAGTTCGCGACAAGCTTGCCGTAACAATGGAACTTTTGTCCGGTGCAGACACAAGCGGAAGTTACGCAGGTATCAAGTACATTGCAAAACTTTCGGATACTGAAGCAGATGGTCCTGCAACAGGTGTTGCCGTAACAGGCAGCCTGAGTGATGCTGTAACAGGTGTAGACACAACAACTTCAATTACAGACCCTGTATTTGACACACTGACAGCAATCAGCGGAAAGGGTATTCTGTTCACAAATGCAAACTTTACAAACGGCAATGCAGGTGCATTGAGCGGTATGGCAGCAGGGTATGAGAATACAACAAGCCTTGCAACAGCAACATATCTCCAGTTGAGTTTGTGGGATACAGTAAATATTTCCGCAGATTCAGGAAGCACATATATTGCAACCAAGGACACGACAGATTCAACAACCGGTAAGGTAACTTCTTACGGAAACCAGTACACATACATCAATATCCCGGTTTATATTGATGTTGTGGATGGAATTAATCCTGTCCCAGCATTTGAAGATCCAAAGGCTCATACAGATGGAGGCCATGTTGAATTAAGTGCAACTTTGCCTTCTGTATTTACAGCTGGAAATGCTACAAAATATCTCGACCGCGATACAAAGATTTCCGGTAAGGTTGTATTTAGTGGAACCGTACAGGATGAAAAGATTATAAAATCTATTAAATTGAAGTCGGGAAAAGCAATAAACAGCACTCTTACAGACTATGTAGAAGTTGCAAAATACAATGCAGGCGTACTTGAATTACAGTCTGCAGCAAGTGCAACAACCGGCTGGACATTTGATATTACAGAGACTACCGCAGAAACACAGTTCTCTGCGGCAGACGGACATAAAGTAAACTGGACTCTTACAGTGGATTCACGTTATGTAACAGGTATTGCCGCAAGCGATGTATTGTTTACACTGTATGTAAGTGACGGAACTAATGACGAAACAGATACTTATCAGGTTGATATCGTGCCGTATATCACGGGAATTTGGCGTAGTGCGTCAACTAAATCTGTAGATTCAAAGACATACCGATCAACTTATGGTGAATACCCTGTAGCAATCGGTGATACACTCACTGTAACAGGTTATAACCTGCCTGACGCAAATGTTGCTGCTGATGCAGAAGGTACTTATGTACATGTAGGTTCTACGGGAGTTGCTTCTACAAACGTTACTGCAACAAAACAGTTTACAATTGGTGTACCGGAAAATTCCGGTGAACTTACTGTATCTGTAAGCGGAATTACATCTTTGAACGATAAGAACAACAACGCAAACGAAAATAACCAGGAAAAAGCTGAAAGCGTAACAAACAACGCCAAGTCTTCAACGGTAGAGGGCAATGTGCTTTATGACAACAGATACCTGCGCGTTTGGGATGTGGGACATTACTTTACAAACTCTGTAGGTGGCAGCAAGCCGACATTTACGGTTGATAAATCTGGAAATCTGTTTAGTACATGGGCTTTGATGGGTACTGCATCTGTTCAGATTGAAAGAGGACTGAATGTTACCAATTATCCGATTTATGTTTCTTATGACCAGCCGGATGCTGAAACCTCAATCGGTATAGATACTAAATCTTCTGATACAACAGGAGCAATGAGCGTTCTCTTCTTCCCTGCAAACGTTGGTTCTTCAGGTACACCTGACAGCACCGGTTATGCTGATGCAAGAACAACTGGTGGTGTATGGGGACTGGGTGTTGCAAATGACATTACAACAGGAAGAACTTATTATACACCGACATCTGGTAATAATGTTGATAAACATCTTAGTATCAATGGAAACCCATATACAGCGCTCGATAGCAAGGTTAATACAGCCGGATGGCAGCTTTCTTCTGGCTCAATGAGACGTGAAGTCAGTCAGTTTAACTCACCACATACGGTACGATATGGGGATGCAATGCATTTTGCATATTATGACAAGTATAATAAGGCGTTACGTTATACCTATCAGCCAATTAATAGTTCATTAACTGATAATGCAAACAATACATACGGTGATCAGCAGGGAACATATTCAACTTATCGTAATGCAATTTCTGGCTGGACTCTGGTTGATGGTAAGTCAGATGAGCAGGATCGTTTGCACGGTCATGGAAACCCTGAAACATTGAATGTTGATGTAATTAGTTTGACTCCAAGTTCTGTTACCACAACATCTGCAACGTATTCTACTGCGCCTACTGGTGTTGCCGTTGGTAATGCGATAAGTATTGCTTATACTGATTCAACAGGTATTTATAAAATTGCATTAAGAAAAATTTCATCTCTTTCTAATAGCAATAAAACTGTTAACTGGACAGATGCTGTAACTGATTTTAATAAATCTTATACATTATCCGGTGGTGCTTTATATAAAGGTGACTCTAATGTTGTTACAAATGGGGCAAATCAGGTATCTTCAGCCGGTTCCTATAACGCAATAGATGTAACTTCAAGCGGCAAACCTGTTATTGTATATTTCGATGCTGATAATGAAACACTGCGCATTGCTTATACATCATCTGCAACTCCAAGCATGACAGCTACTGCAACTGGTCGTGATACATGGACTCGTCAGTCTCTCTCAGGTATTGTTTCTGGTGGAACTTATGTTCAGGCAAAAATTGACGGAAACAACTACCTGCACATTCTCTATCGCGACAGCGAAGGTCAGCTTTGCTACTTGAAGAGTACAAATAATCCTAACGGTGCAGCTTACACATTCTCTAAGAATGATGTGATGGTTGTCGATACAGCCGGAACTTACGGAACGCTTTCTCTGATTCGTAGCGGAACAGGCACTTACACTTATACACCATGTGTTTCCTTCCTCAACAGCGAAGGAACTGCAAACGGCGTTAAGTATGCGCTTTTGCGTACAGTTGATATTGGTGGTGGCGAAACAGCATCTCGTTGGGATACGATGATTGTTCCTGCTGTAAAGGGTAATTATGTAACCGGCGGAGAATACATCTACACCGAAGGCTACAATGGCTGGACCGCAAACAGCTCCGATGTTACCGACAGTGTAAATACCGCTGACTGCGATGCAATCATCGGTTACAACACAGGCCGCATGGATGTACTCTTCTTGAAGAGTGAATAAAGCTTACAGTCACTATTCAATGTGACTTGTAACGGATTGCCGTGTTGAACACGGCAATGACACTTTCTTTACGGGAAGGGACCGGAGCACCACCGCAGGCGCTACGCGCCTGCGGTGGATGGAGCACTCTAACACGGAAAAATTTGACTTGCTTTTTGAGAGTAAGTGAAGTATATTAAGAAAAGAGGGCACTTCGCAATTTAGCGTCTTGCCTCACGTTATTTGGTTAAAAACCCGTCACGCATGGTTAGAAGCATTTTGTGGCGGGTTTTCTTTTTACTCAGATTTCTTCTTTTTAGGAAGGCTCTTAAGTAATTCTATGATGAGAATAGCAAAATTAATTGCTAACGAAAGGATTTCGTAAATCGTCACCGTTGAGCCTCCTTGTCAAATATTTCCATGCATGCACGGATTGAGTCCGGAGGCAAGACCGCCATTTATTGCGAAGTGCCACTTTAAGAATAACATAAGTATAGTGATTATTCAATATAAACTATACAACTTATAGTATAAAAATATTGAACTAAACGGGAGACTGAAAAAATCCATGCTTGCCGGTTTTTGGCAGGCATGGTAGATTTTATCTTGCTTTTTGAGAGTAAGTGAAGGATATTAAAACGTCCAGCAGACGCCGATACTCGGTTCAACTGCAAAACCCGTGTTGTCGTAAGAGACGGTGGTTTTTACGGTGTGTGTTTCTTTGGAAACTTCGAAGGTGCCGCCCAGGGCGCGGACATTTAAGTCTGCGTACATGCCAAAATGTTTTGCAAACCTGAACTTGGCCAGAACGTCCAGTCCGAGTGTTAAATCAAGATTGTTGGCTTCAAGGTCGAGTGTTGTTCCTGAAACTTTTTCTTCCCAGTTGTAGTTTACGTAATCGATTCCAATTGTTGTAAAAATAGCAAGATTGAATTTGGGTTGTTTAATTGCTGCGATTCCGAGTCCGAGAAGGATGCTCATGTACTGGCTGTCCCAGTTTTCAAATAAATCACTTTCTGCAACGCCCAGATCGAGTGTTGTTTTGAGGGCAAAACGGCCCGTGTCCGAAACATGGTAGTAAAAGCCCTGGATTCCAAATTCGTTCTGTTTTACGTTTTCATAATCTTCAATTTCTACCTTGGTTGATGTGTAATTTAAGCCGAATCCGGCCGAGTTTTCGGCAAAAACTGTAAATGTAAAAGCGAGTGTGATAAAAGCGGCTGCGATAATTTTCTTCATCAAAATCTCCACGGCAAAATTCAATACTGATTCAATTATCAACTGCAAAATTCCAGTTGTCAAGGATTGTTTAATTTTCCATTGCTTTTCCGTTCTAACACGTTTTTTAATTGACCAGTTTGGAGTATTCGAGCATAATTTAGGAATGAAAGGCGAATTGCGCAAAGATGTGCGCTTTGAAGATTTTGGACGTGTTGAATGTAATGATCTTTGCCCGTTTTCCGGAGTTCTCGATGACATCAGTATTTCCGGCTGCAAAATTCACTACGACACTCCTGTAAATCTCGACATGGACAAAGATTATGAACTTCGCATCAGGCTTTCCCGCGCAACCCTTGAACCACTGGATTTAGTATGTCATCCGCAGTGGCAGAAACAAATGGAAGATTCATCAATTCAAATCGGGTTTTTATTTTTAACTTCCCCTGATACCGTTCGCCTGAATGAATACATCAATCACCTTCATGAAGAAGAAAAATCTTCAGAAATAGATTCTGTTTTGCCGGAAGAAGAGCCATGTCAGTTCGTATAGAAAAACTTTCCGGCCGGGCATTTCTGGCATTTCCTGAGATGACAGGGCTTTTAACCAGCGAACTGTCTTCCCGTTTTAATTATGGTTCAATTCAACAGGCGGCGACCATAAGCGGTTCTGTATTTAACAGCGAAAATGCCAGCTGGTACGGAGAACTCTTATTCTGCCCCGATTTTGATTCATCAATTAATACCGGCACTCCTTACTGGGCGCGCACAACACTGCTGGAACCGTTTCTTCTTCATTTTGAATCTATCGGGGAAGCTGCCCGTGCCTTAAAAGAAATTCAGAGAAACTGGGCGCCTTATCAGTATCAGCTTTTCCGCCGCGCTTCTTTGATTCAGGAAAAACTTCCGTACATAAACTTAAAGGAAAGGCAGTTCATTAAGGACGGGACCTGTTCAATAAAAATTCCGGACTCAGCGATGGGCGTTTACACTTTGATTGACGAAAAAACAATCATCGCAAGCGCAAAGACTTCAAACTGCTTTCCGGCCGGCGCGATTCGTTTTGTGGAAGACCACGAAAACCCGCCGAGCAGGGCTTATTTAAAAATTCAGGAAGCACTGGTGCAGCACAATCATTATTTTGGAGTTGAACTTCCATCGGCCTCCTCAAAATGTTTTGAAGCCGGTGCGTGTCCGGGAGGCTGGACATGGGTTTTGCGTGCCCTCGGTGCAGAAGTTTTTGCCGTTGACCGCGCCCCGCTTGCAGACTCTTTGATGAATGACAAAATGGTTCACTTTATGGCTCACGACGCCTTTACATTAAAGGTCGAAGAAGTGTGCGCACAGTTGAACTGCGATAAACTTGACTGGGTATTCAGCGACGTAATCTGCTATCCTGACCGCCTTTTTGAATGGGTCAACATGTGGCTCGAAAGCGGCCGCGTAGAAAACATGATTTGTACGATTAAAATGCAGGGCGACATTGACTGGGATTTAGTCAAAAAGTTTGCAGACATCCCCGGCAGCCGTGTCGTTCACTTAAACTACAACAAGCACGAACTGACCTGGCTGCACACTTCCAGGTCTCAGAGGTAATTTTTCTGAAAGGCTCTATTCAAAATCGTATGGAGTTTCCTGGTAAACGTAATAGTTGAGCCAGTTTGAATAGAACAGATGCGCGGTGCTTCTCCAGGTGTTTGCCGGATGTTTTGAAGGGTCGTTGTCAGGATAATAGTTTTTGGGAATATCGATTGGAAGTCCCTTGTCCAGATCGCGTCTGTATTCTTTTGCGAGAGTTTCGGTGTCGTATTCAAGATGGCCGGTCATAAAAATTGAACGGCCGTTTTTTGACTTGCAGAGTGTTACTTCGCCGCTTTCGTTTTCTGCAAGAATTTCGAGATCCTTTATTTTTTGAATCTGTGCCTTGCTCATCGTTGTGTGACGGCTTGTCGGAACGGGGAATTCATCATCAAAGCCGCGCAAAAGTGGTTCGAGGGCAAGTGACGTGTGATTCTTGTAAATTCCAAAGGCTTTTTTGTCGAGCGGAAGTTTTTTGATTCCATAATTGTGGTAAAGGCCCGCATAAGCGCCCCAGCAGATGTACAAAGTTGAATAAACATTTTCTGATGCAAAATCCATGATGTCGCAGAGTTCTGCCCAGTAATCAACGTCTTCAAAAGGCATCTGTTCAACCGGGGCTCCCGTGATAATCATGCCGTCCCATTTTTTTCTGAAGAGTTCACTCGACGGAATATAAAAGCGCTCGAGATGTTCTCCCGAAACATGTGTGGATTCATGATTTTCCATGCGCACAAGGCTTATGTCGATTTGCAGAGGGGTATTGCCCAAAAGTCTCAAAAGCTGAGTTTCGGTCGTTTCCTTGGTAGGCATGAGATTTACGATTGCAATTTTAAGTGGGCGGATATCCTGGGTGTTAGCGCGGTTTTCTGTCATTACGAAGATGTTTTCGTTTTCGAGAATTGTGCGTGCAGGCAGGTCGCTCTGGATTTTAATCGGCATGCGCACAGTATAGCAAATTGACTTATTTTTTGCTATAATTTTCGTATGTCTACACGTGGCGAGCGCTCAAACGCGGTTAAAAAATTAAAGAATCTTATTTTTACACCAAAAACAGAAGTTAAGACTTTCCGTCAGAAAATGGACGATACATTTTCTGATGTTATGTTACCTAATCGTGTTGAATTCTCCGAGCGCGAATGTGCCGGTGTTTTGTGCGACGTTCTGAGCCCGGAAATTTATAATTCACACAGGCTTGTGCTTTATATCCACGGGGGTGCCTTTGTGGGCGGTTCGAGAAAGGCATACCGTCCTTTTGTTGCGGCGCTTGCACACGCTGTAAGCTGCCGCGCAGTCCTACCGGAATTCCGGCTGGCACCGACTCATCCGTATCCGGCTTCGCTGGACGATATCCAGAATGTATTCAGGACCTTATACACCGAAGAACTTGTTGCCCGTTCCCTGGACAACAGCGGTGACATTGATAAGGCAAAACCGGAAATCATAATTATGGCTGACGGTTCCGGTGCATCTATCGCAATGGGTCTTGTCCTGAGTTTGAGGGACAGATTCCGTGCGGCAATTAAAAATGTAATTCTATTTAGTCCATGGCTGGATGTTTCTGCTTCTTCAAAAAATCTTTCGGTTAAAAAAACTCCGGACGATCTGCTTTCGGGAGAGTGCATCCGCCGTGCCGCAGAACTTTACACCTATCAGGATAACCGCGAAATTCCACTCGTTTCTCCGTTAAAGGCAACTGAGGAGCAGCTTGATGGATTTCCGCCGGTGTATATTCAAATGGGCGAAAAAGAGCTTTTACTCGACGACGCAAAAAAAATGCAGGAGCTTCTGCAGAAAAGCGGCTGTCAGTGCGAACTTGATGTGTGGCCAGAAATGATGACAATGTTCCAGCTGGCCGACGAGCATCTTGAAGAAAGTCATCTTGCAATTGAACGCATTGGTCGTTATCTTACTTTACGTAAAGTAACAGCCCAGGACAGTCAGACAGAAATTCAACTTGAACTGGAACGAAAGGAATAATCAAAGAGGAACTATTGATGGAATTAGTATGCCCAGCCGGTAATATCGAAAAACTTACTTACGCTTACAACTATGGTGCCGATACCGCTTACATCGGTCTTAAAAGATTTTCTCTGCGCGTTAAGGCAGACAACTTTTACGAAGACGAATACAACCGTGTTATTGAATTAAAAAAGCGCTTTCCGGGAAAACGACTTTTCTGCGCCCTGAATATTGCATTCCACAACCAGGATCTCAAACTCTTCATGCAGAATCTTGATTACTTTAAGCAGTATCCGATTGACGCTTTTATCGTTCAGGATCTTGGAATGGTGGATTTGCTGCAGAAAAACTTTCCGGGCGCCCACCTTCACTTGAGTACACAGGCAAGCTGCATGAACAAAGAAGCCGTAAAAATGTACGGCCGTCTTGGCTTTAAGCGCGTCGTTCTTGGACGCGAAGTAAGCCTCAACGAAATCCGCGAAATCAAGGACGCAAACCCTGACATGGAACTTGAGTGCTTTGCTCACGGTGCCATGTGTATAGCATACAGCGGACGCTGCCTGATGAGTGCTTATCTGACAGGACGCAGTGCTCAGAGCGGATTCTGCTCGCACACTTGCAGATGGGACTATAAACTTGGCACAGAAGTTCAAAAATTGAATCAGACAGGCGGTGTCATTAACGCAGAGACTGCCAAACAGATTGCCGAGTCAGGAATTCTCCGCCTCGAAGAGCAGAAACGCCCTGGCGAATACTTTCCTGTTTTTGAAGGCGACAACTTTACGGCAATTTTATCAAGCAAAGACCTGTGCATGATTGACCACCTTAAGGACATGAAGGAAGCAGGTGTTGACGCCTGCAAAATCGAAGGCCGCATGAAGTCAATCTACTACGTTGCAATGGTAACCCGCGCTTACCGGAAGGCTCTGGACGCTCTTGAAGGAAAAATCTCTGACGAGGAAGCCGCTCCATTTATCAAGAGTCTTGAAGAAGTTGCACACCGCGAAAGCACAACAGGATTCTACTACAGCCGCGCTCACGCTGATGAAACTACAGTCGGCGCAAGTGACAGCCCTTATATTCTTGCAGGAACTGTTGAAGAAGAAATTGCAGGAAGCAGTTTTGATGAAATTCTTGCAAACGGAAAGGCACTTGTTGACGCGCACAATGCGGAACTGGCCGCAATGGACCCGCGCGAACGCGCAGCCCGCGAACGTGACCTTGAAGCCCATCCGGAAAAAGTTCCGCAGGCAATTGAAAAGAAGGACGGCTATAAACTTTACCGTTACAATGCCCTCAATAAAACCGACAGGGGCACTGACCTTGAACTTGTAAGCCCTGATGTTCTTTCCAGAAAACTTGCCGGAAGCGACTATATTTTTGTTAATTCTAAAAACGGTCTTATCGTTGACTGGGTAAACGCAGATCACGACTGTGCAATTTACACCAAAGAAGATATTTCGCGTGGAACTCTTGTTCGTGTAAAAGACGAGGAATATATTGAAGGTGTGGTTAGAACAACTGCGCGCTAAGCGCCTTGCCGCCGTCTGCATGGTGCTGTTGTGCGGTATGGGCGGCCTTTCAGCAGGTCCGTCTCAGCACATAGATTACACACTTTCTTTTAACGATGACCGCGGAACGGAAAGTTCTGCGGTAAGTGCCGGTATCGAATACGGAATTGATTTTTCGGACTATACCCGTGCGTTGACCGGCTTTCGTGTGAATGAGTATTCAAAAGACATCTTTTTTAATTCAATTTTTACACCGCTCAAATTAAAAACCGACATCTGCAAATATGACTTTGCGCTTAGCACAACCTGGCACTACATTGATTATTCAACTTACACCAGGGAGCACGACATTCTTTTTGAACCGTACTTCTGCTTTAGCGGCCGTCGCAATTTTAGCCTGCAGTCTTCCATCGGGCTGGGAGCCAAGTTTTCCAGAATCCACGGAATTGACCACTGGCTTAAGGATTTGTATCTGACAACCAAAACTCAGCTCAACTGGAATTTTAATTCAACGGCAAAAATCTATTTTGCACTTGCAAACCACAACACTTACCGCTACCTTCTGATGCCTTCTCCAATCTGGACTCTTGGAACGGTTCTGCCGCTTTTTGAATCCATAGATCTGGGACTTCAATACGAGGCCTTTACATGCGATATGTTCATTACAAAATTCTATCTTGAGGGCCAGACTTTCAGCACCTTTGTGAGGATAAAAATATGAAAAAATTGAATTTGTATTTTGCCCTCAAAAGAGCGGGATTCCGGGGCGCTTTGATTTGTCTCCTCGTTGTTTTATTGAACTCATGTTCGTTCGGGTGGTATCAGTTTGCCTTTACCGATGACACTGTAGAAGACCGCGTAAAAACATACGACGCACTGGACAGTTCGGATATTCCGCAGGTGAGCGGAACAGGGACCTACAGTTTTCTTGTTGTTTCGGACTTGCATTTTGGTTCAGGGAGAAATGACGTGGACCACGATGATTTTTTCGCAAAGTTTACGGAACTTGTTCACAGCGGTGAGACAGAAAAAATCCCCCGCTTTGTGATAAACCTGGGCGACACTTCCGATGACGGCTCAGCTGAGTATTTTGAGCAGTACAACGAGTGGTGCGAGCGGGTAAAATCAATTGCCCTTGCACAGACCGGCGACAGCAGTTTTAAGGTTTACGCCCTGATTGGAAATCACGATTTGTACCACGACGGGCAGAAAAACTTTATAAAACTTGTCTACCCAAACAAATACGCATGTTACTTTGATTTTGCCTGGGATAATTCAACAGAGGGCTTTGGATTTTACTTTCTGGACAGTGCAAACGGGACCCTTTCAAACACCCAGTACGAACTTGTCTCGGAAAAAATGAAGTCCGACAGCCGCCCGAAAATTGTTTTGACCCATTATCCGGTTTATGCGGGCGGCCATCCTTTTATGCTCATGCACAATACCCTTGAGCGCGCAAAGATTCTGTCGCTTTTTGCGGACAATTCCGTAAAGGCAATTTTTGCAGGACACGCCCACCAGCATTTTTATTATGACTACGGCAGCTTTTTTGAATACGTAATCCAGTCTTACCGCTCAAGCCACGTCTGCCTTCTTGTTACCGTAAACGAAGATGCCGCCTCTGTTACAGAACAGCTGATTGAATTCTGACAGCAGGCGGAATATCTGCAAATCCGCTGTCTACTGGCGCTTTTCCCATTCAACCTTGACGAGGCGGTTTTCGATGTTTTCGATACGCTGGAATGTGAGACAGTCTGCGCGGTGCACGATAACACCTCTGTTTGCACTTACATAACCTGTAATCAGGTCGCCCGGTCGCGGGTCACAGCATCCTGCAAGCTTGCACATTACGTTCTTTGTTCCGTCTACAATCAGGCTGCCCGTATACTGGGCGCGAAGAACAAAATCCGGATCAGGTTTGTCAGTGTGCGGGCGGCGTTTTCTGCGCTTTTCTTCCTGAATTGCGCGAGCGTGCTCATTCTGGCTCTGCAGTTCTGCTGCGCGTTTGGCTTCTGCGTCCCTGTCGATAAAGGTCGGGTCGTTTGCCGTAAGCCATGCGTGGATTCGCTGGCGTGCCTTTGAAGTTTTTACAGCCTTGAGCTGGTTTTCGGTCGGGCGTGCCTGCGGGTTTGTGATGATTTCTATAATCTGTGTGTTTTTTAGTTCCTGGGTAATCGGAATTATTTTGCCGTCAGCTTTTGCGCCGACAATCTTTTCTCCTACCGCGCTGTGAACATGATAGGCAAAGTCGATTGCATTGCTTCCTGCAGGCAGCTGTACAACATCGCCTTTTGGAGTAAATACAAAGATTTCGTCGCCCAAAAGTTCGCCCTTGAGCTTTGAAAAGAAAGCATCATCGGTTAACTTTTCGTCCTTGAGACTCTGGAGCTGGTTAAAAATTGCAAGGTTACTTACGTCTACCTTGTCGTGGTTTGTTCCTTTTTTATAAAGCCAGTGGCTTGCAACACCGTGTTCAGCCTGGTTGTGCATGTCGCGCGTGCGTATTTGAATTTCAAGCGGGCGTCCTTCGCACATGACGGTTGTATGGAGAGACTGATAGCCGTTTGCCTTTGGCATTGCAATGTAATCCTTAAAGCGTCCGTCCATCGGCTTCCACAGACTGTGAACAATACCAATCAAAGTGTAGCACTCAGGAACCGTCGTACAGATTACGCGCAGTGCAAGCAGGTCGTAAAGCTGTCGTGCCGGCACGTTGCGCTTCTGCATTTTTTTGTAAATTGAATAAAAATGCTTTGCGCGGCTCGAAACTGAGATTTCGATTGAGGCTTCCTTTGCCTTATTTACAATCGCGTTGACTGCCTTTTCGAGGTAGGCTGCGCGTTCGTCCTTTTTCTGGCTTACAATCGCCTTAATCTGTGCAAAAACCGCCGGATTAGAATACTTGAGGCTCAAATCTTCAAGTTCGTTTTTGATGGACTGCATACCGAGCCTGTCGGCCAGGGGAGCCCAGATGTCGATTACTTCTGCAGCGATAAGACGCTGCTTTTTTTCATCGATGGACTTTATGTTTCGCATGCGGTCCAGGCGGTCAGCCAGTTTTACGAGAATAACGCGCACATCATCTATCATTGCAAAAAGCATTTTGCGGATATTGTCTGCCTGCTGGATTGTTGTCGCGTTGATTTTGAGGCCTGTTATGCGGCTAGTGTCTTTTACAATATTGAATACTACCGGTCCAAAAAGTTTCTGGATTTCTTCTTCGGTTACGCCTTCAATCGAAAATATATTGTGCAGAATTCCGGAGGCGACGCAGTCGCCGTCCATTTTGCTCTGTGCAAGAATTGATGCAACGCGTAAAGGATGCAGATAATATGGTTTACCGCACGTGCGTGTAAGGCCGGAAGTTTTATTCAGTAAAAAATCCCATGCACGTTTTATTTTAGCCTTTTCTTCAGATGTAAATGTGTCAAAGGTTTTAAAAAATTCTTCTTCAAGCCGGGCGGTGTCGGTAATTTCGTTATTTGTAAGAATGTTGAATTCCATTTAACCTCCCTAAAGAACTGATGTCCCTTTATTAAGAATTTACTTATTTTTGTTACGTGTTGCAAGAATAATGTTTATTTAATTGTAAGAATTCTAGTAAAATAAAGAAGGTATTAAAAATGAATTTTAAACGGCTTTTCTGTTATTCGATATTTTTCTTATTTTTGAATTTAATCTGGGCACAGGAGACAAAAACTCTCTCGGTTGAAGACGCAGTCACTCTCGCAAAACAAAACAATGTTTCTGTCAGCCGCGCACAGATTACCCTCGATGCGGCAAAACGCGCAAATGCACACTCATGGAATTCAATAAGTCCGACCGTAACAGTCGGAGCAACTGCTTCGGTGCCCGTAGATGCCCTGAGCGATAATGATTCAAATTACACGGCATCTTACGGAATTAACGCGACAGTATCCATGAGTCTGAGCGCAAACCTTTACACGACGATGAATTCCGCCAGAATTGAATACGAGTCCGGCAAACTTACATTTGATCAGGCCGTAAAATCCGTTGAACTCAGCGTGCGCCAGGCGTTCTACGGGCTTTTGTACGAAAAGGAAAATATCACTCTCCAGGAGCGCAACCTCGAAATTGCAAAGACCCAGTACAACAACAACCTTGCAAAGTACAACCAGGGCCGCCTGAGCGAAATCGATGTTCTTTCGGCAGAAGTAAACTATAAAAGCAAAATTCCGACTGTTGAAAGCGCCCGCACGACTTATCAGAACGACCTTGATTCGTTTAAGCAGACTTTAGGACTTAAGATTGATGACAAAATTGAACTTGAGGGCTCCCTCGACGAACTCATCAATTTGAATTCAATCGAACTCGACGTTACAAAACTTCAGTCACCGTCAGTGCAGCAGCTTGAATATAAAGTTCAGTCCGCTAAAAATGCGGTTCTGGATAAAAGATTTTCTGCATTTGCTCCGTCGATTTCTGCAAAATTTAACTGGGCTGATTCATCATGGTATGTGGGCTATGACGGCACTGCACCGGATGCACAGAAATCTGCAAGCCTTTCGCTGTCGGCAAGCATTCCGCTCGACGGCGTTTTGCCGTGGTCAAGCCGCAACGACGCAATTGACAGCGCAAAAGACACTGTAAAAGATCTTGAACTCCAGCTGGATAACGAAAAGAAGAATTTTAAGCGGACCGTTGACAGTTCGCTCCGTTCAATCAAACAGAGCCAGGAAGCAATCAAATACAAGCAGGCAAACGTCAAACTTGCACAGCGTACCTACGACATGACAAGCGAAGCATACAACCGCGGAACAAAAGACCTGCTCACACTTCAGAACGCAAACACATCACTTTTGAATGCGGAAGTTTCCCTCAAGAGCGAAGTTTTAACCCTCATAAAAACAATTTTAAATCTTGAAAACACAGCAGGAATTCCATTTGGGACCTTGGGAGATAAATAATGAATTTAAAGAAACTTACAAAATCACAAATCGTAATAATTTCGGCAGTTGCCCTGACAATCCTGTGCATTATTTTCTGCCTTACAATCGGCCGTAATGACAGCAAGCAGCAGGGCGGACGCAGCCGCGGTGGAAACACAGTTTTTTCCGTAATTACGCAGACTGTTCAGAAAGAGGTTTTGCACGGCTACGTAATTGCCAACGGCGAAATCGAAAGCCAGAACTCGGTAAATGTTTATCCTGATGTTGCAGGAAAGGTAATAGAAACAAACGTAATGCTCGGTTCATCAGTAAAAAGGGGAGACATTATTGCTTATGTTGACCCGAGTGCTCCGGGCCAGTATTACAAAAAAAGCCCTGTTTACGCCCCGATCAGCGGAAGTATAATTTCTACCCCGCTCAAAAACGGAACTACAGTAAGCACAAACACAACAATTGCAATCGTCGGTGATATTTCAAACCTTCAGGTTACAGCCGATATTCCTGAACGCTATGTGGCAGTTTTAAAAGAAGGCTTAAAGGCAGAAATTTCTGTAGAAGCTTATCCGGAAGTTGTTTTTGAAGCAACTGTAAGCCGTGTAAGCCCGGTTGTTGATACAACAAGCCGCACCAAGGAAGTTGTACTTCATTTTAATAAGCGTGATGAGCGCGTAAACGCCGGTATGTTCGGCAAGGTAAAACTCTACACTCAGGACTACACGGACCAGGTTGTAATGCCGTCCGACGCTCTGGTTCAGTTGAATGACGAGAATTACGCTTATGTTGTAAAGGAAGACTCAACTGTTGAACGCCGCAAGGTTGTTACAGGAAACTCGGTTGACGGCAAAATCCAGATTACTGAAGGGGTCAATGAAGGCGAAAAGGTTGTAATCCAGGGACAGACTTCCCTCAACGACGGCTCAAAGATCCGCGATATCACTAACGCCGGTGCTGAGAAGGAAGCCGGAAAAGCTGATTCAAAAAACTAGAGGCATAAAATGAATATTTCAAAAACCACACTTGAACATCCGGTTTTAACGCTCATTTTTTTTGCACTCTTAGGCGTAATGGGAATTTTTACCCTCAACAATGTTGCAATCAGTCTGATGCCGGATATCGACAGCCCTTACCTTAACGTCAGAACCACTTACACAAACGCCGGTCCTGAATCTGTCGAAAAAACAATTACAAAGGTGCTCGAAGGCCAGCTCATTTCTGTAAGCGGTCTCAAAAAAATGACTTCTACATCGCAGGAAGGCTCTTCGCGCATTTCCCTCGAATTCAACTACGGGACCGACCTCGACATTGCGACAAACAATGTACGCGATAAAATTGACCGTGTCCTCAAAAGACTTCCGGATGATGCAGACAGCCCGACCATCTTAAAAATGGACGCTGATTCAATGCCTATTATGCGAATCGCAGTCCGGGGCAACCGTAGCCGTGACGAACTCAAAGTTCTTGCGGAAGACACAATTGTAAGCCTGCTTGAACAGACTGACGGCGTTGCAGAAGCTACAGTTTCAGGCGGGCGTACAAAGATTGTCCGCGTAGATATCAGCCAGAACCGCCTTGCGGCCTATGGACTTACTCTTTCTCAGGTAAACAGCGCCCTTTCCAAACAAAACCTTGAACTTGGCGGCGGTAAAATTACCGAAGGAAAGACAGATTATTCAATCCGCACAACCGGTGAGTTTTCAAGTATTGAAGAAATCAATGACGCCATCATTACAACCAAAAATGACTACGTTGTCCGCCTGAGCGATATCGGTACTGCCTACATGGGTTACAAGGACAAAACAAACGACGTTTACATCAACGGAACTCCAGGTATTTATGTCAGCGTAACAAAGCAGTCAGGCAAAAACAGCGTAACAGTTGCAAACAAGGTTTATGATAAACTCAAGGAAATTGAAGAACTTTTGCCGACAGACGTTAATCTCGAAATTATCAGTGACTCGACGGACTCAATCCGGGACACTATCAATACACTTCTGGACAGCTGCTGGCAGGGACTTCTGCTGGCCGTTCTGGTTCTCTTTCTGTTCTTGAAGAACTTTAAATCAACCATCATCATTGCGATTTCGATCCCGCTTTCCATTGTCATCACAATGCTCTGCATGAGTTTTGCAGGAATCACGCTCAACATGATGACTCTGACCGGTTTGATTCTCGGGGTCGGAATGATTGTAGACGCTTCAATCGTAATGATTGAAAACATCTATGTTTACCGCAGCCGCGGGGCTGCTCCAAAAGTTGCCGCAGTTCTTGGATCCAGCGAAATGGTAATGTCAGTTCTTTCGGGCAACCTCACGACAATCTGTGTATTCATTCCGTTTTTGTTCTTTATCTCAGACCTTGGAATGATGGGCCAGATGTTTAAGGGAATCATCTTTACCGTTGTAATCAGTTTGATTTCCTCTCTCTTTGTTGCGATTTTTCTTGTTCCGGTCCTGGCAGGAAAGTTTTTGCCGCTTACAAACCGTAACGAAAAACCGGTTAAATTCAGGCCGTTAAAAAGATTTTACGAACTGCTTGATATCCCGCTCGCTGCAGTTACAAAAGTTTACCGCAAAGTGCTCAAAAAGGCTTTGACGCACCGCGCCGTGACGGTTGTTGTCTGCGTGTGTACTCTGATAATTGCCCTTGCCTTTGCCACAACACTGAATGTAAACCTTATGCCTTCTGGTAAGGACGACAGCGTAACATTGAACGTTACACTTCCAATCGGTACAACCCTGAGCGAAACAACCACCGTCCTCGAGCAGTTTGAACAGATCTGCCGTGACGAAATAAAGGGTTACAAGGCTTTGATTACAACAATCGGAAGTTCATCCGCATCGTATAAAGGTTCAATTGAATTAAAACTGCCTGCAACAGAAGAGCAGATTGACAGCGCCCAGGATATCCAGAAAAAACTGCGCGCCCACTTTAATGATTTTGCCGGTGCAAAGTTCGGCTTTCGTCAGGGCATGAGGGGCCAGATGACCGGCAGCGACATTAAAATCAAAATCCGCTGCGATGATCTGGAAAAGGCCCTCGATATTTCGGACCAGATTACGGCAGTAATGAAGAAAATCCCTGACCTTGGCGAATCATCCGTTGATATCGAAAAGGGTGTTCCAGAAGTAGAAATAGAAATCGACCGTCAGCGCGCCTACGCCTTTGGTGTTGACGTAACCACAGTCGCAAAAGAAATCAACTATGCGATGAACGGCGTAACTTCTACAACTTATCGTACGGGCGGTAAGGATTATTCGACAGTTTTGATGTATCAGAAAGAAGACCGCCAGAAGGTTATAGATCTGGAACAGATTTTTGTTAACGGAACCAACGGCAAGGTAAGCGTTGCAAACTTTGCTTCGGTTAAAAAAGGTCTGGGTCCTGTAAAAATTGCCCGCGAAAATCAGTCGCGCATTGTAACCGTAACCTGCGACATTATCACTGAGCGCTCGGCATACGATGTTGAACAGGAAATCAAGGAAGGAATCGCACAGAGCTTTATCGTTCCTGACGATGTAACTTTGGTCTACGATGGAGCATGGCAGAGTATGCAGGACCAGGGAAAAACCTACGGTTCAATTATTCTGATGGCTATTTTACTCGTATTCGGAGTAATGGCCGGAACTTACGAAAGCTTTAAGGCTCCTTTCATCAACCTGTTTACAATTCCATTCCTTGTAATCGGTGTCGTTGCAATTTATAAGATTACGGGTCAGGCAATCAGTATGATCAGCTGTGTGGGTCTTATCATGCTCGTCGGAATTGTTGTAAACAACGGTATTATCCTCGTCGACTACACAAATCTTTTGATTGACCGCGGCTACAAAATGTTTGACGCCTGCCTCGAAGCCGGAGCCAGCCGTCTGCGCCCTGTTTTGATGACAACTCTGACTACAATCCTCGGTATGCTTCCGATGTGCTTTGCCACAAGCGGTTCTGCCGGAATGGTTCAGCCGATCGGCGTTGCCGTAGTAGGCGGTTTGACAAGTTCAACCTTTGTAACGCTGTTCTTTATTCCGGTTTTGTATTCTCTTGTAATGAAAGAAAAGGGCGTTAAAAAATCAAAAATTAAATTATTGCTGACGGAGGAAAAATAATGTACCGCTGCGAAGTTATTGCCAATCAGTCAGTTCAGGACGAACTTATCACGCTTCTTGAAGAACATATCCAAGGCTGCCTTTACACGATTATTCCGCTGGCAGTCGGACGCGGTAAAAATTCGTATAAAATGGGTTCTTCAACCTGGCCGGAAACAAACTTTGTCCTTATTACCTATGTTCAGGATGAATTTTTAGCGGTGGTCAAAAACATTGTCGCATCCCTGAAAGCAAAGTTTGTAAACGAAGGCGTAAAACTCTTTGTCGTTAAGGCAGAAGATTAATGCGCCATAAAAAACAACCTTCAAAGTATTATTACTTTATGATGAATAAAGCTTATGGAACGGTGTGTTCAACTGTGAGCGACAGGCGGCACACCGTTTACGAGGTTTTTCCGCCCGACGTGCTGATAGTGGACGGTGTCAAACTGCACACTGCCGGCCGCCTGGACGCGGACACGGAAGGTCTTTTGATTTTGACAAATGACGGAAAGTTTTCTGACTTTTTAAGCCGTCCCGTAAATAAAATTCAAAAAACATATCTTGTAACTCTAAAAAACTGCGTCTCAACTGATGCTCAAAATGAATACAAATCTCTCGCCTCTGCCGGACTTTCTCTGCCTGCAGAAAAAAAAGCGCCTGTCCAGCAGGCAAATCCCGCCTCAATTGAATGGATTGATTCAACAAAGTGCCGAATCACCGTAACTGAAGGCAAGTTTCACGAAGTCAAGCGGATTTTCCGCGCACTCGGAAACGAGGTTCTTGCCTTAAAAAGGGTTTCTTTCGGTACTCTTGAACTCGACACCTCTCTTGCTCCCGGTCAGTACCGCAAACTGACGGAGAATGAAGTTAACTTGTTATATAACAATAATTTCTGTTAAATTTCAGTGAATTTATAGAAAAATAGAGTAAATTTGGTCTAAGAGGAGAACGGCACTGTTAAATTGGGTGGGAAAACTGCCGATACTGACAATAGAAAAAAGTTTTTTTGCCAGTATTTTACTGCATAATAAGGTCTTTTTTTAAAGACGGAGGTATGTATGAAATTTGACTCTCGACGTTTAATTTTCTCTTTTATTTTTGGAATTTCTCTTAGTTTTGCTTTTCTTTTTACGGCATGTAAAGAAAATGTCGGTTTGGGAGAATCTGTAGATACAGAAAGTCCTACTCTTTCCATTACATATCCGCCATCGGCAGCTCAGATCCGCGGAACCTTTGTATTTGCCGGAACCTGCAGCGATGATAAGTATGTTGAATCCGTAAAACTTACAATAAAAAATACGACAACAAAAGAAACTTTTACCGCAAATTCGGTTGAACTCAGCGAAGACAAAAAGAGCTGGTCTGTAAACGTCAACAATTATGACGCTACAAATGCTTCTTATTACAACGGCTGGCAGCTTCCTGACGGAAAATACGAACTCAGTGTTGTTGCATACGATAACGCAGGTCACTCATCTGACTCTTCTTCACGCCAGTTTGAAATCGATAACACAGCGCCTGTATTTATTTTGACAGGTCCTGGAAGTACAACAACTCCAAAAGCATACGGTTCATCATTCTCTGTTGCCGGTACAATTGCCGACGAACACTCAATTTCGTCAATGGCCGTAACAATTTATGACAGCGAAAAGAACGTCCTCGCAAGCACAGATACAACTCCGTATACAATTCAAAACGTTTCTACTGCCGGCGGTACAAATGTCACAGTCCTCCGCATGAATGCTTCCAACGGCAGATACGAATCTATTTACGGACAGAGTTCTGGAACCGTAAATTTTTACTGTACAGTTTATCTTGAAGACAATACTCACACATACACAACTCCTGTTTATACAACAAATTACACAGATGAAAATACTTCTGCAGGCAATAAAACTTCTGCTTTCTTCCTGAACGACGATATTTACAACAGCCTCCTGAGTTCAAACGGTTACGGACTTTCTGCATCTGACCTGATGACAATCCTCAACGGAAACTATGCGGCAAGCGATGATTCTTCTGCCCGTGCAGTTGCAATCGGAAACGGAAGCCTCACAAGAGAAGAACTTTCTCAGGTAAAAACCCTCCTGTCAGAAAAATTTGTTGATACAAAAGATTATTATCTTGCATTCTCACTCAACCCGGAAGTTAATCCTTCTTATACAGTTGCCGGAATGGTTTTGAGCACAGCTCCGACTGCAACAAGCGGTTCAAAGGCCACAATTGTCTGCAAGGCAGGTCTTGACCAGACAACATTCCTTCCAAACACATTGAAGGCATATATCAAGAAATTTACAAAGGTAATTCCTTCTGCTTCTGATTACGAGAGTTTTATTTTAAATCCGGCTGAAGATGCAGATGCTGTTCTTGTAGCGTCAAATGCTGATTCAACTGAGTCTTCTGTAGAGTCATACAACTGGACCATTGTCCTTCCTGAACTTTCGGCTGACTATTACTACGTAATCGGTCTTTCGGGCCAGGATATGGACGGCAACGAATTCAGAAGTGACGGCGTATTCGGCTTTAAGGGAGCCCTCTCCGGAACTCCGCCTGTCGTAACAATTACAAAACCAAGTCTCACACAGACCGTATTTGCAAATTCTGCGGCAGTTAAGTTTATCGGTTATGCTGATACTACAGACGTAGATCTTGAAACACTCGAAATCTCTGTTGCCGTTACAGACCTTGAAAGCGGAAGCCCTCTCGGAAACTTTACCGGCCTCTACGATATGAATTCAACTTCGAACACAATCTCTATCGTTCAGGAAACTGACGAAAACGATGATGTTCACAACAAATATACATTCAGCTTTACAGACGGAACCGGCTACGAAAACTATGAAGTACTGCAGGACAGCGGAAAACTTTATTCGTATGCGGTTACAATTGTCGCAACTGACACTGTCGGAAACACTGTAACAGAAACAAGAACAATTAATGTGGACGCCGCCGCTCCAGTTGTAGAAATCAACACTGTAAGCCCGAGTGTAAGCGGTTCACTTTATGACGACTCCGAAAATACTTTTGTTAACGGTCAGATTACAATCGCCGGTAACGTAGTAGAAACGAACCTCTACAACCTCAGCTATACTGTATTCCTGGATGATGTTGCCGTAGATGGTCTTACTGGAATTTCACTTCCTACAAACACAACTTCGTTTAAGTTCAATCTCGATACAGCTACCCTGACTGATGGAGCAAAGGTTGATGTCGTTGTAACAGCACGCGACAAGGCTCTTGCAAGCGTAGATGATCTTTTATCAACTACTTATGACGGAAACAACTCCGGCGAAACTGCAATGTCTTCTGTTCTTGTCGGAAATGATGAATCAAACGGTTACTACACAATCTGTCAGGATTCTGACAACCCGATTGTAATTCTGGGCAATGCAGACAGTTCAATCAAAACTACTGAAGATATCCAGAATGCGGTTCACGATTCAACTGCAGTAAATACAAATATTTTTAACCTTGGAAACTCTTTAAGCGCTACAATCACTGACGACGACGGAATCAACAGCGTTACTGTCGGCTACAGAACATTGGGTTCAGACGATGATTACACTGAATTAACATCTCGCTACACAGCATCGACTACATCACTGGCATCGGCTCTCCCTGATACCTACGGTGAATACGAAATCTGCATTACATCAACCGATAAAAACTACTCGGACGGTGCAGAATACGGAAAACAAATTACAAAATTTGCCGTAGCCCTTGATGACGGCGCTCCAGCATTCAGTTCCGTGAGCCCGACTGACGGCGGTTATTACAACTCGGCAATCACTGTTACAGGAAACGTAAAAGACGCAAGCGGTAAAATTACGATCCGTGCCACTGCCAGCGGAGACGGAACAAGTGCGAACTATGCAGCTGACCAGACAACTGAAGCTACAAGCGTTGCACTTTCTGACAGCGTTACAATTCCAGACACTAGTGGTTCATATGAAGTAAAATACACCGCAACGGATAAATATAATCAATCTGCAACATACACAATTAAATATAATGTAGATAATATTAAGCCTTTGGCAGAGCCTGATTTTGGTTCAATAAATCAGTCAGAAGACTCATCGTGGGTTACATCATCATCTTCTTCAATCAATGTTTATGCAAAAGATGTACCTGATTTAGAAGGAAACGCAAGTGGACTTGCTTCGGTAACTGCAAGGGTTGAATATGTAAATTCGAACAGCGAAAACGTATCTGCAGAAACTTCACTGACTGCAGGCGATATCGTTACGGATAATTCAAGTGAATATAACGGCTACTACACATATACAGGCTCACTCGTTCTTGGACAGGGTGTAAACACAATTACCGTTGTTTCAAAGGATAAGGCAGGAAACTCTTCAACTGCTGCCGTACGCTACGTGCAGGTTGACTCAGAACCTCCGGTAATTACACAGCCGTCTGTTCAGGCCGTGATTAAGGCAGGGGACACTGCACTTACAAACGGACTTTCAATTCCTGTAACTGTAACTGATACAGGAAGCGGCGTGCGCAATGTCTGGATCGATGAAAGTGCGGTAAACACAACTGACACGACCGGCGCAATTGCAAAGGTAACAAGCGGAACAAACAATGATTATACACTTGTTGTACCGGCTGCAAACCTTACAACAGGAACCCACAAGTTCTATATTCACGCAAATGACGCACTTCAGGCTTCTATTTCCAGCGTAATTGCCGTTGCAATCGATACTGAAGCGCCTGTATTGAGTGTAACCGGTGTTAAAAACAATACAATCAACAGCGGCGTATACTACTTTAAGGCAGAAAGCGGCTGTTCAATTTTCGGTACAGTAAGCGATACTCCTGCCGGTGTAGAAAACGTATACATTAAAGCGGTGGCCGGCGCCGGCGTACCGTCAGTTCCGGCTGATGTAAAAGACACCGAGGCATGGACAGGCTGGGCAACTGCCGACGTTACAACAAGCGGTACATGGACATGTGCTCTTTCAAGTTTTGCCGCAACTGATGTAAACCTTACAGTTTATGCTGTAGCCGTAGACTCTTACGGAAACGCAACTGATGTTTCTGCAAATACAATCACTATCTTTGCAGACAGTGCCGCTCCGGTAATCTCAGGCCTTGATTCAACTTATCATATCAACGGAACAGCAGAGGCCATCAGTGCAACAGTTACTGACACTTCATTTGATTCTGCAAGCCTTACACTGGTAAGCAGACCTGCAGGTTTAAGCGATGCGGCACCTTCTGTTACAACATCTGCCACAACAGGCGGTGCAACCGTAAGCTTTACTCCGATTACTGCCAGTGACAGTTCAAAAGACGGCAAGTGGGTATACAAACTTACCGTAACAGACAAGGCAGGCAACTCATCTTCTCAGAATGTAACTGTTGTAGTTGATACAACGGCTCCAACTCTTGTAATCAAAAATGCCCAGAATACAGTTTCTGCGGCAAACCGCCTTGCATCAGATACACTTATCTCAGAAAGCAATGCTTACATTTCAGGACCAAATGCAGGCGTTTATACATACTCATTAAGCGGAACCTGGAACGACTATTACGGCAATGACTGTAGTGGTACCGCAAACCTTTATTACACAACACTTTCATCAGCAACAACCGCAACCGCTGTAACAGGTGACGCGGCAACAGGCTGGAAGATTGTCGACGGTGCAACAGAAAGCGACAGCGGTTCAACAAACTGGAGCTACGAAATTACTGTAACCGAAGGTGTCGGAAAGTATATTGCATTCTACGCAGTTGATAACTCAGGAAACAAGACAGCCATCCAGTCATTCAGCGGAATTGAATTTGACTTTAGCGCTCCGACAGTAACTCTCACAAGCCCGGCCGAAGTCAGCGCTTACTACACTACAGTTCCTCAGGCAATGACATTTGAATGCGCTGATACTCATGGAATTTCTTCATTTACTGTAACTGTAAAGAAAGACGGACAGACTTACACTGCAACAGATGCATCTGCCGGAATTACAATTACAGCTTCAGGCGATACATATTCAAAAACAGCAGTGGTTTCTCTTGCAAACGACGGAAGTTATGAAATCACGGCAAGCGTAACCGATGTTGCAGGCCGTACAACTTCTACATCAACATACAAGACTGTAATTGATACTGTAAAACCTTTGTGGAAGTCAGCATGGACAATCAGTTCAACTGACTATACATTTAAGGTTGCAAACAGGGAACACTCTTCTGACAACTGGTATTCGGAAGCTACCCTTAAATTTGAAGGATGCTATGCAGAAAGCGGAAGCGGCGTAGACCAGATTTTCTACTGGCTCGTAACTCCTGGAAACAGCGATCCTTTAAGTGCAGATCTTGCTGCATGCACAAATTCAACAGGTTCATTGTCAGGAGAAAAGATAGGAACATATTATAAATTCACTCCGAATATTGACGGATTTGAAGCTTCTACAAACGCAAACCGCATCTTCTTTGTTGCAAAGGACGTTGCA
>JAEENG010000134.1 GCA_016283615.1 Treponema sp.
CATATACAGATACAGTAAGACTTTATGCAAAGTGGGTAAAACTTTATACAGTGAGTTTTAATGCCAATGGTGGAACAGGAAGTATGCAAAGTATTACTGTACGCGAAGATGAATTAAGCACAACAAACTTACCAGAAAACGCCTTTACTTATGATGACCATCTATTTGTAAAATGGAATACGCAAGCAGATGGAAGTGGCACAGACATAGAAAAAAATGTACTTTTAAGCAATGTTATTACATCAGAAACTGATGTTACATTGTATGCAAAGTGGGTAAAACTTTGTACAGTGAGTTTTGGTGCCAATGGTGGAACAGGAAGTATGCCAAGTATTACTGTACGCGAAGATGAATTAAGCACAACAAACTTACCAGAAAACGTCTTTACTTATGATGACCATCTCTTTGTAAAATGGAATACACAAGCAGACGGAACAGGAACTGATTTTGAAAAAGATGCCTTATTAAGCGATGTATTTGCTTATAGTAGTGATGTAACACTGTATGCACAGTGGGTTATGTGGTTTGATTTAAGCACCCATGATATAAGTGAATTACAAGATTATCTTTCTAGAACAATAGATACAACTTCTGCTGATAATGAAGTGGTAATTAGTGGTGTGAATTTAACAACAAGTGATTTACGCACACTTTCGAATGCAATTAAATCTTATAAGGCAAATATAGGAAAACTTGATTTAAGTGAACTTCAAATAACAGAACTTTTTAATTCTGGAGCTGGATCATCAGGAACAGGAATTTTTCAGAACCTTACTTCTCTAAAAGAAGTGATTTTGCCAAAAACTCTTGTAACATTAAGTGAGGGGGCTTTTGCTCGTTGTAACCAACTTGAAAAAGTTACAATGTATGAAGGGCTTACAACAATTTTATGGAGTGCCTTTGCTCGTTGTCCTAAATTAAAGAGTATAACTATACCTGATAGTGTTGTTTTTATTGCACAAACATCATTTGCATATTGTTATGACTTAGAAGAAGTAATCATTTCGAAAAATTCTAAACTTGAATTAATAGGCTGCCGTGCGTTTTGGAATTGTACTTCGTTAAAAGAAATATACATTCCGTGTAAAGTAGAGAATCTAAATAATGAAACTCTTAGGACTTCTGTAAACTCAAAGGAGCCTTCAACAGATGGTTCTTTTGAAGGATGTACAGCATTAAGTAAAGTATTTTTCGAAAATACCTTACTTAAAATTAATACTAACTGTTTCAAAGGCTGTACAGCCCTTACGGATGTATACTACGCAGGTACAGAAGAAGAATGGAATGCTATAGAAATAAGAACAGGAAATAATTATTTAACTTCTGCAACTAAGCATTACAATTGGTCTGAATAATTAACGGGAGCCACATATGAAGAAAATACTTTCTGTTTTTGTATTATTAATTCTTATTCTGGTAGTTTCATGTGAAGATCCTAATCAGGCTGCTTTGAATCAGTTCTTTTTGAGTAATCAGCTGGAAGTTTATTTAATTCAGTTTGAACCAAACGGTGCTTCAGGAAACACAAAAACACAGGAAGTGCTTTCATATGATTTTTCTACAGCAAGTCTTGAAAAAAATCCTTTTTTCAACGACGGATATGTTTTTTCCGGCTGGAATACACAAGCTGACGGAACCGGGAAAACTTATGCTCAGGAAAGCTCAGTTATGAATGTTTTTTCTGCTTCCGAAGCACGATGTATTACTCTTTATGCTCAGTGGACTCCTGTGTATACTGTTATTTTTGATGCAAATAATGGAACTGGCGAGGTTGCAGAACAGAGTTTTATTTCGGGTGAAAGTCACGCACTTATAAAAAATGGCTTTACAAAAACAGGTTATGGTTTTAGAGGCTGGGCATTTACAAAAGATGCAGATTCAGCAGTTTACTCTGACGAAGAAGTGATATCAGTTTCTTCAAGTTTTACATTGTATGCAGTATGGAGTTTAGATGTTTATACAGTAACTTTTAATTCCAATTATGGAACAAACAAAACATATACACAGAATTTTCTTTATGGAGAGAATAAAAAGTTGCTGACTAATACTTTTACCCGAAAAGGTTATAGTTTTTCAGGCTGGGGAGCGTCACCAGAAAGTGTTTCTCCTGTTTATTCTGATGGAGAATCTGTTGACTTTACTTCGGATACGCTATTGTATGCTTTATGGACAATAAATAAATACACTCTTACATTTTATCCGAATGGTGCTTCCGGTTCTTCTTATATGAGAGCTGTTGATTATGATACAATTGAAACAGTTGACGCATGTGTTTTTTCAGCACAAGCTGGTTATTATTTTGATTCTTGGAATACACAGCCAGACGGAAGTGGCGAAGCTTTTTCTGCTGGTTCACAATTTAATATGCCAGATTTTCCTGTGGATTTGTATGCAATATGGCAGGAAAAACCGGCACATAGCATCACTTATCATAATACACTGGATGCAGAGAATACAAATCCAGCTGAATATAAAGAAAAAGATTCTGTTTTGCTTATTGATTTGACCTTGAAAAATTACAAATTTGACGGCTGGTATATCAATGATACTGGGATACAATTAACAGGATGGAACCCTGGTACTTATCAGACTGATCTGGATTTATATGCTCACTGGACATATCCTGATGAAGTAAAAGGAGAAGATGGAAAATTTGGATATGCATGCGGTGATATATCTTTGACTTATACTGTAACAGTCATTTCCAGTAAAGGAGGATATTCGAAATCCTTTACCATTCACAGCGGTGAGTCATTCAATACTATAAAAGTCACTAATGTACCGACTGCCGCTGTGGCAGATGGAGTTGTATGGACTACAAATGTCGTTGCAGTGAATACCGAACACAATTTACGCTATGAAGGAACAAGCACAACAACAGTAAAGAATCAGGTGTTGGAAATAACAATACCGGCGCTTCAAAGAATAAATTAGGAATAGAAGAGAGGGGACTGTCCTTAAAGTTGAAATATTTTCAATAAAGGACAGTCCATTTTTTACTATGTAATCAACGGACTACAGTACAGGTTTCATTACGACTTCCGTCTGCTTTGCAGCCGGAAGTCTACGAGTTTTCTTACGAAAACTCGCCGTCATGTATGCTTACAGTACAGGCTTCATAGCTGTCATGTAGGCGCGGAGTTTGCGGCCTACAACTTCGATCGGGTGGTTGCGGATTTCTGCGTTAACATTTACAAGTTCAGTGTTGTTAACTGAAGTGTCCTTGTTAGAAAGACCCTTTCCGATAACTTCTGTTGTAACTTTCGGCATCAAATCTTTTGCCATCATTGGAGCTGCAACGCGGCTGAACAGGTAACATCCGTATTCGGCAGTATCAGAAATAACGCGGTTCATTTCGTAGAGGCGTTTGCGGTCGATGAGGTTTGCGATGAGCGGAACTTCGTGCAATGATTCGTAGTAAGCTGATTCAGGTTTGATACCTGCGTCAACCATTGTTTCGAATGCAAGTTCACAGCCGGCTTTAACCATAGCAACCATGAGAATGCCCTTGTCAAAGTATTCCTGTTCTGTGATTTCTTCTTTTGATTCTTCTGTTTTTTCAAAAGCAAGTTTACCTGTATCTTCGCGCCATGCGAGGAGGTCTTTGTCTCCGGCCTTCCAGTCTTCCATCATAGTTGATGAGAATTTTCCTGAAATGATGTCGTCCATGTGTTTCTGATACAATGGAGCGAGGAGTTTTTTGATTTCTTTTGAAAGAGCGTTTGCCTTGATTTTTGCAGGGTTAGAAAGACGGTCCATCATGTTTGTGATACCGCCCCATTTGAGAGCTTCAGAAATTACGTTCCAGCCGTGCATCAAGAGTTTTGTTGCATATTCTGGAGCGATTCCTTCTGCAACCATTTTGTCGTAACAAACGATTGTACCAGCCTGGAGCATACCGCAGAGAATTGTCTGTTCGCCCATGAGGTCTGATTTAACTTCTGCAACGAATGAAGATTCAAGAACACCGGCCTTTGAACCACCCATACCTACAGCGAGAGCCTTTGCATAAGCCCAGCCCTTTCCTTCAGGGTCGTTTACAGGGTGAACTGCGATAAGGTCAGGTACACCGAATCCGCGCTGGAATTCGTGCCATACTTCTGTACCAGGTCCTTTTGGAGCACACATTACAACTGTGATATCAGGACGAATCTGCATTCCTTCTTCAATCATGTTGAATCCGTGTGAGTACCAGAGAGCTGAACCTTTCTTCATTCTCTTCATAACTTCTGAAATTACGTTTGAGTGCTGCTTATCCGGAGTAAGGTTACCGATAAGGTCTGCTGTTGGAATGAGTTCGTCATATGTTCCAACTTTAAATCCGTTTTCTGTAGCGTTTTTCCATGACTGGCGTTTTTCTTTGATTGCTGCTTCGCGAAGTGCATAAGAAACATCGAGACCTGAGTCACGCAAGCACAAGCCCTGGTTCAAACCCTGAGCACCACAACCAACGATTACGATTTTTTTACCTTTGAGAGCGTTTACTCCGTCAGCGAATTCTTCTTTTGCCATTGAGCGGCAGTGACCGAGCTGAAGACGTGCTTCGCGCCAAGGAATTGAATTAAAATAATTTACACCCATGGGGGATCTCCTAAATAGAAATGATTTATGGGTGTATTATAGCGTGAAGGTGTTGTTGCGTAAAGTGAAATAAATTAAATTAAATATTGCATTTTACGCAACTATATTTATTACGGGTGTTTTAAGCCTCTGCTTTATTGAAGTCCTTGTTCAGAAAGATGAAGAAGCAGATTGCCATTATAATTGAACAAAGGTCAGCGATAGGCTGGGCAAGAATTACACCGTGAAAGCCCATAATTGAATTCAATATGATAACCGCAGGAAGGAAAACAAGGCCCTGACGGCTTATTGCAAGCAGAAGCGAAGGAATTGCCTTTCCCATACCCTGGAATGAAAAATTCAATACAAAGAGAATTCCGATAAATGGTGCGGAAATCATCAGTGCGCGGAGACAGTGGATTCCGGCTTCAATTGTCCTGTGAACGAGGTCGCTGTCGCCCGAAATGAACATGTGCACGATTTGTTCCGTAAATACAAAATAGAAGGCTGTGATTATAAGGCCCGAAATTATATTGCACATTGCGGAAAACTTGATTACGCCCTTCATTCTCTTAAAGTTTTTGGAACCGTAATTGTAGCCTACGAGAGGAGAAATTCCGATGCCGGTTCCAAGCTGGATAAAGATGACGAGCATGTTGGCCTTCATTGCGATGCCCATTCCGGCAACAGATACGTCTCCGTAAGTTACGAGGAACTTGTTGATTACAATGTTGCTCAGACTCATCAGGATGTTTGTCAAAGATGCCGGGAGCCCGATTGTAATGATTCCAAAGAAGGTTTTTTTTATGTTTTTTATGCACCCTGGATTTATTGTCAAAACCTGGCTCTTAAAAATTACGTGAACAAGATAATAACATACAGAAACAATGTTTCCGATTACGGTTGCCATTGCGGCACCCCGTACACCCAGTCCGAGGCATGGAATCCCAAGGAAAGTGTCAAGAATAAAGATCGGGTCAAGGATGATGTTTGTAATTGTTCCTGCCATTGAACCGATCATAGATGCTGTTGCAGAGCCTTCGCCGCGGATCAGGTTTGAGTAAACAGTAAAAAGAACAACGAATGGGCCGCCGAGACTGAGCCAGAAAAGATAGTCGTGAGCAAAGGCAAATGTGTTTTCGCTTGTTCCGGCTGAGCGGAGAATCGGTGTCATAAAGATGATGAGGAGGGCGCCGCCTAAAATTCCTGCGGCAAGTCCTGCGTAAAAAGAGAAGGCACTTGTTGAAGAAACTTTTTCGTAGTCCTTTTCGCCGAGTGCGCGGCTCAAAAATGAAGTTCCGCCAATACCAAAGATGTTGCCGAGTGCCATTAAAAACAAAAATACAGGTGTCGCAACGTTAACTGCTGCAACCTGGTTCGGGTCTCCGATTTGTCCGACAAAGAACATGTCTACCATGTTGTAAAAAACCGCAACTATCATACCTGCTACTGTCGGAGTTGCCATTTTGAATACGGCTTTTGGAATCGGATATTTTTCAAAAACGTCAATGTTCTGCTTCATATTTAAACGGTATACAAATATGTATTAAATGTCAACAAAACGCAAAAAATGTAAACAAAAGTTATTGAAGTTTGATTCCTTGATTGTCACAACATAAAAAATGTATAATTTAACTGTATGAAGAAGTTTATTCCTGCGGTGTTTGTTGTTATTGCCGCTCTGCTCGCGCTTTTTTTTATCGGCCGCAATCTTTTTGTTAAGGAAGATACAATTGCCCGCTCGCGCGTAATTACTCCTCTTGTAGAAAACGGTGATGAAAATATAGAAAAAAAAGATGATGAATACGAAGACTTTACACCGACTTCCTTTATTGAACTTGCAAACGATGAAACCCTCCTTAATATCGTAACGATGGATATCGACGGGGACGGTTTTGATGACCAGATTAATATTGTAAAAACTTCAAAAGGCCCGTACCTTGTCCTGATTGTCGGTCTTTATAATCCGCCTACAACTTCTTATATCCGCGCCGCATGGCTTGCGACAAATATCACGCAGCTCCGGACTTTTGCCTGTACCGGAATCGATGTTATCGGAAACCACAAAAAATCCCTCGTTTATCAGGGCGTTACTGACAGCGGCCGTTCAGTGCTCAGGATTTTTAACGGAAACCGCCCGCGCGGAGGTCAGTTTAAGCTTGTAATGATCGGTGACTTTGAAGCCGACGGAACTATCTTTATCCAGCAGTCTGAACGCAATGAGGCATACGCTTTGAGCCAGACAAAGGCCGCAAGCTTTCCTGTATGGGTTTATGCTTCGGATTCTTCGGAAAACTCAAGCAGGCTCGATCAGGTTCAGACGATGTATGACTGGAACGAAGAAGAGGGTAAGTATACTCAGGTTCGTCAGGTGCGCGTAACAGGAAGCCGAATCGCCGCAAAAGAACTTGCAAAAATTCAGGACGGAACTGTTGCTTCTTTTGCAAAGTTTCTGGACGGTTTGTGGTACAAGACGGATTCGACCGGAACTTCAATGCGCTACATCTTTTTTGATTATTTGAATCATGAAATCATTTTTCAGTACGAAGACAGCGAAGAAGTTTATTCATGGCTTAACAGCAATCTCCGCCGCAACGGTATGTATTTTTCTTCGGTAAACAAATCAATTGAAAACCTTCAGCGCCGTTTTGATATTTCTCTTGTTTCCATTGATGAAATCAGAATTCGAATTCAGGATGACGTGCGGATGATTATCGGCGAAAGCACGCTCTGGGACGGAAACTACAAAAAACTCGTTACCAAAAATGCATTTGCTCCGGATAAATCAAAATCGAAGGCCTGTGTGGATTCGCTCTTAAAAGGTCCGGCCTGGGAAAGCAGCGACGGCTCGTATTTTGTATTCAAGGACAACGACTATATTGTTGAAGGCGAAAACTTCAGCGACAACGGCCGCTTTATGCTGAATGAAATTTCAAATTCAACCCTGCTGCAGTTCAGAAGTTCAACAAATGTAAAATATTTTTCAGGCTATTACAGTGCTGAATTTGCAAAGATTACCAGAAAAGAAACTGACCGCCGGGGCCGGGTAAAAGAAACTGTAATCGACGACACGGACACAATTCTCCTGCAGAGCGTAATTGTCAGCCCTGACGGATTTTTTGCAACGGAAACTCAGCCCCTTGCCCTTCATAAAACCGCTCTGCGTAAGACGGACGAGTAGTGTTTCTATTGATTTTTACTACTAGAATCAATAAAATAGTTGAGTTATGACTGCAAATGAATTACGTTCGAAGTATATCGAATTTTTTAAATCAAAGAATCACGTTGAAATTTCCGGACAGTCTTTGATTCCGGAAAATGACCCGTCTGTTTTGTTTACTATGGCCGGTATGCATCCGCTCGTTCCGTATCTTCTGGGCGAAAAACACCCTTCCGGAACACGCCTCACTGACTATCAGAAATGTATCCGTACCGGAGATATCGAAGAAGTTGGAGACCCGAGCCACCTTACATGTTTTGAAATGCTTGGAAACTGGTCTCTGGGCGACTACTTCAAAAAAGAATCAATTGCATTCTCCTATGAGTTTTTGACAAGTAAAGACTGGCTTGCCCTTGATCCTAAAAAACTTTCTGTAACTGTATTTGCCGGTGACGAAAACGCTCCCCGCGATGAAGAAGCCGCAGGTTACTGGAAAGACAACGGCATGCCGGAAGATAAAATTGCTTACCTTCCAAAAGAAGACAACTGGTGGGCTGCAGGTCCTACAGGTCCATGCGGTCCTGATACGGAAATCTTCTACTGGGTTGGTGACGGACTTCCTCCTGAAGGCAGTAACAAAGGTACTGACAGCGCTAACTGGATGGAAATCTGGAACAACGTATTCATGCAGTATAACCGTATCGACGAAAAAACACTTGTACCGCTGGAAAAGAAAAATGTTGATACCGGTATGGGACTTGAACGCACTAACTGTATTTTGCAGGGCAAAAAGAGCGTTTATCTTACAGAAGTTTTCCAGCCGATTATCGCCAAAATTGAACAGCTTTCAGGCTACAAATACGGTTCTGACGAAGAAAAGGACAAGTCTGTCCGCATTATCGCAGACCACAGCCGCGCATCTGTATTTATCATCGGTGACCCGCGGGGCGTAAGCCCGGACCGTGTCGGTGCAGGTTACGTTCTTCGCCGCCTGATCCGCCGTGCAGTCCGCCACGGAATGAAGCTGGGAATCGACAAATCATTCCTCGCAGACATTGCAGATACAGTAATTGAAAACTTTAAGATCGCTTATCCTGAACTCGAACAGAATTCAGCAAGAATCAGAAAGGAACTCACAGCAGAAGAAGAAAAATTCCGCGTAACCCTTGCAAAGGGCGAGGCTGAATTCCAGAAGCTTTTGCCAAACCTCCTCAAGAACCCTAAAAAGGTTATCAGCGGAAAGGTTGCATTCCGTCTTTATGATACATTCGGTTACCCCCTTGAACTTACCCAGGAACTGGGAGCCGAAAACGGCTTTACTGTAGACGTTGAAGGCTTTAAGGAAGCAGAACGCAAACACCAGGAAGCATCTAAATCTGCTGATGTGGGACAGGCTAAGGGTGGTCTTGCAGAACAGAGCGACACAACAACAAAATACCACACTGCAACTCACCTGCTGCAGCAGGCACTTGTCAACGTTCTCGGCGACCAGGTTGCCCAGAAAGGTTCAAACATTACAAACGAACGCATGAGATTCGACTTTACTTTTGAACGTCCGATGACAAAGGAAGAAGTTCAGAAGGTAGAAGACATCGTTAACGAAAAAATTAAGGAAGACCTGCCTGTAACAATGGCTGTGATGACTCTTGATGAAGCAAAGGCTCAGGGTGCAAGAGCCCTCTTTGCCAACAAATACGGTGAACAGGTTAAGGTTTACACAATCGGTCGTGACCCGGTAAACGACTGGTTCAGCAAGGAAGTTTGCGGTGGACCTCATGTTCAGCACACTGCACAGATCGGAGACTTTAAAATCCAGAAGGAACAGTCTTCTTCAGCAGGTGTACGACGAATCCGCGCTGTAATTTCCGGCGGACTTCCGCTGGATCCTCAGTAATTTAAAATAAATTGTAACCTGAATAGGATTCGGGTGTTTATTGAAGGGTTCTCCCTTAAAGTGAATTTAAGGAAGAGCCCATAAAATATAAAAGTCTTTTTGAAGGGACAAAAAGGAAAAAAAAATGAAACGTTTAGCACTTAGTTTATCACTTATCGTTATGACTATAGCAGGTGTTTTTGCACAGGCTGATCTCCAGCCTCTGGCAACTGTAAAACTCAATAAGTCAGAAACTATCACTTTGCGCCAGCTCAAGACAAGAGTTGATGTTTATGCAAAGCAGAACGGAATTTCATCTTTTACAATCGAACAGAAGAAAGAAATCCTTGCCGCAATGATTGACGAAAAACTCGTTGTTCAGGCTGCACAGAAGGCAGGACTTACACTTACTGACACTCAGGTAGATCAGTACTTTCTGCAGAACGTAAGTGCTCAGGTTGGACGCAATGTTACACAGAACGAATTTGAAGAAATCGTACGCGCCCAGACAGGCAAAACTCTTGATGAATACCTCAAGGCTCAGGTTGGCATGAACCAGAGCGAATACAAGGCTTACCTCAAAAATCAGCTGATTGCACAGCAGTATGTAATTCAGCAGAAACAGGATAAAATTTCAAAAGCCGCTCCAAGCGACCAGGAAATCCGTGATTTCTTTGAATTGAATAAAGCAAGCTTTGTTCAAAACGACATGCTCAAACTCTTCCTCGTAATGTTCCCGAAGGGAGATAAACCGGAAGCAGCAAAAACTGCATGTGAAAACCTCCTTGGCGAAATCAAGGCTAAAAAGACTACATGCGAAAAAATCAAGGAAAAGATGGGCGACGGTAAAGTTTACCAGAGTGGTGACCTGTTCATCAGCAAATCAGCTCAGCACGCCCAGCAGCTTGGAATTACTTATAACGAACTTCTTGAGTTGTTTGGTAAAGATATTAACTATATTTCTACCCTCAATGAAACAGATAACGACTTCCAGTTCTATGTAATCCGTTCAAAATACAGTGCAAAAATGCTCGGCCTGAGCGACCTTGTTCAGCCGGAAACTACTGTAACTGTATATGATTACATCAAACAGAACCTTACACAGCAGAAACAGAGCCAGGCTTTGATTGCTGCGGTTCAGGAAGTTACAAAAGAACTTGATACTCCGGAAAATGTTGAACGCAAAAAGACCGGTGCCGCTCTCGACAAACTGTTAAACTGGTAGGCATAAATGTCCAGAAGAAAGGGTAGAATTATTGCGTTCCAGGGCTTGTATTCCTGGAATGTTGGTGGCTTGAGCAAAGAAGACATTCTGTCTTTGTCATGGACTGACAGCGACGGCGATAAAGAGCCTCTGGATGAAGAGACTTCTTTGTTTGCAAAACACCTTATTGCAGGCGCAATTGAAAATGCTGATACTATTGACGGTCTTATCAAAAGCCACTTGTCCGGCTGGGATTTTGACCGTGTAAACAAGGTTTCTCTTGCGATTTTAAGAATGAGTGTTTATTCACTTTTGTTCCAGAAAGATGTTCCGGGAACAATTGTAATAGACGAAGCAATCGATATTGCAAAAGAGTACGGACCGGATGATTCGTTTAAATTTGTAAACGCCGTCCTGGATAATATCCGGAAAGAAACAGATAAATCTAACTGAAGCAGGTTTGTATAATTGAATAAAAGCGGCACACGCACAAAAGCAAAAAAAAGATTATTCGCATTTTGCATAGTGTTAACGGCCGCTCTTTTTTTGTCCTGTTCCAGGGACACCGAGCCTGCTTCCTTTTTAACCTCCCTGGACAAGGTGGATTCCCTTATCAGGACTGGTCAGACTTCTGATGCAGTTAAACTCCTCAAAAAAACTTCAAAGCAGGCTTTCAGTGCCTATGCAAGAATCGGTATATATAAACGCTATATCACCCTGGGTGAGAAAGGTCTTGCAGAAAAAACTCTGGTAAAGGCAATTAAAAAGATTCCGGAAAATGAAGAATTAAGGGCATTGTACGGCACATTCCTTCTCCGTGCAAACCGCACGGCAGAAGCGTTAAAACAGACCGAAAGCCTTTCCGGAACAAAATACGGTTCAGTGTACTCAGAAGCGGTACTGAAGGAATGCGACCGGAGCTTTGAAAACTTAACTTCTTCAAAAATGGTTCCTGTTTATGTTGACGCCTATAATTCAACTCAGAATGACAAATGGCTCGTAAATGCAAGCCTGCCCTATCTGTTGAGCGGAGATTATTCTGCGGCCTGTGCAATGCAGCAGGACTTTAATCCCCAGACCGCGCTTTTCTGGGCAAAAGTTCAGTACGATGGCGGAAACTACGATCTATGTGTACAGAATGTTGAACAGCTGGATGGGGCCTCTCTCAGCGGAGATGCTGCAACTCTGGCTTCTGACGCATACTTTATGCTGGGGGATTTTGACAGTGCAGAAAAGGAGCGTTCAAAACTTCTTGCCCTTTCAGATCTTGAATACAATGTAAAAATTCCAAAAATACTTGCCGTAAACAGTGCCATCTGGTCATATAACTCCAGGGATTATACCCGTGCATACAATCTTCTGACTTCAATCGTTCTCAAGGACAGCGACTTTGTTCCGGCACTTTTGACCTACGGAAAGTTTTCTGTTCTGGACAGTGAAGTGCGCCAAATTGATACCCTTGAACGGGAATTGTTAAAGACGGATTTGCGTTCAATTTCGATGAAAGAAAATGACGAGCGTCCCCGCTTTTTGATTGACGACGCTATGTACCGGATTGACGGTGCGCTCATGAGACAGCGGGCAGACGCAAATGTGCAGGTAAGTGATGAACTTATCGTAGAAAAACTCTCCCTCTTTTTGCAGTCAAAGTCCGATTTGCCCTTTGACCGCCGTCTGAGTGAAATCTGGAGTACTCTGGAAAAAAATGAGGTTGGAACTGACCTTTATCCGCCCCTTCTTGTAAACTATGCAATTGTTCAGCTTTTGCGATTCAGCAGGGAACAGGACGCAAGAAATCTCTTTCAGAATTATCTCGATGCCCGCTATAAAATGAATCCTGAAGCCAAAGAACAGCGTAATAAGGTTAAATACGACATTTTTGGCGGTGAACATCATTATTCTTCACCTGTAGTGCCTGACTGGGTTACAAAGGCAGCCTTCGGCGACAGGGCGGCTCAATATGCAAACACGATGGAAGTGTGGGAGGTTGAATTTGCGGCGTACTTTGCGATGCTGGACGGAAACCTTACCGCTGCCCGCCGTTTGTATGAATACGCCCTGTTTGAAACAGGCGGTGTAAAAAGACTGCAGTCAGAAAATACAATTGCCGCAATCTCTCCACTGACCGAAATCTCAAGCGCCCTGAACCTTGCCCTGATTTATTCCAGCAGTGGTGAAAATGAAAAGGCAGTTTCTCTGTACGGATTATCAAGCGGAAAGACACGGGATAAAAAACTCAAGTCTCAGATTCTTTATAAGAATGCGGTTGTGCAGCTGGACATGAAAAACACAAAAGGCGCAATCCTTTCTCTGGATTACGCCATTTCTCTTGACCCGCTCAATGCGGAAGCCCGTCTTTTGCGCAAAAAATTGAACTAAAGACCGGCTCTCTCTTTTGGTGCGCCGTAATTATTCTACTACAGCGATGATGTCAGAATTTTTAACGATGAGATAGTCTTCACCGTCGATTTTGAGCTGTGTTCCTGCGTATTTGTCATACATTACGCGGTCACCGGCTTTTACTGTGATTTTTTCTTTTTCAGTTCCCGGACCTACAGCTTCTACAGTTGCAGTCTGTGTTTTTTCCTGAGCAGTTTCAGGAATGATGATTCCAGAAGCAGTTTTTGTTTCTGCTTTTTCCTGTTTGAGAAGAACTCTGTCTGCTAATGGTTTAACTTTCATTTATATTGCCTCCAAAATGTTTTGAATCTTTAGATTTATAATTAAAATATAGTAATTTTGTGTGTTTATCGTCAACAAAAATCATAAAAAAATGAATCAGGTGTGTTTTTATGACACAGTTTTAAGTGTATAAACCTGCGGTGTGTCAAATTGGCACAAGGTTTGCCCTGGAGTGTGCTTTTGAGCACTGCAAAGCCCTGTTTTTGCGGACTTTCCTGGTGAATTTAATAAATTCATAAAGTTGGCACGGAACTTGCAATAATATTAGCGTAAAAACATTTAACCGGAGGCCATTTTTTTATGACAAACGACGAAGAAATCCTTGCTATGTATCTGAAAGAAATTAACAGAATTCCACTTTTGAGCCGCGAAGAAGAAAACGACCTCGCTCTTAAAGCAAAAAACGGCGACAAAGCTGCAAAGGATAAGATTGTAAGCGCAAACCTTAGATTTGTTGTAAACGTTGCAAAAAAATACCAGAATCATGGCCTTGATCTCGTTGACTTAATCAGCGAAGGAAACATCGGTCTTTTGACAGCAATCGAAAAATTCGACGTAGATAAGGGATACCACTTTATTTCATACGCTGTATGGTGGATCCGCCAGTCAATCCTTAAGGCAGTATGCGAAAAGGGCAGGGCAATCCGTCTCCCGATGAACCGCGTTAATGAACTTGTACAGATTGAAAAGGCACGCAAAAATGTCGGTAACAAAAAGACTGAAGAACAGGAAATTGCCCAGGTTGCAAAAATGCTCGGTATGGATGCAGTTCATGTGCGCGATATGATTGCCATCAGCCGCGAAATGGTAAGCCTTGATTCTAAACTTGATTCATCAGCAGAAGACAGCACAACCCTGGGCGAAATGCTCAGTGATGACAAATACAGCAATATTGACGAAAAACTTATCAACGAAAATCTTTCTGGCGATATCGACAATATTCTTAAGACACTTAAACCTGCAGAAGAAAAAGTTCTCCGCCTGCGCTACGGCTTAAACGGCCAGAAGCCTATGTCACTGAAAGAAGTTGGTGATGTCTGCAATTTGACTAAGGAAAGAATCCGTCAGATTGAAAAGACTGCAATTGTCCGCATGCAGCATCCTACTCGTGCACGCCGCCTTGAGTCGTACGTAGCATAGTGTAATAATTGAATGCATCAAGCCTTGCCTGCGCCATCAGCTGGCTGTCTCGGGCAAGGTCTGCAACAGCAAAAGTAAGCTGTCCGCTTTGAAGGGTTCCGGTAATCTGGCCGGGACCTCTTAGTTTTAAATCCTCTTCCGCAATTTTAAATCCGTCAGTGGTCTGGCGGATGGCCTTCATTCGTTCAATGCCGCTTTGACTTATATTTTTTGAATAAATTAAAAAACAATATGACTGTGCGCTTCCCCGTCCGACCCGTCCCCGGAGCTGGTGCAGGGCTGCAAGACCAAATCTGTCTGCCTGTTCAATTACCATGCAGGTTGCGTTGGGGTTGTCCACTCCCACTTCTACAACTGTTGTGGCAACAAGTATCTGGATGGCACCTTCCCTGAATTCGCGTAAAATGCGGCTCTGTTCCTCGTCATCGATTTTTCCGTGAATGAGGGCGCATTTGTACTCGGGGTAGACCTGAGTGCTCAAAAATCTGAACATATCCTCTGCGGCTTTAAGGGACATTTCTTCATCCCGTTCTGAGGAGTCGGGGGAGTTTGTTTCCTGGCCGATTGCAGGGTAAACAAAGTAGGCCTGACGTCCCTGGCGCAGTTCCTGGCGGACTGCTTCGTAGGCGTTGCGTTCGTTTCCTTCCTTTGTCAGGTAGGTTTGAACCGGTTTACGGCCGGAAGGCATTGTTTTGATTGTAAATACGTCTAAATCAGAAAAAACGGTCTGTGCAAGTGTCTGGGGAATCGGTGTGGCACTCATCATTAAAAGGTTTGCGCCGTTTATCTTTTTGTTCAGGCTGTTCTGCGCCTTGTCCACAATGGCACTTCTCTGCATGACGCCAAAGCGGTGCTGTTCGTCGATGATTGCAAGGCTCAGATCATTGTATACAACGTTTCTTGAAAAAAGTGCGTGAGTTCCGATTACAAGATTAATTGAACCGTCTTTTAAGGCGTCCAGCAGAAGCTTTCGTCCCTTTGCATTGATGTTGCCTGTCAAAAAGGCGGCATGGATTCCCAGCGGTTCAAGCTCACGGGCGGCGTTCTCTGCGTGCTGCCTTGCAAGGATTTCTGTGGGTGCCATCAGGGCGCTCTGGCTTCCGTAGTCTGCGCTCCTTAAAACTGCAAAGAAAGAAACGAGGGTTTTTCCGCTTCCCACATCGCCCTGTAAAAGAGCGCGCATGTTAAAGTGTGAACCTTCTTTCTGACCGTAACTTTTGTCGATATCCAGGTTCATTCCGTAAATTACATTTTTCTGGTCCTGAGTCAGATTGAAGGTCAGACGTGCAAGGTACTGTTTTTGCCGCGGAGACAGACTTGAATTAAAATCCTCTTCGCTCACGTCCGGCCTGCTCTGTTCAACCGGTGTGATAAGGGGAAGCTTTCCCCGGTGCGCCCATGCCTGGTCTGCGATACTGAGCTGGAACTTGAATAATTCTTCGTAGGCGAGGGTTTTCTGTGCCTTCTTAAAACTTTCAAAATCAGGCGGCTGGTGAATTATTTTAAGCGCGTCTTTTTTTGAAAGGAGTTTGTGTCCGCTGATTATGCTTTCCGGAAGTTCGTCATCAATTCCGGCGGAATAGCGTTTTAAGGCTTCGTCCACGGCTTTGCGGACATTTTTCTGATTCAAGCCTTCGGTTAAATGATAGAGTGCAAAAATCTTACTGTCCGGAAGGCTTGCGTCTGCCCAGTCCCTTAATTCGCCTTCATCTGCAAGTTTTTCTGCTTCAAATGAAGTGGACTGTAGGGTCTGGTATTTGAATTCAAAATGTGCGGTTAAAGAAATGATTGAACCTACAGGAAAGGTTTTTTCTAAAAAAGGGCGGTTAAAGGCAATCAGCTGTGCGGTCTGGGTTGAGTCGCTTACAATCAGCTTGAGGGTTTTCATGCGGCCAAAACCAAACCATTCATGAGAGAGCACCTTTGCAACCGTGTGAACTTTGGCGTGGTCCAGTGCCCGGCAGAGGGGAATGCGCTGAGTGCGGTCTTCCCAGTCCCGGGGATAAAACTGAATTAAATCGCCTATTGTAAAAACGTTTAATTTTGCAAAGAGGGCGGCGTTTTTAGGGCCGATGCCCGATAAGGTGGAAATTGAATTTTTTATTTCCGAAACTTTCATTAATTCCTTCTTTGCAAAACTTTTTTAGAAAGGAAGCGCCATCAAAAGCGTGCAGACGATTCCAATGAGGATTTTTCCGATGATATAAATTGCAGCCAGAGTTACGGCGGACAAAATCAGTGCCTTTTTGTACGGCATTGTATTCTTTGAAAAAATGCCCGTGAGGGAGTAAATCAGGGAAGAAAGAATTCTGTCCAGCTGGCCCCAGATTGAATTTGTTGAACCGTAATCATTTGTAATCAGAATTACGACGAGACGGATTACAATCAGTAAAACCAAAAAGAAAATAATTGAAGCAGTTACCGACCATATAAGGCTGATAATCATGGACAGGATGCCGCCGATTGTAACATGGGAAGTGGCAGAGATGTTGGCAAGAATTGTTGCCGCAGCCGACAGAACACAGATTGCAACGGCCGGAGAAAAATCAAGAGCGCCAAGCCTTAAAAAACTGAACCGGCGGAACAGGTTTAAAAACGGATCACAGATTCTGCTCAGGTACCATGCAAATTTTGAAACTGCAAGTCCGGGAATCCATGTAATAAAGATTCTGATAAAACAAAGAAAAGAATAAACTGAAACCGCAAAAGCGAGTATTTTTAAAACCTGCATTTAGCCTCCTGAAAACCTTGATAACCTAAACAGCCCACACTTCTTTGACGCACGCCATCTGCCGCAGCGAATCCATAAATTCCGGGGTGCCCGGCGCTGTAAGCTGTGAACCTGCCTTAACGATGTAGGTTCCCTGATTTGTATCTATATGAAAATATAATGAACAATTGCCCGAAGTGCCAAATAAAAATTCCTTTAAATTGAATATATTCAGCTCGCTGTTAAAATCCTTGTCCAGCTGCACATGAACTTCCGAAATTGCACGGTTCTGGAGTGCCTGGGGGTCTTCGATTCCTTCAACGATAAACGAGGCTTCTTCCCGGGAAGTGTCGAGACGTCCCTTGAACGCGTAAATCTGGTCGTTTTTAACCTTGTCGCTGAGAGTTTCCCAATTTTTAGGGAAGAATGTAAGTGAAAAGTTTCCTGAATAATCCTGGAGTTTTGCAAATGCCATCGGCTTTCCGCTTTTTGTAATGATTGAGCGCAGTTCCATGAGCATTCCGACGCATACATATTCCTTTCCCCGGTAACGGTTTTTCCAGTTGTTCTGGTTGCTTTCCTGGAAGGCTTTTGATTCTGAGCGTGCAATGGCGGCTTCCCGTGCAAAGTTTGTTGAATTGAGGGTTGCCTTTTCGTATGCTTTTTTGTAGTCATCAAGAGGGTGACCTGAAACATAGCATCCGATAAGTTCCTTTTCCATATTCAGCTTTTCCATCTTTGTGCAGTCAGGAAGTTCTTCAAATACGTAGTCGGCAAATTCCTTTTCGCCGGTGTTTTCAAAGAGACTAATCTGTCCGTCGTCTCCGCCGCCCAGTTTCTTTTCCGTGTAAGAGAATGCGCGGTCCAGGTTTGCAAGCAGTGTGGGGCGGTTTTTATCAAGGTTGTCAAAGCCGCCTGTCTTAATCAGAACTTCGATTGCCCTTTTGTTTAAGGCAACCTTTCCCACCTTGCCGGCTTTTTTGTCTTCTTCGCTTATGTCTTCTTTTGCGCTTAGCATGCGTTCAAGAAAGTCCATAAAGTCTTTGAACGGACCGTTTGCTTCCCGCTCTTTTACGATTGCGTTTGCGGCTCCGTCGCCCATTCCCTTGATTCCTTTAAATCCAAATACGATATGACCGTCTACAACGTCAAAGATTGCGTCTGAGCGGTTTACATCAGGCGGGTCTACAGGAATGCCCATACGGCGCGCTTCGGCGATGTAAACCGGAAGACCGTCTGTTGAAGTAATTTCGTTTGTAAGGTTTGCGGCCATAAATTCGGCAGGACGGTTAGCCTTGAGCCAGCCCGTGCGGTATGCGAGAACCGAGTAGGCTGCCGCGTGGGATTTGTTGAATCCGTAGCCCGCGAAGGGAACCATGATATCAAAGATTTCGTCGGCGTGCTGTTCCGTAAAGCCCTGCTTGATGGCACCTTCGATAAATTCCTTCTTTTTGCCCATCAGAACTTCAGGCTTTTTCTTTCCCATGGCACGGCGGAGCATGTCGGCCGCACCAAGAGAGAATCCCGCGATTTTCTGAGAAACCTGCATTACCTGTTCCTGGTAAACCATTACACCGTAGGTTTCCTTGAGAATTGGTTCAAGACAAGGGTCAGGGTAGTGGACTGTTTCAGGCTTCCACTTACCGTCGATGTATTGCGGAATATAATCCATCGGGCCCGGACGGTACAGAGCGTTCAGGGCAACAAGGTCTTCAAGACGTTCCGGCTGGAACTGGCGCAGGATTTTCTGCATTCCCGGAGACTCAAACTGGAATACTGCAACTGAGTCTCCGCGCTTGAACAAATCAAATGTTGTCTTGTCTGTTTCGCTGACCTGGCGGCAGTCAAATACAGGTTCATCCGGTTTTTTATGCTTGTTTATAATGTTTTCTGCGTAGCGGATCAAAGAAAGCGTTTTGAGGCCGAGGTAGTCAAATTTTACAAGGCCGCATGGTTCAATAATATCCATTGTGTATTGAACTCCGACTTCGCCCGTTTTAGGGTCCATGAATACAGGAGCCCAGTTTGGAAGGGCGGTCAAGCCGATTACCATGCCCGACGCATGAAGACCTGTGTTTCGTTTACAGCCTTCGAGTTTGAGTGCAAGGTCAAATAGTTTTTCGTAGCGCGGGTCGTGGCGGTACGGGGCGAGCTGGCCGCCGTCCGGAAACTTTTCTGTCGGCGGGTCAAAGCAGTCCTTGAGTTTTGCCTTTAAGTTTTCGCTTACGAGGGACTTGAGCATGTTGACTTCTGAAAGAGGAACCCCGAGTGTACGGCCTACGTCCGCGATACAGTTCTTTGGCTTTAAAGTACCGAATGTTACGATATGACCGACCTGAGGTTCACCATACAGATCGCGTGTGTGCTGGATGATGGTCTGGCGGTAGTCGAAATCCATATCGATATCAAAGTCAGGCATGGAAACGCGTTCCGGATTCAAAAAGCGCTCAAAGATGAGCTTGTATCTGAACGGATCAATATCCGTGATAGTCATACAATAGGCTACGAGGGAACCTGCACCGGAACCTCGTCCCGGTCCGATTGGAATTCCATGTTCCTTTGACCAGTTGATGAATTCCCAAACGATCAGAAAGTAGCCGGAAAATCCCATCTTAAAGATGATTCCCAGTTCGTACTCGGCGCGCTGGCGGATTTCCGGCGTAATTTCCTTGTAGCGCATGCGAAGGCCCTTTTCTACAAGGTGACGCACGTAATCGTCCTGGTTCTTTGTGTAGTCGTCTCCGTGCGTCTGGAACTCTTTTGGAAGTTCAAAGCGAGGAAGACAAGACTTTAATTCCTGGGTTTTGTACTGGTGAATCGTGAGATTGCACATATTTGCAATCTTGACTGTGTTTTCGTATGCATCAGGGCAGTCCGGAAAAAGCTGGCGCATTTCGTCTTCGGTTTTAAAATACCATTCGTGTCTGTCGCCGCCCATCGTCTGGTGAGGCTCGTTCATGTTTTTCTTAAAACCGATACAGCGCAGACAGTCCTGTGCTTCCCAGTCTTCTTTTTCTACATAGTGTATGTCATTTGTTACAACCAGAGGAATATCGAGTTCCCTTGCCATTGCAATGAGTTTTTTGTTTACAAACTTCTGGTCTTCAAGGCCGTGGTCCTGCAATTCAATATAATAATGGTCCGGTCCAAAGAGGTTTTTGTATTTTAAGGCAACTTCTTTTGCTTCTTCATCCTTTCCGGCAAGCAGGAGTTGAGGAAGTTCGCCCGCGATACAGGCAGAACAGCAGATGAGGCCTTCGTGATATTTTTCCAAAAGTTCAAAGTCGATGCGCGGTTTGTACCACATTCCTTCGGTAAAGGCAATTGAAGAAAGCCAGCTCATGTTTTTGTAACCGGTTTCGTTTTCGCACAGGAGGATAAGGTGAAAGTATCTTGCCTGGCGGTCACCGTCTTCGCCCTTGTGGCTGTAGGGAACCGAATTCTTTTCTTTGTGGCTGCCGAAAGCTACATAAAATTCTTCGCCGACAATAGGATTGATTCCATTTACGTGACAGAGTTTTTCAAAATTCAATGCGCCGAACATGTTTCCGTGGTCGGTGAGTGCAAGGGCCGGCATATTCAGTTTTTTTGCCTTTGCAACAAGTTTGTCGATTGTGGCGCAGCTGTCCAGGAGAGAGTAGTCTGAGTGGACATGCAGGTGAACAAAGTTTGCAACCGGAGTTCCTTCCGGGGCGCTTTCAAATTCGTGATAGTCTGCCATTTTTTATTCCTAAAAATATTTTTGTATGATTTTATCATATCTGAACGCTAAATTTAAGGATAAAACTGTAAAAGTTTATGAAAATTATGCGGACTTGCGGGGCTCCCAGCGCTAGTGCAAAAAGAAAGCATTATTAGTATACTGTCTTTATGATTAAGTTGGTTGCTTTTTTAGGAAATTACGGAACAGAATACGAACACACAAGACACAACGTTGCATGGCAGTTTGCTTCTCAGCTGCCTTTTTACAATAAATTGAATTTTCAGCAGAAGTTTAAGGGTGATTACGCTGTAGTAGAAACATCAACCCTCGCACAATGGTTTGCAGAAACCGGCATGTACGCCAAAAAGGACGGCTCGGCACAGCCGGTACCGGAAGGAGCCCCTGATAAAATTTACTTTTTAAAACCCCTTACTTATATGAATCTGAGCGGAGAAGCAATCGGCGAACTTGCCCGCTTTTACAAAATTGAGCCTTCAGAAGTTCTCGTAATTCATGATGAACTTGAACTTCCCATTGGAACTGTAAGCTTAAAGTGGAGTGGCGGACTCGGCGGACACAACGGTCTCCGTTCAACAAAGGCTGTTCTTGGAACTGCTGATTTCTGGAGGCTTCGTTTTGGACTTACAAAGCCTGTGGACCGCGATATCGCGGACTATGTTCTGAGTGCTTTTACAAGTGATGAGAGGATTATTTTGTCGCAGGTGTTTAGTGCGGCAAATGAGCTTTTTGCAAAACTTCTGCTTTCTAACGACGCAAACATGCAGCGCCTTTTGCAGGGCTGGTCAAAAAAGAAAGTTATTCAATAGCCTGCCATCCGGGCAGGGCGGAGCGCGCGGAGAGAACTCATAACGAGGCCCCTCCATTTGCGCGGTTCAAGCGAAAGTTTATACCTTGAATTTACCGATTTCGTCCGTTACGCGGTTAATCGAAATTGTGTTTTCGTTTGTAACCGTGTTGACTTCCTTGATTGTATGGTTAAGGTTTGTAATTCCGTTTGCAATGTTAAGCATGGAACTGTTGATTTTTACAGTTGCCTGTGCGAGTTTTTCCATTTCTACGAGAATTTCCTTACTTCCTTCGTCCATTACGCCGGAACTTGATTTTACGTCCTGGGTAATTGATGTAATGCGGTTCATTGCTTCGAGAACCTGATTACTTCCGGCACTCTGTTCATCCATGGCCTGTTTGATAATTTCTTCCTGTCGTTTTACAGTCTGTGTGTTATCAAAAATCATGTTGAACTGGTTTTCCATTCTCTTTGCATCTTCGGTCATTGTCGTGATCTTTTCGTGCAGCTGAGAAAGTACTTCGCCGATTTTCTTACCCTGGGTATTTGAGTCTTCTGCAAGTTTACGGATTTCGTCAGCAACTACGGCAAAGCCCTTTCCGCTTTCGCCTGCGTGAGCCGCTTCGATTGCTGCGTTCATGGCAAGAAGGTTTGTCTGTTCGGCAATGTTCTGGATGATTGCAGATGTTTCGATAAGACCCTGAGAGTCTTCTGCAATGCGGTTTGTTGTTTCTACAGTCTTTGTAACGATTGCGCGTCCTTCTTCTGCAGAATCAGAAAGCTGAACAACGTTTGCCTGGTTCTTTTCGAGGATTTTTGTTACAGAAGCGATGTTTGCAACCATTTCTTCTACTGCGGCAGAAGATTCTGTTACGGCTTCGGACTGGTTCAAAATGTTGCCGTTGAGTTTTTCGATGTTGCGGACGATTTCGTTCAATGTTGCGTTAGTCTGTTCAACGCCTGAACTCTGGTTTACGATATCGTCCTTGATTTCTGAAAGGTTTGTATCGATTGTGCTGATTGATTCGGCAGTTACGTTCATGTTCTGGGAAAGTGTATTTCCTACATTCTGCATCTGGCCTGATTCGCTGATAATCGAACGCATTGAAGCGGCAATCTTTTCGATTGTGCGGTTAAAGTATCCGGCAAGAGTTCCGATTTCGTCTTTTGAAGTATCAGGAATTCGTACAGTCAGGTCACCGTCACCTTCAGAAATATTCTTGAGGATTGCGATGAGCTTGTTAAGCGGGTCTACAATTCCGTGAGCAAGCAGGAATGATACACAGATTGAAAGTATGATTCCGATAATGATTGAAACAGCAAGCATCGTAAGGACTGTATTTGTAGATGCGTTGATTGTAGACTTTGGAATAATCATTGTGTAGTCAAGGGAGTAGTAGTCGTTCTGTGACGGAAGGATACGGATTTCACAGTCCTGTCCCTGGAACTTTTCCTGGTAGATTTTGTAGTCACCCTGAGTGTAGCCCTTGAGGGCCTGGAGAGCCATGTCGGCAGCCTTTTTGTATTCGGCCTGGGCTACGAAAGGATCGAGAATAACATTTGTTTCGCTGTCCAGGATGATGAATTTGATTTCGCCCATGGATGTTGAGTCACCGATGATTTTGTTGAATGCAAATACATCAACTTCGAGGGCAACTATGAGTTCGTCGCTGAGAGCCGTTGCAACCGCAAACACTACATCATTATCTCCGTCGACAAATGCAGGTGAGTAGTACGGTGTGCCTCCAAGGTCAATTGCAAAGTCGTACCAGTTGCTTTCCTGAATTTCTTCCAAATCAATGTTTTCTTCCGGATAGCTGATAATGTTTTCGCCCTTGATAACCATCGCGTTGTGAATGTTTTCATTTGAATCAACAATGAGTTTCTGAATGTCGCGGATATAATCCTCATCATCTGATTCTGCTACGGCCGCAAGCTGGGCTGACGAACCGTTCAAATCACTTAAAAATGCGGATAAAACTGAGTCTGTAAGACGCATTGTTGTGGAAAGTTTTTCAGTAAAGTTTCCTTCGTTGACCGGCTTCATTCTGAAATAGATACTGACTCCAAGAAGAACAAAAAGAATGGCAGTCTGAATGGTGACACCGCGGATGATTCTGACAAAAATTGAGTGTCGCTTTGATGTGGTATTTGTTTTAGACATATAATCCTCTCCAAATTTTTTCCTAGGATAAAGTTTAACACGAAATACTTAAATTATTGAAGTTAATTAAGCAAATTCTGCAATTATTTTAGTAGAAAACCGTCTTTTTTTTACAAAATTTGGTTAATCTGGAATTTATATGTTATAATTGGATATAATGTTTTTATTTGCACGGAAAATCCTTTTTTGTGCAGCTTTTTTATTCGGAGGAAATATGAAAAAAATTAAAATGCTGGCAGTTGCAGCACTTTTTGCTTTGACTGGTTCGCTCTTTGCACAGACTGTTGAGGAAATTATGGCTAAATCAACAGATCTCCCGGTACCAATCTTCTCTAAAGCTTTACTCATCATGGAACTGGTAGACAAGAACGGCAAAGTTACAGAAACCCGTAAAATTTACGAATACGGAAACGTAGAGACAGGTCTCAAGAACGTTGTATTTGATATTCAGTCACCGGCATCTGTAAAGGACACTCGTATTCTTCAGGCAGAAAAAATCGGTAAGGGTGATGACAAATGGATTTACCTTCCGTCACTTAAGACAACACGTCGTATCGCAGCCGCAGAGCGCCAGAAGTCATGGGTAGGTTCTGACCTTACATACAATGACATGACAATCCGTAAGTTCGATGATGACGAGCAGACAATGCTGGATGAAAACGCATCACAGAATTCAAACGGCAAGGCATACAAATGCTGGAAGATTAAGTCTGTTCCTGTAAAGAACAAGAACGTTGAATATGCATATCGTATTCAGTTCATCGAAAAAGGGTCTTATCTTCCAATTATGGTTGAATACTATGACAAAAAAGATACTCTCATCAAAACATACGGCATCGATGCTTTTGAAGAATTTACAGGTGCTACAGGTAAAAAGTACTGGCTCCGCCGTCATGTTACAATGAAGAACGTTCTTACAGGACACTATACAACAGTAGCTGTTGACAAGATTGAATTTGATAAACCTGTTGCTACTCGCTATTTTACACAGAACTGGCTTAACACAGGTAAATAAACATTAACGCGAAATTTATAAGGAGAAATTATGAAATATACTAAAATTACAGCAGTTGCAATGCTGCTTGCAGCCGGTACATTTGGTTTTGCAGATGAATTTGATGAATTTTCAGGCGAATTCGAAGAGGTTGTTGAACCTGTAGTAACTCTCAGTGGAAGCGCATCAATGGCAGGCCGTGTTTACACAGACCTGCGCGACGGAAACAACGAAGTACTTGATCTTCAGGATTCACTTACAGAAGGAAATCCTTCGGTAAAAATCGGTGCTGATTACAGTGGCTCAGCTTCAGACGTATCTATCAAATTCAAGTTTGATAAATTCTCTCTCGGTGATTACAAAGAAGACATTGTTGAAGAATTTACAGCACGTGCTTACCTCGGCAACTTCCAGCTCGAAGCCGGAAAAATGAAGGTTGTATGGGGTAAGGGTGATAAACTCCACGTAGTTGATAACTTCAACGCAAACGACTACACAGACTACATCATTCCTGATTACATTGACCGCCGTATCGCAGAACCAATGTTCCGCGTAGTATACAGCACACCAAGCAATGTTAAACTGGAAGGTATCTGGACACCAATGATGACAGCTGACCGTCTTGCTTCTGACGGTGTATGGGTTCCTAACGCAATGAAGACTTTGACATCAACTGTTGAAGGTGCAATGAAACACAACCTGGCTCTCATTCTTGACGGAACAATCAAGACTGTATCATCAGGTACAGGGACAAGCTCAACTGCCGTTGATGCTATCATGGCTGCTTCAAGCTTCAGTTCTGATAATCTTGTTGGTGATGATATCCACTCAATCAAATTCGGACAGGCAGGTGCACGCACAACATTTACTCTCGGTCACCTCGACCTCGGTTTGAGCTACTACTATGGTCACTCAAAACAGCCGAGTGCTAACCTGAGCCCGTATATCTCTTCTTTGACAGCTGCCATCACAAATGCAACATCTGTTTATGCAGCAGCAAACGCTGCAACAATCCAGACTACATATGCTGATGAAATTACAAGCCTTGCTACAAACAAATATGCTGCATATTACACAAGCCTTGCTGGTCAGACAGTAAAAGACCCTGTAACAGGTGCTGATGTAACAATTGCAGGTGCTACAGAAATCCAGACTCTTGCAGGTCATGCTGCATTTGCAGAAACATGTTCAAACCACGCTCAGGAATGGTATGCTCAGGGTAAATTGACTTTGACAGACCCTCTCGCACTTCCTGAACTCAACTACGACCAGGTTCAGGTATTCGGTCTTGAAATGGCTACAGTTCTCTGGAAATTCAACATTCGTGCTGAAGGTGCTTACTACCTCACAAAAGATACTGCCGGTGACAATCCATGGATTCACAACAACAGTGTACAGTGGGTAGCAGGTTTTGATATCGATATGCCTTGGACAAACATGAACCTCAACGTTCAGACTCAGGGTAAATACATCCTTAACAGCAACAAGATTAAGGAAGGCGCTTATGCCGCTTATGACGTTGATAAAGATGCAAACGACAAATACACAAACAACAAAATCGTTGTTAACCTGTCAGACAGCTACAACCACGATAACGTAAAGGTTGAAATCAGCGGTATCTACGGAATCGAACGCAAGGACATTCTTGTAATGCCTTCCCTCACAATCCGCGCTGCTGATGACTTCTCAATCAAAGCAAGCGGCCTGTGGATTCACGCACCTGATGAAGACTGCGAATTCTACGGCTGGGGCAACAACAGCTTTGCCCAGCTTTCTTGTAAATACCTGTTCTAGTTTCAGAACATAGTTATTACGGAAGCCCGCGGAACAATAATTATTTATTGCTTTTGCGGGCTTTTTTCATTATATTTAGAATATGAGTAATTCAATTATTAACGAAGAAGAAAAGAAAGAAAAGAAGGGCAGCGGCTCTGATTCACTGATGGAGCGCCTTCTTAAATCCCGCCAGATTGTTGTTAGCGGCGAAGTTAACGAAGATCTTGTAGAAAAAATCGTTAAACAGCTTCTTGTTCTGGAAGCAGATTCTGACAAACCTATTTATCTGTACATCGACTCTCCGGGAGGATCAATCGACGACGGCTTTGGCCTTTATGACATGATCCGCTTTATCAAGGCTCCGGTTTACACAATCGGAATGGGCCTTATTGCAAGCATGGGAGTTACTTTGTTCCTTTCGGTTCCGAAGGAACGCAGATTCAGTCTGCCTAACAGCCACTTCCTTATTCATCAGCCGTTGATGGGTGGAAGCCGCGGTGTTGCAACTGACATCGAAATCACAGCACAGGAAATCACAAAATCACGCGAAACTCTTACTCAGCTGATTGCTGACGCAACAGGCAAGGATTTTGAAACTGTAAAGAAAGATACTGAACGCGATCACTGGCTTACTGCAAAAGAAGCCCTTGATTACGGTATTGCAGGTAAAATTATTACAAGCCATTCAGAATTGAAATAAACCGTTTTTTGTGCTAAATTAAGATGATTTTTGAATTAACCGATTCCCTCGTAAATCAAATTATTTTTGCGATGGAAAACCAGAATCAAGTTTCGGCCCTCGATGTTCAAAACATGTGTATTGTTGACGCTGGTTCTGTTGAGGTTGATGAAGATAAAATATATTTGCTGCCGGAGTGGACGTCTCACGACGGCTACGCTTTGCTTGAGTCATTTGTAAGTTCAATCAGATGGTCTAAGGCCTATAAGGAACTTTCAACGGTTCTGGCAGAGGGAAGGGGGGTGTTCAGACAATTCAAAAATGCATTAAAAAAGTATCCGGAAAACGAACGTAAATTCAATCTGTTAAAAAACAGCAGAATGAAATCCCGCGTCGTTGGATGGTACAATGAGCTTCGGATGTCCTGGGGGCTGGAAAAACTGAGTCAGGATTTTGATGAATGTGATGACTTGATTCAGGAAGATTTTGTTATCCGCCCATACAATCGTGTTTCGGACAGCGGTTTTGTTATGACAGAAGCTAAACACTTTTCAGACGAACTAAAAACACAATATTCCGGGGAATTAGGACAGGCGCTTTCTGCGATTTTTGAAGAGGGCAGCCTTATTCAATCTCTGGAAAGCAATGATACACAGGGACTTGTTTGTCAAACCTTAGAGGATGATTTTGCCGGTTGTATCTTATATTCGCCTGTTTTGTCCGCTGCAAAAACTGCGGTGTCGTTGACTGCACTTTTTGTGAATCAGAATTACCGTGGCCTTGGAATTGCCGGCGAACTTATTGAAAGGTCAATTTCCAATTTGCAAAAAAACGGAATTCATTTTTTTATCATACCTAATTCTGTCTTAGTCTTTGAGCTGGAGCCTCTTTTGACCCGTCTGGGATTTAATCGAACAGGCACGGCTATGGTAGCAGAATTAAATTAAGCCTTTTTTTATAGGAGAACATTATGGCTTTTAAACGCGACAATAATTTTAACATGGATCAGGTTGCAGCTTTCCTTAAAGATGCAGTTTCAAAAGTAGAGTCGGATCCGGAATCTTTTGAAGAACTCAAAAAAGCATTCAAAAAGAACGTTCCGCTTACACGCCGCTCGTACGTAGCAGCTTACCTGATGAAATGTGCCGGCGGAGCAATCTTCCGCTTTAATTCATACAAAAATCGCGAAGATTTCCACGGACGCCGCGAAAACGGTGACAACCGCAGAAATCGTTTTGAAGAACGCACACCCCGCGAATCAAACAGCGAAGCACACGAAAAATTCCAGCGTGTAACAATCGATCCTGAAAATGCAGCAACTGTATTTGTTGGAATCGGCCGTAACCGCCGCGTATTCCCTCGTGACCTCGTTGGTTTGTTTATCAGCGTTGCAGGTCTTGAACGCGAACGCATCGGAAACATCCGTGTTCTCGCAAACTACTCTTTTGTTGAACTTTTCAAGGAAGATGCAGACAAAGCAATCAACGCCCTCAACGGATATGATTACCGCGGACGCAAACTTGCCGTAAGCTACTCAGCAAAGAAAGACGAAGTTGAACAGACTGCAGATGAAGATTTTGCAGAAGAAAGAGTTCCGGATGTACCAAATACATCTGCTCCAATCGCTGATGCATTTACCCAGACAAATACAGACACTGTTGCCCAGCAGGCTGCTTTTGCAAAAGAAATGGAAAGCGCAGCAGAAATGACTGACGAAGAAATCCTTGCTATGCGCGCTCCACGCTCAAGTTCTACAGCAGACATCCAGTAATAGTGACTTTAATACATACGGGGCCGCTCGGCGTAAATACTCTTATAGTTCCTCTGAAAGACAATAAGGTTTTTATCGTTGATCCGGCCTCGTGTGAATTTTGCGGGGATGAGTCTCTTGTAAAAGACTTCCTTGCTAGAAATAACCTGGAACCTGTGGCAGTTTTTTTAACCCACGGTCATTTTGACCATGTTGCAGGTTTACCCTTCCTGAAAAAATCCTTTCCTGATTTACCGGTTTTTATTCATAAAGCAGATTCTGCAATGCTCGGACCGGACAGTGGGATTCAGCGCTCACAATTGAATTATATGGGCTTTGGAGACTTCTTTGCGGCCGTAGGTGACCTTCCATATCCGGACGGCTGTCTGGAAGACGGCAGAACCCTTCTGGACGCGTATACGGCGGTTTTTAAGGACAACGTTCCGGCTGCTCCGGATCAAAAAAGTGGAGCCCTTAACGAACTTTCCAAATGGACAGTGATTCACACACCTGGGCACACGATGGGAAGTGTGTGCTTTTATAATTCATCTGATAAAATTTTAATCAGCGGCGACACCCTGTTTTACGGCTCGTGGGGACGTACTGACCTTGGCGGTGATGAACATTTGATTCAGAAAAGTCTTCGTATGCTGAAAGAAAAAATTGACCCTGATACTTTTGTTTATCCGGGCCATGATTACGCAGGCTTTAAGATGAGCGTCTGCTTTTAGAGCGAATAGAATTTGTATTCAATTACGGGCGAATCTCTGCTTATTGTAAGAACTGCGCAGGACTTGTCCGAATAATTTCTCGGGCGGGAGCAGCTTCCCGGATTGAACAGCAGTACATCGTCTTCAAAGCGCTCCTGGTACGGCACGTGAGTGTGACCAAAGAGACCTGCCTTGCATCCGTGCTGGCGTACGTGTTCAAGAAGATTAGTGCGGCTGTAGTAAACTCCAAAACGGTGGCCGTGAGTCAAAAAGAGTTTTTTGCCGCATACGCTTATTGTTTCATTTTCCGGGATATCAACTCTGTGCTGTTCATCCGTAAAAAGTGAATAAACACTGTCGTCCCCGTTGCCGCGTACAAAGGCCACAACCGGCGGAACGATATTTATGTCTTTTGGAATGTGATAATTGTCTTCAATGATTGAAAATAAATCTGAAATTCCGTCGCCCAAAAAGAGAAGGGCGTCACAGTCGCGGCCGTAGTTTTCGATTGCGTGTTCGAGAATTGAATGGTCGCCGTGGCTGTCAGATATTACCAGAAGTTTTGCGGATTCAAGATTGTCAAGTTCAGTTAATTCTTCTTTTGTTGCAAGCATTATTCAAAAATAAAGTGATTAAGTGACTGAAGCCCTGTTTCGCTGTCAATATATGACCTTACAACCTTCTGCTTTCCTACAAGTTTCTGGATGTAAGCGCAGAGATTATTGTCGGCAGGAACAGGTCCCCGCAAATCAATCATTGCCTGTACTGAATTTAAAATCAGTGCTGTGGCATCAAAGTTTGGAATATATGTTGTCTGTTCGGTGTCGATGTTGTTTGTCTTTTGTGCGTAGTCCAGAACAAAGTTTGAAGTGGATTCTGAACCCAAAATGTCGTCCTGTGTAAAGAACGAAAATACAGGATAATCAAGACTTCCGCTTTCGCTCTCGTCTTCAAGGCGGGCAACTGCATTGCACAAACCTTCCGGGGCTCCGACTATGAGAAGTCCTGCGAGAGTTTTGTCTTCGAGCTGGTTGTAGAGTGAACTTACGCGTACTTTTCCTGCAACCATAAAGTCATCCGGATATACCATAAACTTAATCAGACCCGGAGTGTCTTCCTTTTCTACTCCATAGTTCAGGTCGAGGAGCTGGTATAGGTTTGTAACTGTTGCTTCGTCGTTGTAGCCGTAGCCGATTACAACAGCGATATTTTTACCAAGAAGATATTCTTTTGTTTCTGCGTTAAGGTGTTTGAGTTTTACGGCGGTTTTTACCGGACCGTTTGCATTTGAATTTTGAGAATTTATCTGATAATAAGGTTTTTTTCTGCTGCACGAAAAAAGTGTAAGTGCACAGATTAAACCTGCTGTTATTGCAATTAGTTTTTTCATACTTATATTTTATCGGATTTTACGTGATTTGAGTAGTAAAAAGATAAATCCGGAAGCAAAAAAAACAGCCGGTCAGAACCGGCTGTCTGTATCCTTCAGACAATGTGCCTTATTGCGGCTGTTGCTGTATGCCGCCGCCAAACTTAACGTTTACGATAACTGTTGCAGAAGTTGGTTTTGTACCTTCGCCAGATGCAGAAACAACTGTCTCTGCTACAGTTTTTGTTCCGCCAACGTCAACCGACTGTTTCTGGGCGTTTTCTTTTGCTGTAGTTGTTGTTGTAGTTGTGTAAGAAACTGTCTGGCCCGGACGAACGAGAATTGCGCCTGCTCCTGACTGTCCGTCACTTACTGCTGCAGGATCGTTTCCGCTGACTGCCGGAGTTGCGGCTTCTTCTTCAGCACCTGCTACCTGAGCTTTTGCACCGCCTTTTGGTGCCTTCCATACAGCGATGGAACCTTCGTAGCCTTTTACTTCTGTTTTCTTGAATTTATTTTTTACGCCGACGATTGTACCGCGTACCGACGCAGTTGCAACCGGCGAACGTACTGTAAAGCCTACGCGGCGGTCAACTGTCTTTTTTACGTCTGATTTGAGGGAGCCTGTATCAAGGAAGAGACGTGTGTCATCTTTGTCTCCTTTTTCTGCAAGCTGTTCAACTGTAATTCTTGAAAGAGGAGCTACTGTAACTGTAGTTTCTTTAATTTTAAGAATGAGTTCTGATTTAAATCCTGTCTGGATTACGGCACCCTTCTGAATTGTGCTGCCGATTTTGAGAGGTGTCCATGCACCGTCTGCCATCTGTACTTCAGTCTTTCCTTTTGCAGAAACTACCTTTGCTTCGAGTGCAAAAAGGGAAGCTGCGGAAAATGCGAGAATTGAAGCAAGTACAAAAACGCGTGTTGATTTTTTCATATTCATTCCTCCTCTGTCCTAGAATGAAATCACTGCTTTAATTGTAACACTAGTTTTATTATTGTCAGAGATATCTGAGTCCAAATATTGTGTTATTCCTGCAGAAGCGAGTACATCACTCAGAATCTGCCAGTTAATTTTTGCATTATACTGGAAACCTTTGTATTCAATTGAATCATCCATTGCATCAAATACAGCGTCTGCACCTGCAAGAAGAAGTATATTGCTTACCGGTTTTACAGAAGCGCTGAGACCTGCTTTTGCAAGAGAAGTGTATTCAGGTTCTTCAAGTGACTCTACTGCGGTTGAACTTGTAAATCCCACGAACTGCTTAAAAGGACCCTGTTCGCCTGAAGCATAAACTGCAGAAAGACCGATTGAAGTTTCAACATTAAGAGGAGGGTAAAAATTGAGGTTTGCAACGGAAAGATTGCTCATTTCAAAGTCACCTTCATCGTATTTTGAAAATCCGAATGCACCTGTTACATCGTAGTAAATATTGTTTGTAAGAGGGCCTGAAAGCTGGGCTTCTGCGTATGCTCTTGTATTTGCTGTTCCTGAAAGTTTTGTGGTAAAGATACCTTCGGCGCTTAAAGTCTGTTCTCCGATAAGTCCCGGAAGGGAAGCCTTAAGACCGCCGGCAAAATATTTTGGACACAGATCATAAAGTTTTTCTGAATCTGCTGAAAATTCAGGATCAAGAATTGTAGTTGTCTGTGAGTTTAAAAGACCTGTGTAAAAGCCGAATGCTGTTGCGTTGAATGCAGGCAGTGCGTATGTTACGGAAGCACCGTCTCCGTTCTGTGCGTAGATGAGTCCGGTCATATCAGAGTAGAAGAAACGGCCTGCAGTAAGTGTAATGTCCGAAACATTATAAATTACGCGGGCTGTATCAAGGTCAGCGTATTGAATTGTTTTTTCTGTACCGAAGTTGCGTTCAAACTGGTATGTTCCCATGATGAGGAAGCTGTTTGCTTCAGACGAACCGAAAGGAGAAGAAAACCAGAGGCTTACAGAGTCTTTCTGGTCAAGTTTGAGCCCGTCATCCGGAGTCTGATCTGCAAATTTTGAATTATTTGTAAAGGTTCCGCCAAAATCTGCTGTAAAGGCAGCAAGTGCAAGGCTAAAGAGTGCTGTTGTAATAATTGACTTTTTCATATTCTATTCTCCATCCTCTGGAAGGCATCCGTTAAGAACGGCAATTGCATCGCGTCCGGTTACTTTTTCTGAAGGATCAGCTGTCGGCGGAAGGATGTTTTTGGCTTTTAATTCTCTGAATGCGTAACGTGGTCCAGGGAAAATTGAATAAAAAAGACCGCCTTTGAGGCCGGTTGTCTTCATGCAAAGATAGGAAAGTTCTGCAAGTGTAATTTCTTTGTCTGCGGCTGTATCTGCAGCAATCACGCCTTCTGAACTGAGGACTTTTACTGCTGTGTCATAATCGGCTGCTTCATCTACTTTGCCTGTGTATACGCCGGCAAGATACGACATTTGTCCAAAAGTTGCCTTATCAGTGTTGATAAGTTCTGTTAATTTTTCGGAACTCTGAGCAAAAACAGCTGCTGAAAGCAGAAGTCCTGCTGCACAAAAAAGAATACTTTTTTTCACTTTTGAGCACTCCTGATTATAGAAAAAACTTTCAAAAATTAGAGATTTTAAAAGTTTTTGATTACTTTAAGTATAACATGTGTTATAATTTTTGTCATTATGGGAAAGATTTTTGCCAAAAATTTATTAAAAAAATGGTCCGACCGGATTGCGGTCCTTATTGTAATTGTTGTCTGGGCTCTCGCCGCTGCTTTTAACCTTCTTCAAAAGTTTGATTTCCGTATGTATGACATGCTCCTTGGTATGAGCAAGGACCCGGAAATCCGTCCTGAACTCATGTTTGTTGAGATTGATAACAAATCTCTTGAAGACCTTGGTCCGTGGCCATGGAACCGCGATATTCTTGCAAATACCCTTATCAGAATGAAAGAACTCGGCGCAAAGCAGGCTGTATTCGATATTGAATACCTTTCGCCGTCAAATCTTGCCGTTAACCCTGAGGCGGCCCGGATTGTGGATTCTGCAATCGAGGTTCAGAAAAAGGACGTTTCTGATGTTGTAGACCAGCTTGCAAGTGCGGCAGTTTCCGGCCAGTACAGAAACAGTGAAATTCTTGAATTTGCCAGGGCTGCCGTTTCGGACGTTATTACACCCGGCTTTGATTCGCTTAAGCAGACTTTTGATGAAGCTTCTTACCAGGATAACGATGCTTACTTTGCACAGGCCATTCAATTCTTTGGAAATGCCTGGCTTACAATCAATATTCTTGACCTGGACATTCACTATGATAAGGAATATCTGGATTATGTAGGCAAAAAATGTCTCTATTCAAATGTAACCGATAAATACGACCTTATTACAAAAGGAAACCTTTACTACTTGAAGGACCAGGGCGGTGATAACAAGCTCGGTTTCTGTCCGGCGCGCGAACAGTTTATGCTTGGCGCAAAGGGTGCAGGCTTTACAAACATCGTCCTCGATAGCGACGGTACCCGCCGCCGTGTTGAACTTTTGAGCAGACAGGAAAACGGTTACGCAGGCCAGCTGGTTTTTGCCCCGATTCTGCGCAATTTGAATCCGGAAAAAATTGTAAGAACAAGATTTTCGGTTAAACTTATCGGTGTGACCGACCCTGAGAGCGGCGAAAAAAAGAATATTACGATTCCGCTCGACAGCCACGGACGCATGCTCATCAACTGGCTCAACAAAGAATTTATTGATTCGTTCCGTCGCGAAAGTGTAGTTATGCTTTATCAGCTCGACGAAACTGAAAAAAACATCATTTCTCTATTGAATACAATTGCGGGATTTAACCTCTGGGATAAAAAGGGCAATCCTCTTTCCTATAAGGCAGAGTCAAATTCAATCCTTGCCGACTACGAAGAAATTGCCGCATATAAGCAGTATCTCCTTAATAAATGTACCGGCTTTGACGAAAACGGTGCTGCAAAAGACGGCGGAATTACTGATGCTGAATACGAAGATTACTTTGCGGCACGCCGTGCCTTCTTTGACCGTGTAAGCGCATTTATCGACGGCTCATACTTTAACGAAATCAATGACACCCTCGACTCGATGAAGGGCCAGCTTGATGAAGAAAACTACAGGGAGCTCAAGGCCGGAATCAACGACATTTACAGCACGCTCAAAAATGAAGACGAAATTTACAGAAGCACATTTGCCGACAAGAAAAAGGCGTATGAAAATTCATTCTGTATAATCGGAAACACTGCAAGTTCAACAACCGACCTTGGAACAACACCGTTCAACCGCGCATACCCGAATGTCGGAACCCACGCCAATGTTTACAATACAATTCTTACAAAGAGTTTTATCCGTGAAATTCACTGGCTGGTTGGTTTTATAATTGCTTCCATTCTTGCACTCGCAGCTGTTTTCCTTTCTACAGGAAAACAGGCCTGGTACCAGAACATTCTTGGAATTCTTTCTGTAGTGATCTGTGTATTTGTGCCGATTCTGCTGATGGTTCTGTTCAGGATTTATGTTCCGATTGTAGCGCCTGTTTTAATTACAGTGACTTCGTTCCTTGTTGTAGTCGTGCTGCGCTTTGTAACTTCAGAAAAAGACAAGAGTGTAATCCGTAACGCTTTCTCCACATACCTGGCTCCTGCTGTTGTAGACCAGATTGTAAAGGATCCTTCAAAGCTCAAGCTCGGTGGTGACGAAAAGCGGATGACAGCCCTGTTCAGTGACATCAAGAGCTTTTCTTCATTCTCTGAACTTGTAACTCCAACCAAGCTCGTAAGCGTACTCAACGATTACCTTGGAAGTATGTCTGACCAGATTCTTGCTGAGGGCGGAACAATCGACAAATACATCGGTGACTCAATCGTATCATTCTTTGGTGCGCCTCTGGACCTGGAAAATCCTGCCTGGAGCGCTGTTGTAAGTGCCATCCGCATGAAACAGGCCGAAGCTGAATTCAATAAGGAAAACGTGGCAAACGGTAACATTCCCCGGGAATTGTATACACGCGTCGGCATCAATACCGGTGACATGGTTGTGGGAAACATGGGTACAAGTGCAAAAATGAACTATACAATCATGGGAGACGCCGTAAACCTTGCAAGCCGTCTTGAAGGTGTAAATAAAGTTTACAAGTCATGGATTTTGTGCAGCGACACAACCTGGTATGACGCAAACACCGGAGATAATATGGGTAAGATTATTGCCCGTCCCTTTGACCGTGTCCGTGTAGTTGGCCGTGATGAACCTGTCCAGCTGTACAATATTCTGGGATTTAAAGATGAATTGAGCGAATCGTGGCTGGAAGCAGCTGATATTTTCCAGAAGGCTATGGATAAATATTTGCAGCGTGACTTTGCCGGAGCAGGAAAACTCTTTGTCAAGGCGAACAAGGTTTGTCCGGAAGATGAATCTTCACTGGTTTACGCTCAGAGATGCAAGGAATATATCGAAAAAGGTCTCGGTGAAAACTGGGACGGAATTATGAATATGACGAGCAAATAACGACCTCACAAATCTCCAAATTCTACAAATTTGCGAAAAACGTTAGCCTTTTCTAACAGATTTTGTTGGAAAAGGCTATTTTTTATCGTAAAATTTCTAAAATCAGTACGGAAAAACACAAATAACATTGCGTTTATAATCTTCAAGATGTCGGAATAATCCAAAAAGTAAGTTGAACATTTTATTTTTGAAGTAGAATACTGTATCCGTTGCGGTATATCGCATTGAAATTGTTTTAAACCGCAGCCTCATTACAAAAAGATAAATGCCTTAACTATTAACGAGGAGTTTATCTGCCGTCTGCTGTCTGAGTGTTTAAATCGGAGGAGCGCTATGGACAGAGCGGCTTTATTCATACTTGGAGGTCAGTATGAAAAAAAGTGTTAGAGCAGTTGCTGCTTTTGCAGGTCTTATTCTTGCTTGCGGACTTGCAATGACAGGTTGTTCTGGACTCTTGGGAGTTGATTCTGAAAAAGGTGACTCATCAAAAGCTTCAGCCAGCCTCAACAGTCGAGCTACTTATGTTGGTTCCAGCGGAATCAGCGGTACGCCAAGTGGCTCAGGTTCAGGAAGTGGTTTTGTTTCAGCTAAAGGCTGGCTCAACAGCGCTTATGTTATCTGGACTGCATCTGGTTCAAGTTTCACAGTAACTTGTGACGGAACTGCTGTAGATTCACTCCTTACACGTAAAATCGGAAATCAGTGGCGTGTTGATATTCCTGGCCTTAAAGCCGGAAGTCACACAATCAAAATTACCGGAAGTGCAACAATTACAGCAACTGTTAACGTTGTAAACCAGGATCGCTCTGGATTTGCTTTCTATGGTTCAACTGTTCCTGGTGCTTACAATGCTGACGGTACACTCAAGTCAGGTGCTGTTGTTCTTAACATCAACAATTCTACAAAGGATTCAGTTAAACTTGATGTAACAACGGATTCAAAAGGAAATAAGACATCATGCACAGGACTTCAGCCTATTCTTGATGCTTTCAAGAAAGGATATGATAACCGCCCGCTCTGTATCCGTCTTATCGGACGCGTAACAGATCCTTCTGTTCTTACTTCCGGCGACCTGATGATTACAGGTTCAGGTTCATCAAAACACCTTACAAACGGAATTACTGTTGAAGGTATCGGTTCTGATGCAACAGCTTACGGCTGGGGAATCCGCATTAAAAATGCTGATTTCATCGAAATTTCCAACATCGGATTTATGATGGTAGACTCTGGAGAAGGTGACAATGTTTCTCTCCAGCAGGATTGTAAAAATGTCTGGGTTCATAACTGCGATATGTTCTATGGTGCTCCGGGCGGAGACAAAGACCAGGCAAAAGGTGATGGCGCCCTTGACTGCAAAAAATCAACATATGTTACATTCTCTTACAACCACTTCTGGGATTCAGGAAAATGTAACCTTCTTGGTTTGAGCGAAGGATCTACATCAGGCCTTTACATTACATATCACCACAACTGGTATGATCACTCAGACTCACGTCACCCGCGTGTACGCTACTATTCTGCACACGTTTACAACAACTACTATGACGGCTGTGCAAAATATGGTGCAGGTGCCTGCCTTGGTTCTTCTATCTTTATGGAATCTAACTACTTCCGTAACACAAAGAAACCAATGATGATTTCAATGCAGGGTACAGACTTGTATGCTGGTACAACAACCAAGTCTAACGACAACGCAACATTCTCTAAAGAAGCAGGCGGTATGATCAAGGCTTACGGAAACCAGATGACAGGAAATTACTTCTTTGTTCCATACGGCGGATCGGCTTATCATGGCGGTTCTTCAACAACTGACTTTGATGCTTATGTTGTTACAAACAAATCTTCTACAGTTCCATCTTCTGTAAAATCTGCTTCGGGCGGAAATACATACAACAACTTTGATACAAGTTCAATTATGTATTCTTACACAGCTGATTCTGCTACAGACGCTGTAAAGAAAGTAACAACTTACGCAGGTCGTGTTGAAGGCGGTGACTTCAAATACACATTCTCTTCTTCTGCAGATACAAGTTATGATATTGACGAAACATTAAAGTCAAAACTTCAGTCATATACTGGTGCTACAACAGCACAGAACTCTGCATCAACAACAACTCCTTCAACAGGAACAAGTGATACTTCAGGCTCTGGATCTTCTTCAAGCTCTGGAAGTTCATCAGGTTCTGGAAGCTCTTCTGGTTCCGGAAGTTCATCAGGCTCAGGAAGCTCATCAGGTTCAGGTTCATCATCTGGATCAGGATCTTCTTCCGGCTCAGGAACTTCATCTGGTTCAACAACGTCTGCTTCTTTTGATGCTTCAAGCCTCTCTACAGGTACAATCTCAGCTGACAAAACAGTTGGAAGCTTTACAATCCTCGCTAATTCAAGCAAGACTGTAAGCGTAAAATCAAGCTCTGTTACTGTAAGCGGAAAAACATACAAGAATGCTCTTGATTTGAAGGGTGGTGCAGACGGTGTTAAGGCAACTTACCGTGCAGTTAAATTTACTGCTTCAAAGGGTGCTGTAATCACTGTAATTGCCAACGCAAACTCAGCCCGCACTCTCCAGATTACAAACGGCTCAAAGGTTGTTTCTTCTGGTGATGTAGGTTCAACTGCAAAAGCATATACTTACACTGCAGACGCTGACGGAACATACTATGTATATTCTAAATCTTCTGCAATGAACGTTTATGCAATTACAGTAAGCGGAACTTCTTCAAGCTCAGGCAGTTCAAGTTCTTCAGGTTCAAGTACTTCAACATTCAGTACAATTATCTTCAACGCTGACAACCTTTCACACGGAACATTTACTGCAAACACAAACAGCGGTTCATTCACAGTATATGCAACATCTGCTAAAACGGTTTCTACACCATATTCAGCTGTAACTGTAAATGGAACAACATTCAAACAGAAACTTGCTCTCGGTGGCGGCGGTTCTTACAACACATACCGTGCAGTTGGTTTCCAGGCAGAAAAAGGATGCACAGTTACAGTTTATGCTGCTGGTGCAGCCGGACGCTATCTCGGTCTCGTTAAGTCAGGCGGTTCTGTAGAAAGCAAAAAAGAAGTTTCTTCTTCTGCAGCTGTTTACACATTCACCACAGGTTCTGCAGGCTGGTACAACATCATGTCTACCGGCAGCGGAATTGATATCTACTATATCAAAGTTTCTAAATAACAATTGATATACGGCCGCTCCTGTAAAAAATACGGGGGCGGCTTTGTCTGTTTTCTCATCATCCAAAACTTGTATAAACGGTGCGTATGCACTGCTATATAAAAAAGGGGGACTTAAATGAAAAAGTCTTTAGTTAAGATCCTGACCGGTGTTGCTCTTGCTGCTACACTCGTATTGTCAGGATGTGCAGGTATCGTAAGTGAAAAAGCTTATGATGATGATGCAGTTGTGGACCGTGCAGCTTCTACTGCTGCCAGCCTTTCAACAGGAACAATCTCATCTAACCAAACTTACGGTGATTTTACACTTCTTGCAACTTCAAGCAAGACTGTAAAAGTTGTTTCTTCTTCTGCTTCATACGGCGGAACAAGCTATTCAAAAGCATGGGACCTCGGCGGTGGTGCTGACGGTGTTGCTGCTACTTACAGAGCTTTCAAAGTATCACTTTCTTCAGGTGACACTGTAAAGGCTGTAGTAAACGCAAATTCTGCACGTACACTCCAGTTCTCAAACGGAAGCAAAGTAGTTGCTTCTGCTGACGTAGGAACTTCTGCAAGCCAGTTCTCTTATACAGCAACTGCTTCAGGAACTTACTACCTGTATTCAAAATCAAGCGCAATGCGCGTATTCTCAATTGAAAAGACAAGCGGAAGTTCTTCAAGCTCAAGCGGAAGTTCTTCAAGTTCGAGTGGATCTTCTTCGTCTGGAAGTTCTTCTTCAAGCTCTTCTGCAATTTCATTCAAGCCGACAAGCCTTTCAACAGGTTCTGTAACTTCAAACACAACTTACGGTTCATTCCAGGTTCTCGCTTCTTCTGACAAACCTGTTCAGATTGTTAACAGTTCTTTGACTTACAACTCAAACAGCTACACAAAGGCTCTCGACCTTAAGGGTGGCTTTGCAGGAACAAAACCTACATACCGTGCAGTTAAATTTGACGCTGCTTCAGGTGCTACAATTTCTGTAGTTGCTAAAGCAGGTGCAACAAGAACTCTTCAGCTTTCTGACGGTTCTTCTGTACTTAAATCAGTTTCTGTAGGAACATCTGCAACTCTTCTTAGCTACACAACAACAAAGAGCGGAACATACTATGTTTACTCTTCAGGAAGTGCAATCAGCATCTATGAAATCTATGTTTCTGCTGCAGGATCTTCTTCAAGCTCAAGCGGATCTTCATCAAGCGGTTCATCTTCTTCTGGTTCATCTTCAAGCGGATCTAGTTCATCTGGATCTTCTTCATCAGGTTCTTCTTCAAGCTCAAGCGGTTCCGGACTTTCAAACACATCAGGAACTACACAGAGCGGTGTAGGTACACGTTCACGCCTTACAGAAATTACAAACAAATCTCAGATCAAGAGCTACATTTACTGTACTTCTGCTTCTGAAATCACATCTGCCCTCAACTCAGTTGCAGGTGGTGCTGCTGTTGTAATCAAGGCCGGAACTTACAAGTTCTCTTCACCGATTACAATTTCTTCTTCAAACAACGGTTCTTCTTCTGCAATGAAGTATGTAATGGCAGAACCAGGTTCAGCAAACAAAGTAATCTTTGACTTCTCTGGTGAATCACTTTCTGACTCTAACCGCGGTATCCAGATTTTCGGTGACTACTGGCACTTCTTCGGTATCAACGTAACTGGAGCTGGTGACAACGGTATGTACATCGGCGGTAACAACAACATTGTAGAACTCTGTGTATTCTATGCTAACCGTGACTCAGGTCTCCAGATTGCCCGTGAAAAGTCTTCTATGTCTTCAATGAGCGACTGGCCTGCAAACAACCTG